>CAZRHZ010000186.1:0-4278 GCA_964599995.1 uncultured Anaerolinea sp. | reverse complement strand
CCGCCGAGACCCCCACCTTCTCTTTGATGCTCTGCATGCCGATCAAAGTCTTCTCAACCGTCTGCGTGCCCTTGCGGGCTGCTTCTGCGGCCGCATTCGAATCCGTGGTTACCGACGCGATGCTTTCCGCCACCTTCTGGATGGCCGTGTTGATCTGGTCGGTGATGTTCGAAGCCTTTGACACCGAGCTGCTCTGTTCCTGCGCTCCACGCGCCACGCCATCAATGGCCTGGCTCATCTGATCCACTGAAACAGCCGTCTTGGTCACCGCTGCCGTTTGATCTTGGGTGCCCTTGGCCACCTGCTGGATGGTGGTGGCAATTTGACCCGTGGCCTGCCCGGCCTGGGCTGCGGCCTGCGCCAATTCTTCAGCCGCTGAGCCAACATCGTTTGCACTTTGAGCCACTTTCTGAATCGTCATTCTCAGGCTTTCCACCATATTTCTGAAAGCGTTGCACAATTCATCTTTCTCGGAAAATGGAACGACGTCGATTGAAAGGTCATTGGCAGCGATCATATTTGCCGCCCGACTGCCATCTTGCATATATTGGATGATTTTGGCAAACGACCTGCCAATATCGCCCATTTCATCCTTACGCTGAATCATGTTTTCTTTTTCGCGCTGCGCCATGTCTCTCAACAGATCCCCCTGAGACAATGCGTCACTCGCTTTGATCACGATTTTTAATGGTTTGGTTATTGAATTGCCCATGAATGAACCCGCGAAGATGGCCAAAGCCATGCCCACGAGAGAGACGATGATCATCACAACTCTGGAGCTCTTGAAATCTTTGGCAGCCGCCACCTGGGTTTCTTCTGCCAGAGAAAAGCTCATTTGACTCATTTGGTCCAGGATGGTGGATACATTCTGGCTGGCAACATAGATGTCGCCACCCTTGTCTAATGAACTCAACACCACCGCCGTATCACCGCTGTCAACATTCATCATGAAATCATTGATCGCAAGACGAAAATTCAACAGTTCTGTCGCCAACTGCGCAGCCAAATCCCGCTCTTCTTTCGAGAGTGCCGATCTTCCGGCATATTCGTTAAACCCATCTTCGATCGCCTGCATGCGAGACTCGATGGTCACGCGCGTTTCAGCGCGTCGATCATCCACGACCAGATAACGATAGATATCGCCGCGGATGTTGGCAAAATTGGAATTGATCGTTGAGATCTGACTGATCGGCACCAGGTTGTTCGAATACATGCCCTTCAGTTGATCGTTCAGTTTCATCAGGTTCTGGTTGGCAAAAATCCCCAACCCCAAGATCAACAAGGCAATAAACACAAATGCCAGGGTTAGGCGAAGCCCGATCTTTAGATTTTCCAATTTCACTTTTTTCAAAAGTTGCATTGATCTCCTCCGGCGAATATACAATTCAAACCACCCATCGATTCAGACCTTCCTTTCTCAATCGAATGTATAGCCTTCTCACTCAAACCACTAATGTTGGAACGCTTTTCGGGTGATCTGCAGCATTCTATTAATACCGGAATCTCGCCGGAGATGGAATAAAAATACAGTGAAACCTGAATAAATTAAAAATTTATTCAGGTTTCAAAGGGTGTTTGGTTTGGATGGTTGGGAGGTTTAGTCGTGCGCCATCATGTCAATGGCAATGGCCACTGTGAGGATCAGCACGTCTTCCTGGTCGGCGTCGATCTCGATCCCATAAGTATCTGCCAGATGGAACCATTTCTTCGAGATCTCGGCCACCCGCCTCAGGCCGTCTTTGATCACGTATTCGTGGTCGAGGATACTGCCCACCACTTTCAGGTCGGAACCGTTACGCACACGCACCACCCAGCGGTCTTGCAGGGGGGCGATGAGGGCTTTCTTGACCAGCGCAATGCGTTTGCCATCGGCGTCTTCGATCTCCATGGTGTCTTTGATGCGCAGCATGCGTTCCTGGATCTTGCAGAGCGGCTTGCCCGCACCGTCCTCCAAAATGAGGGTCTTGCGCAGGCGCAGGGCTTTGCCATCCACCTTGAAGGCTTTCTGGCCGTCCTCGTCCTCGATCCAGTAATCGTCGCCGATCGAAAGCAGTTGCTGATGAATCTTGTATCGCCGAACCTTTGCCATAAAGCCTCCGCGTGTGCTTGAGATGATTGGTGACGATTATACGCTGAAAAGCAATGAACGATGAGTGGCAATTTATTGGTTATGAACCTGAGGAGATAATCGTTCAATGGTGTCTGAAACGATTCCACAACATGGCGATTGTCAATTGACTTTTGGCTCTCTGCCACTATAATGAAAGGCGTGGGGATCAAACAGGGTAAGCTCTCCCCGCTGAAACACGCAGGACCACACAAAGTCATCATCCAGGAACTCATTTTTCACACTCAAGCTCTTCACACCCTCATTCAAGCTGCCAACAACCCACCTGCCCCTTTTTGACAACCCCTGTTTTTTGTGTGCCGTTTCCCCACCGGCAGTTTATATCTTATCAGAAGTCTTATTCGATTTAAGGAGGAATGATGGGTAGGAGAATTGTGCAGTCAGTTACAAAATCCGGGGCGACCGACAGGGATGACGCGATTCGAACCGGAAATGACATGGATAAATATTGGGACCGCCTGAAGAACCTGATCCCTGGCGAGGTCGCGGCCATCTACGTGGCCGGCATCGGCATCATCCCGCAAGGCCAGAAGATCGGTCTGGCGGTCTGGGCGGCGGCCTGCCTGATCTTCACCATTATTTTCATCGCCGCGGAAACCAAGAATATCGAAGGTCAACCAAACGTCAAACACCCCATCGATTGGACGCATGTGATCATCTCGTCCATTTCATTCATCCTGTGGGTCTATGCGTTGGGCGGCCCCTTCGCCGAATACGGCCTGCAGATCCCCTGGATCGCAGCGTTGTTGATGCTGGGCTGGACCTTCATTGTGCCCTATTTCTACAAGGGAAAACCAGTCTAATTAATCGTGGCCGCATCCACCCCGATTTTATCGGGGTGGATTTTTTTTGAGGCCATGGGAACCATTTGCCAGTATTCTTCCTCAATCGATTGACCTTCACCAATCAAGGGTGGCTGTTGATGGATCTTGTTGAATCAACCCTTTGCCAAAATCCCCCTGGATGGTGCCAAGGTGATCAAGATATTTTTTACTAAAAGTCAACGAGGAGGGAAAATAAAGGTATTCGCCATTCGTGAAAAAAGATCGATTACTCCAACAACCACTCCACTGCTTGCTGATAATTGTTGAAAATTTTTACATTGAACCCCCTGTTAACACAGGCAGTCTCATAAAATTCCACGTCTTTCTTGGAGGCTTGCAATGACGGCAGCAACAAAGCTTCTTTCAATCTGTGTAACTTAAAGCCTTCCAGGAGCTCAATGATGGCGTATAAATTCATGATTGAGTGTCCGCCAAGCATGTCGGTGCAATCAGCCAGACATTTTTTGATGTCTTCCTTCTGAGACAGATCTTTTGCGGCCATGAAAGCGTCTGTCAGATCATTGGCCGTCACCTGACCGAAGTAAGTTAATTCGATAATATTTTGGTCTGTATTATGGTTGATTTTCCATGGCATGATTTCACCCCTATTGGTTCTCCAGCGTCGTGTTGTGCTGTTTGGGTTCTTTAATATTAGCATAATTCCGTCTCTTTTTCTTTTGAGAATGATTTCCTAAAATTCCATGAGAAATGACCATTTCGGGCCAAACATCGAATCAATCGCATCTATTTGGAAGAATGGAATTTTATGCCCTGGTTGGACCACAAGTGCAAATCGCTCATTGCCTGATCTTAGGCAAATTAGGGCACAGCGCGCTGTGCCCTAACCCATCTTTTCGGAGTTTAGCGAAAAAACTCGGATTACTCCGTCTGTGTGATCTTCTGGATGACGCGCGGCTGCTCTGAGTCGTATCCTTTGGCGCAAGTCAGGTGAAAGGCGAAGAGCTGGCCCGCCACGATGGCAGGGATGGGACTGAGCCACTCCGGCAGGTCAGCCGGCAGCATCAACGGCACCTCGGCCAGGTCGAGGGCGCGTTGGTCATTGGAAATGACCACCAGTTCGGCCTTCAACTCGTGGCGTAATTTCTGGATCATCTCAAGCATGGATTCGAAGACCGCACCTTTGGGCGCAACCGCCAGCACCGGAAAGCCCCGCTCCACGATGGCGATGGGACCGTGGGCGAAATCCGCCGAGGAATAAGGTTCCGCGCCGATGTAGGTTAATTCCTTGAGCTTGATGGCCCACTCGAAGGCCGTGGCGTAGTTGTATCCGCGGCCGAGCACCACGCACTGCTGCATGTAGCGGTA
>CAZRHZ010000185.1:0-4285 GCA_964599995.1 uncultured Anaerolinea sp. | reverse complement strand
AGCTCAGCTTCAGTTCGCAAGCGTTCGTCAATATCAGATTCAAGATCAATGAAAAGACGTCGATTCACCATGAGAAACAAGAAAAACGTCAGCGCGATATAGATGGTTTGAAACGCAAGATAAATGAATTGTTCATAAACTGTGGCTTCAAATAAATGTTCTCCAGATGGATATAGAATTTCGATAACGATCCTGAAGACGCCAATCAAGACATAGATCACACTGAAGAATCCCATCCAATGGGTGATCTCTCTGATCTTCACATTACGATGGGTGAACAAGGTCCAGGTCATTTGGGCGCACAAGATCACCATCACAGCAGAAACCAAAATATTGCGCGCGCTCAAGTTTGGATTTATGTATATGAAGAAACTTTGCAGGCCGATAAAAACCACCAGCAAAATGATATTCTGAATCTGTTTCTTTTTAACATTCAGGAATCTTTCTGTGCCTAAAAAAAGAAACCAGGTTCCCAAAACGATACACAAATTACCCAAAAACATGGAAAAGAAATCTGGTATTTGCCCCCGTAGTGCCAATAACAACATGCCGAAAAAATTCAGCCCAAAATCAACCACCCAGAAAAATAACCCGTTATAGCGTTGCCGGTTTTGCCACCACAAACTGATCAATACAAATGCACAAACCAGGTCGCATAATGTGAATCCGATGAGTATGGTTCGAAGGTCCAAAAAATCCATATTTCTGCCCACTCCAAGTTACACTACTCTATTCTCGAAATAAACTCAATCGATAAAGCTATTATATATATTATCTACAGGAAATGGTTTGTACTGATAAAAAGGGGATAAATTTTAATGGGTATAAAATGTAATTTTTCGTAAAAGCAGAAAGGATTCTAAACAATATAGTATAATAGCCAGCGGACTGGTAGCTCAGTTGGTTAGAGCGTCTCTCTTACACAGAGAAGGTCGCAGGTTCGAGTCCTGTCCGGTCCACTACATGAATTGCTTTGAAAAAAGCGATTTTTTGTTTTAAAACCAGTTCTTGCGGATAAAGATGAGCACAACCAAAATGCAGATCACCACGAACAGGGCAATGATCCCCAGATAAGCCCAGGGTTGGTCAGCAAAGGGGATCGGCACATTCATGCCAAAATAGCTGGTCACGATGGTGGGAATACTTAAAACGATGGTGACGGAAGCCAAAAATTTCATGACCACATTCAGGTTGTTAGAGATGATTGAGGCGAAGGCATCCATCGTAGAGCTGAGAATATTCTCGGCGATGGCCACCATTTCAATGGCCTGTTGATTTTCTGTTAAAACATCTTCCAGTAAATCTTCATCTTCGTCGTACCTGTTGAATAATTTTGTCTTTTGCAGCCTTTCAAGCATCAACTCATTGGATTTCAAGGCTGTTTCAAAATAAACCAGGCTTTTTTGATATTTCAACAGCTCCAGCACTTCTTTGTTCTGCATGGACGCCTGCAGTTTATCTTCCACTTTCTCAACGTGCGTATTGATCCTTCTCAGAAAGGCAAGAAATGTTGTGGCTGTCAACAACAATATCCGCAGGATAAATCGGATGCGCTTTGCAATGGAGAAACCTTTATATTTCGACTTTAGAAGTTCATCCAATATCGCGTTTTGTCGTTTACAAATTGTCATAACAAATTTATCGTTAAAAATGATTCCCAAGGGGATGGTAGTGTATGGGACATCCAATTGATCCCCCACATAAAATGGAATTTTGATCAAGATCAATGTGGTTCCATCGTCTTCTTTTTCTGTACGCGGCCGTTCGTCCAGGTCCAAAGAATAGGTGATGAAATCTGATGGAATGCCCAGCTTGCTGATGGTCTCTTTTTCCTTATTGGTTGGATCAATAACATTGATCCAGATCTCTTCGGTTACTTCTTTCATTTCGATGATGCCGGTTTTTTCGTTCCCTTTATAGTATGTGATCATGAATCACCTCATTATGCGAAATAAATTCACCTAGATCAAACTCAGATCTTTTCCAGAGGAAGGTGTGTTTTTATCGATCTTGTACGACTTTAATGAATTGAATCAACTGGTCAATTATACATTTAGTGTCCGTTTTTATGTTTTGTTAATACTACAGCAATTGTTTGAAGGTATAATCTAATTCCCGGGGATGACAGGCTTCGACGGGCGAGGCTGGTCCCGGACGGCAAGCCGAGAGGTACCGAACTCGATAAATCAGTACACCAATTAAGTGCCAATCGCACTTCCTATGCAGCAATGCCCCTCGCCGCCTAAGCGTCGAGTCGCAACGCTCATCTGACGCCCTAAGAAGCGTCACGTCTTCCTGCTCCGCTCTTGAACCGGTAGCAGAGCGGACGTCACAAAGTTCAAGTGCCGCGCAGCAAGCCGTGGGTTGCGCGAAAGAGGACTTTCGGGTCTGAGCGGCTGGCCGACCAGCGCTTTTGTTCGTTTTACACTGAGAGGCGAGACACAAGACGAACTACGCTTGTAGATGTTCGTGGGTCTAATCGTTCGGACGCGGGTTCAATTCCCGCCATCTCCACCTGAAATTCTGGCATGACCAGAGGTGTAATCTTAGTAGCGGCAATCACGAATTGCCGCTACTTCTATTTTTTACACACCAATCCTTTGAGATAAAAACTTTCTGGAAAACTGAGCAGCACAGGGTGGTCCGGCGACTGCGAAAGCTGGTCGATCACACGCAGATCCACGCCTGCATCCAGGGCAGCGCCCGCTATGATCTTTTGGAACAGGTCGCGTGAAATCCCACCCGAGCATGAAAACGTGACCAACAGGCCGCCCGGTCGCAGCAGTTTGATGGCCAGTAGATTAATGTCTTTATAAGCCCGCGAAGCCTTTTCGGCCTGCGAGATGGTGGGCGCGAACTTGGGTGGGTCCAGCACGATCAGGTCAAAGGATTTGGCCTGGTCTCTGAATTTTCGCAGTACTGTGAACACATCCCCTTCGATTTCTTCATGGTTGCTAGATGAAAGACTGTTCAAATCGATGTTTCGTCGTAATTGTTCCAGCGCGGGACCCGATGAATCCACAGAAAGCACAGAACTGGCTTTCCCTACCAGCGCGTTGAGCGTAAAACCGCCGGTGTAACAGAAGCAGTTCAAAACGTCTTTGCCCTGCGACAGCTCAAAGACTTTCTGCCGGTTGCGGCGTTGATCGATGTAGAAACCGGTCTTTTGGCCTTCACTCAGGTTCACCTGATAGCGAATTCCATTTTCGTGTATTTCGATCTCTTCCCCTGTCAGGCTTCCTTGAACAACTCCCTTTCGTTCGGGCAGTCCTTCAAGAAGGCGCACCTCCACATCGGAACGTTCCATGATGAGCGTTGGATGGAGCAAGTCGTCCAGGATCTCAATGATCTCGCTCCTGAAGGCTTCAGGCCCCGCAGAGAGGATCTGCATCACCAGTGCCTGGTCATATTGGTCCACCACCAGACCGGGGACGCGATCGGCTTCGCCATAGATCAGGCGCAGGGCGTTGGAGTTTTCGGTTGTGCGCAGAAATGCGCGTCTTTCAATGGAACTCTTGATCTTCCGATGCAAGAAATCCCGATCAATGGTTTCTGTCACGTCCTGCGTCCACACCCTGGCGCGGATCTGCGAAGCGGGGCTGTAAGCGGCTTTGGCGATCAGGGTTTTCCTGGCGTCGAAGACGCTGACCGTTTCGCCGCTGCCCGGGTTACCTACCACGCGCTCGACAGCAGATGCGAAGATCCACGGGTGCCTTGTGAGTACCGATTTTTCACGTCCCGCGCGCAGATGGAGCTCGGCTTCAGCCATTTTCTTTTTCCAATTTGCTGACCAGGTTGCGCAGATCGTCTTCGCTCAATCTGGGAACCCCCAGACTGATGGCTTTCTCCAATTTGGAACCCGCGTTTTCGCCCACCACCAGATAATCGGTTTTCTTGCTGACGCTGTCGGTCACTTTTCCGCCGTTCAGCTCGATATAGTCTTTGGCCTGATCGCGTGACAAGGTCGGCAAGGTTCCAGTGATTACAAAGGTCTTGCCATCCAGATACCAGCGTTTTGAAGCACTCATCTCTTGGCTGGCCACAGGCCAAACGCCAACTTGCCTTAATTTTTCGATCAACATTTGGTTTGAAGACCGCGCGAACCAGTCCACGATGGCCTCCGCTGTGTTTGGTCCAAAGCCTTCCATTTGCTGAAGTTGAAGAGCTGTCGCCTTGCTCAATGCCTCTAGATCAGTGAATTTGTTTGCCAGGTCAGCCGCCGCTACCTCGCCCACCCCGCGGACACCTAAACCGATGATCAAGCGCTCAAGCGGCTGGTTTTTGG
>CAZRHZ010000184.1:1891-4321 GCA_964599995.1 uncultured Anaerolinea sp. | reverse complement strand
CTTTGCTTAAAAAGGCCTTGGTTCGTTCTTCCTTGGGATGGGTAAACAGCACTTCAGGCGGCGCTTCTTCAATAATTTGTCCGGCATCCATCAGGATGACCCGATCCGCGGTGGCCCTGGCAAAACCGATCTCATGCGAGACCACCACCATGGTCATGCCCTCCTTGGCCAGCTTGAGCATCACGTCCAGTACCTCCTGGATCATTTCGGGGTCCAGAGCGGAGGTCGGCTCATCAAACAACATGATCTTGGGATTCATGGCCAGAGCCCTCGCGATGGCTACACGCTGCTGCTGACCACCCGACAATTGCCCCGGGAAATAATCCGCCTTTTCAGGGATTCCCACCTTGACCAGCAATTCGCGGGCGATGTTCTCCGCCTCAATTTTGCCGCGTTTGCGGATGATCTTTTGGGCCAGGGTGATGTTCTCCATCACTGTCAGATGGGGGAACAAGTTGAACTGTTGAAACACCATGCCGACTTCGGTGCGCACGGCGTTGATGTTTTCTGCGCTGTCGAGGGGAATGTCGTCCACGATGATCTTGCCGCTGTCGAATTCTTCCAGACGGTTGATGCAGCGCAACATGGTGGATTTACCAGACCCGGAGGGTCCGATAATCACCACCACCTCACCGCGGTTGACATCCAAACTAACGCCTTTCAGGGCATGCACAGCGCCGAAGTGCTTGTGGACATCTTTAATATGAATGATCGGCGTCATGGCTATCGCTCCATCTTGAATTTACGTTCGAGGTAAGTGACCAGCCGGGCTGCCAGCAGGGTCATCACCAGGTACAGCAGGGCGATCATCACCCAGGTCTGGATCGGAATGAAGTGGGCGGCCATGAACTCACGTCCACGGCGGGTCATATCCGCCACCGAGACCACCGACACCAGGGAGGAGTCTTTGAGCAAAGTGATGAATTCATTCCCCACTGGCGGAAGGATCACACGGATGGCCTGCGGGATGATGACATGGCGCATGGCCTGGAAGTAGGTCATTCCCAGGCTGCGGGCCGCTTCCATCTGGCCTTTGGAGATGCTTTGAATGCCTGCCCGGTAAACCTCGCTCATGTACGCGCTGTAACCCACGGTCAACCCCAAAATAGCCATTGCCACCGCGTTTGCCCGATAGTCGATCATGGACTGAATATTGAATAAATGACCCAATTGCTGCATGACAGAAGGAAAGGCGAAATACCAGAAAATTAGTTGAACCAGCATGGGGATGCCGCGGATCACTTCCACATAGACCGTGGAAATGCCGCGCACAACGGTTGATTTGGATAGTCTGGCCAGAGCCACCAATAATCCAAATACCATCACCAACACAAACGAGACTAGAGTGAGGTAGACGGTTGTCCAAATCCCCTCCCGCACAAAGATCACAATGTCTTTGTACGGTTTCGGTTGAGCAAAAACGAGCAGCAGAATAAGCCCCACGACTGCCACTACCATGATCCACCAGCGGTCGAAATATTTGCCGCCGAAGATCTTGTTACGCTTGTCGCTTGCTTGATTCATTTAACTGTCCTTAAAAGGTGGAATAAGTTTAAAAAAACAGGTCTGCGTGAGATCCACGCAGACCTGATGGTTAAATGTTACTGAAGATAGGTGGCAGCCAATTCATCCACATAACCAGAATCGATCAATTCTTGCAAAGCAGCGTCGATCTTGGCCTGCAGATCTGTATTGGTCTTGCAGATCGCGATACCGTACTGTTCCAAATTCAAAACCTCTCCGACCGCCATGATCTTTTCGGGGTTGGCGGCGATGTAACCCAGGGCGACCGGATTATCGGCGATCACGGCATCCACACCCTTGTTGGCCAATTCGAGGAAAGCCAGCTCGTAGGAATCGTAGGGTTTATAGGTCACGCCTTCGATCTCCTGCGCGGCCATTTCACCTGTTGTGCCTAATTGTGCGGCCACAGTCTTGCCCACCAGATCATCAATGCTGGTGATGTCGGTGGTTTCTGTGTTAACGACCACGATCAATCCGGCATCCATGTAAGGTTGTGAAAAGAGCATGGTTTTCTTTCTTTCATCACTGATGCTGATACCAGCGATGGCGGCGTCATATTGGCATTCAGACAGTCCAGCCAGCACTGAGTCGTAAGGAACGTTCACCCACTCAAATTCAAAGCCGGCTTTTTCAGCGACGGCATTCATCAGGTCGATATCGAATCCGATCAGGTCACCATTTTCATCGGTATATTCGAACGGAGCAAAGGTCGCATCAGTGGCGATCTTGATGCCGCTCGATTTGCCGCAACCGGTGAGCACCAATGCAGCCACGAGTAATGCCACAACCAGAACCAACATTTTTTGTTTCACTTTTCTCTCCTTTGAAATTTATTTTGAACCAAAATGGAATTTCAATAATTCATTATGGCAATATTTAATTAAAATGTCAAACCTTGGAATCACC
>CAZRHZ010000184.1:0-1791 GCA_964599995.1 uncultured Anaerolinea sp. | reverse complement strand
GTGTTGTTGGCCACGATGGGTGATTCCAGCTGGCGGTCGCGCGGGAAGGATTCCAGCGTCAGCGGCCACAAGATCAGGTCGGGATCATACGCCATGGCTTGATCGAGGATCATCAGGTCCTTGGTCAGCGAAAGGGTCGGATAACCCAGGTTGTAAACCCTGACGGTCCTGCCATCCGCGCTGGTCAGACCGGCGGCGTCCAACTGCCCGGCCAGTGTTTCCTCCGGGCGCAGCAGTGTGCCCCACGTGGAAGAATCGCCAATCACGATGACGCGGAATTCATCTGAGTTTCGCGAATTTTGCGCCCCCGAGCGTTCTTGGCGAGTGGGGTTCGGGGTTCCATTCAACCTGAGTGATGCGAACATGGCATCCAGATTATCAAGGCTGAGGTTGTAAGATTGTGAGGAATCCTCACCGAAGGGCAGCCGCTCACGGCCAGGAAAAAGAATATTATATGAAGAACCCTTCCCCAAGGAGGGAGTAAACAGCGCCCACAGCAGGTTGAACACGATGAAAATGGCCAATCCTTTGAGCAGCACGTTGCGGTAGAAGCGAGGGGTCATGGCTTAACCTCCCATCCCGAACAGGCGCGCGAAAACCTGCAGCGACTGCGCCGTGCTGGGCAGCGCGAACCAGACCCAACCCAGAGAAACGTAAACAAAGGTGAGCAACGTGGTGAAGGTGGTCACCACACGGCTCAGACCAGCCCGCTCCTGAATTTTCGCCGAGAGCGGTTTGGTCCAGTCAGACCAGCGGTTCTGGATGAAGAGCCCCAGGCCATGCCACAGCCCCCAGAACAGGAAGTTGAGCGTGATGCCGTGCCACAATCCGATCAGCGTCATGGTGACCAGTTGGGTGATCAAGACCACCCCCCAGACCGGCACAGGTTTCTGCGCCGAGCGCAGGCTGCGCGTGAGCGGGTTGAACACATAAGCGCGGATCCACTGGGTGAGGGTCATGTGCCAGTTGTTCCAGAACTGAGTCAGATTGGGTTTGAGGTAAGGTGAATTGAAGTTCTCGGGCAGCTTAATACCCATGAGCTGTCCCATGCCGATGGCCAGGTCGGTGTAGCCGCTGAAATCAAAGAAGATCTGCAAAGCATAGGCAAAAACGATCAGCCACGCCCAGCCTATCGAACGTAATTGCTCGGCGTTGGTGCTGTTGAGCGCAATAAGGGCCAGCAAGTCAGCCAGCACAAATTTTTTGAACAAACCCACCACGATGCGCCGTAATGCTGTGCCGAACCCTTCAGCGGAAGGAGAAAAGGATTGGCGCAGGTCTTTAATGAAACGCTCGCTGCGGTCGATCGGCCCGGCACTGATGGCTGGAAAGAACAACACATAAGTGAAGTATTCTTCCAACGACATGCCTGGCAGGCGTCCGTTCTGGCGCTCGCGCAGGGTGTGGATGAGGCGAAAGGCGATGTAACTAAAACCCAGCCAGCGCAGGTCCAGCGCGGCAGCCAGTTCAGGCGATTGCCCGCTCCAAGCGCGAAAAACGCGGCTGAACCACAGGGTGAGAACCGGCAGCTTGAGCGCCACAAAGATCAATAGAATGAGACCGATGGAAAGGGCCCAAAAAAGGGGTGAGACGCCGCTCTTCCGGGTGGCCATTGTGATCAAAGCTGAGAGCCCCAAAATGGCACACAGCACGATCAAGACCAATACCGTCTGCGGCGGGCGCGAGGGGGTAAGAATGCCGGTTACGCCCAGGTAGCGGGTCAGGGCGATCAGGATGACCGTGCCCACGATCAGGGAGACCGCGATCAGTGTTTGGCGCAAGACGCGCTCT
>CAZRHZ010000183.1:0-4363 GCA_964599995.1 uncultured Anaerolinea sp. | reverse complement strand
GAATTGAATTTGTTTCAGCCGCTGGTTCACCCGTCCCTTCCGTTTTACCGTTCAGCAGAGAGAGCTTGTCAGTGATCATACAGGCAGAAGAGACAAGCAGCATGGTAACAAAGATGAGCATTTTTCGACAGGTTTTCATTATCCCTCCGTGAACGCGAGATCAATACCGTTGAAATTCAAATTCTGTTTAATTGTACCAATTTTTTAAGTCTTGGGTTCACTGAGAAGCATCCTACGAAATCACCCCCATTTTCTGGTGAACCCACCATCCCTTGATTAAAATAAGGTGCATCACCGATGAACCTGGTACAGGCCCCAAAAACGGGATGCACCCTACGGAAAATTTATGTGCTCAATGCGACCCGGCCTCTACCACTCTCCGGTCTTCAAATACTCGTGCATGGCTTTGGCGGCGATCTTGGCCTGCCCCATGGCGAGGATGACGGTGGCGCCGCCGGTGATCACGTCTCCGCCCGCGAAGACGCCCTTCTTCGAGGTCTTCATGCTGGCCTGGTCCACCACCACAATGCCGCCCTTGCCGGTCTGCAGGTCGGGCGTGGTGCTGGGGATGATCGGGCTGGGGCTCTGGCCGATGGCCACAATGGCCACGTCGCACGGGATCATGAAGTTCGACCCGGGGATCTCGACCGGGCGCCGGCGTCCGCTGGCATCCGGCTCACCTAGCTCGTTTTTGGTGCATTCCAGCCCGCTCAGGCGGCCGTTCTCACCCACAAACTTGATGGGGGTGGTCAGGATGTTGAAGATCACGCCCTCCTGTTCGGCATGATGGATCTCTTCCTTGCGCGCGGGCAGTTCGGCCATCGAGCGGCGGTAGACGATGATGGATTCCTTCGCTCCCAGCCGCAGGGCGGTGCGCGACGAATCCATGGCGGTGTTGCCGCCCCCGATGGTGATCACCCGCTGCCCCACCGCGATGGGTGTGTCGTACTCGGGGAACTTGTAGGCCTTCATCAGGTTGGCGCGCGTCAGGTACTCGTTGGAGGAGTACACGCCACCCAGGTTTTCGCCGGGGATGTTGAGGAACCAAGGCAGCCCCGCGCCGGAGCCCAAGAAGACCGCGTCGAACTCTTCCAGCAGTTCATCCACGCTGATCGAGTTGCCCACGATGAAATCCTTCTTGATCGAAACGCCCAGACCGCACACGTAGTCCACTTCGCGCTTGACGATGGCCTTGGGCAGACGGAACTCGGGGATGCCGTAAACCAGCACGCCGCCCGCCTCGTGCAGGGCTTCGAAGATGGTCACGTGGTGCCCCAGACGCGCCAGGTCCGCGGCCACGGTCAGCCCGGCCGGGCCGGAGCCGACCACCGCCACCTTCTTTCCGGTGGGGGCGGGCAGTTCGGGAATCTCGGGTGGACCCTGCTGGGCCTCCCAATCTGCCACGAAGCGCTCGAGCCTGCCAATGGAGACGGCCTCGTACTTCTTGCACATCACGCACACGCCTTCGCACTGGCTTTCCTGCGGGCAGACGCGCCCGGTGATGGCGGGCAAAGCGTTGGTTTCTTTGATCAGGTTGACCGCGCCCCTGAAGTCGCCGATCTCGACCAGGTGCAGAAAGCCGGGGATGTTGATGTTGACCGGGCAGCCCTGCATACAGCCGGGTTTGGCGCACTGCAGACAGCGTTTGGCTTCTTGCATGGCCTGCTCGGGGGTGAAGCCGAGCGGCACTTCACTGAAGTTGTGTTTGCGAACATCGGCGGGTTGTTCCGCCATGGGAATGCGAGTTGGGATGATGGTTCGAGGGCTCATAAGTTTACATGCCTGCCTTTTTGATCTCGGGTTCGAGTCTGCATTGATGTTCTTCCCACAAGCGCAGGCTTTCTTTCTCTTCGGCCTTGTAGAAGGTCATGCGCTGCAGCAGGTTGTCCCAATCCACGTGCTGGGCGTCGAACTCGGGGCCGTCCACGCAGACGAACTTGGGTCCGCCGCTGGTGACCACGCGGCAGCCGCCGCACATGCCCGTGCCGTCGATCATGATGGTGTTAAGCGAGACGATGGTCTCCACTTCAAAGGGCTTGGTGGTCGCGGCGACGAATTTCATCATGATGCCGGGGCCGATGGCCCAGACCTTGTCGACCTTTTGCTGCTCGAGGATCTCTTTGAGCGCTTCAGTCACCAGACCCTTGCGGCCTTTGGAGCCGTCGTCGGTCATGACAGTCAGTTCATCGCAGAACACGGCCATGCGATCTTCCCAGAAGAGCAGGTCCTGGCTGCGCGCGCCAATGATGCCGAGCACCTTGTTGCCGGCCTGTTTGAGCGCACGGGTGATCGGGAAGAGCGGAGCGATGCCCACTCCGCCGCCCACCACCACGACCGTACCGAAGTTTTCCACCTCGGTGGCGTGTCCGAGCGGGCCGGCCACGTTCTCGAACCCCTCGCCGACCTCGAGCAAGCCCATCTGTTTGGTGGATTTGCCCACCTCCTGGAAGATGAGGGTGATGCTGCCGGCCTGGCGGTCGAAATCAGCGATGGTGAGCGGGATGCGCTCAGCTCCTTCGGTCGTGCGCACGATGACGAACTGCCCGGCCTGGGCTTTGCGCGCCACCACGGGCGCCTCGACCACCATCAGCTTGACCGCTTCACTCAAGGTTTGTTTGGAAAGGATTCGATACACGGCTTGCTCCTGTTTGTGCGATGTTTTTCGGGGTATGTCTTCTAGACTGAGCGTTTATTGGAACACAACCCTATTATAAGGCAAAATCATGAGATTTGCGCTGTTTGAAACACTATTTTACCAGTCAAAACAAGGGAAGACCAAAAAACCGATCATTTGCGCTTCTCTTGATAAAGATCCTGCGTTCCGGAGAGAACATTGCTCCCCATTATAACGCTTGTCCAGACTTCTTCAGGGTTTTCGGAGGATTTGGTCGCTCACACAAAAAGGCCGCGCCCCCAAGGGGACGCAGCCGATGTTTCTACCAGTATATTGAATATCAGGCTTGGGTTAATCCGCGCCGCGCTTGCCGAGATATTGGTCCAACATGACCAGCCCGAGGGCGTTGCCTTCGACGGCGCCGACCTGGTGGATGAGGTCCTCAGCGTTCTTTTCCTCCTCGACCTGCTCGTTGATGAACCACTGCAGCATGATCTGGGCGGGATAATCCTTTTCAGCCAGCGCCTGTTCGTAGAGGGCGTTGATCGAAGCGGTGATGAACTGCTCGTGTTCCTTGACCTGCTTGACCACCTCGAGATTGGATTTCCAATCCACCTGCGGAGCGGCAATGGCTTTCAGTTCCACCTTCGCCCCCCGCTCCACCAGATGGTGGAAGAACTTCATGGCGTGGCCGTACTCTTCTCCCGCCTGGACTTTCATCCAGTTGGCGAACCCGGGCAGGTTCTTGCCCTCAAAATACGCACCCATGGAGAGGTAGAGATAGGCCGAGAAGAGTTCCTTGTTGATCTGTTCATTGATGGTTTTTACCAACGCGTTAGAAATCATTTTTCCTCCAGTATATTTATCGATTTATTGGGTTGTTTATTGTTTGAGCACTTTTTTCAGAACGGTTTCTTTATCCAGTTTCTTGGTGCAGAAGAACCAGTCGTAACAGTGCATTTCACCTTCCTTGCCTTCCATGCGGTTTTTGGCCACGCCGCAAGAGCCGGCAGTAGGCACGATCACCTCATCACCGGGCTGCCAATCGGCGGGGGTGGCCACGGAGAACTCGTCCGCGGTTTGCAGGGCGATGATAACCCGGTAAAGCTCTTCAAAATTACGGCCGAGGCTGAGCGGGTAGTAGATGATGGTGCGAATGATGCCTTTGGGGTCGATCACAAACACGGCGCGCACCGCCTTGGTGTTGCTCTCGCCGGGTTGGATCATGCCGTACTTGTGGGCCACTTCCATGGTGATATCTTCAATGAGCGGGAATTTGACCTCGACATTCTTCATGCCCTTGTATTCGATTTTGTCCTTGATGGTGCGAAGCCAGGCGATGTGGCTGTAGAGGCCGTCGACCGACAATCCCACCAGCTTGGTGTTGGCCTGGTTGAACTTGTCTTCCATGCTGGCAAAGGTCATGAACTCCGAGGTACAGACGGGGGTGAAGTCAGCCGGGTGGCTGAACAAGATGACCCAACTTCCCTTGTAGTCTTCAGGGAAATTGATGTTGCCCTGGGTGGTGACAGCGGTAAAGGAAGGGGCTTTTTCACCGATCCTCGGCAATGTGGTGGGTTGAACTGCAGTTGTTTCCATTTTTTCTCCTTTTTATTGGTATGAAAGTTGACATTGGGGGCAAACCCCCGAGTATAAAATGCTTGAACCGCTAATCTGATATCCTGATTTGGAGGCAATCTCTGAATCCAATTGCTTGATGCGATCGGAGACCACATCGATGATGCGGTG
>CAZRHZ010000182.1:0-4417 GCA_964599995.1 uncultured Anaerolinea sp. | reverse complement strand
CAGACCAAATGTGCTAAGATTGACGTACATCCTATATATAGTAGGGGGGATCGATTTATACCCCCATATATGGGGGGTACTTTTTGAAACAAGCAAATATCGCTGCCTCAGGAGTCTGGTCATGTCGAAGTTAGACAAAAAATCGATTAATGTTAATCATGAAACCCCAGCACATGAAGACGAACCTTTCGGACAAGAAATTGTTGTCGTTCCCAGTACGGTGATCAAACGGGATGGCAGAGTCGTCCCATTTAATATTGAAAGGATCGAAAACGCGATCAGGCGCTGTTTCGAAACGATCGGGAAAACACCCGTATTACCTATTGAAGTGATCGCCAAACGGGCAGTCAACGTGGTGGCCAGCAAGTATGACAGGCCAAGCGTGGAGGCCATCCAGGATATCGTTGAAATGACGCTGCAATCTCTTGGCGAATTCTCCGCGGCCAAACACTATATCCTTTACCGGGCAGAACACGCCAAGATGCGCCAGCAAAGACCTGTTCCCCTTGAAATTCGCAAGGCGTTCGACGAATCAGACGCCTATTTCCCGACCCAACTTCAAAAATTCCAATTTTATGACAAGTATTCGCGCTTTAATTATGAAATGGCGCACCGCGAGACCTGGGTCGAAACGGTTGATCGTGCCACGGATTATCTGCGTGAATTATCAGATTCCAAACTAACCGAAGAGACGTACGCCAGAATCCGCAAGGGTATTCTGGAGATGCGCGCCATGCCTTCCATGCGTCTGTTAGCCATGGCCGGTCCGGCAGCACGCCGCAATAACATCACCATCTACAACTGCTCTTATTTACCCGTGGACAGCATCGATTCATTTGTCGAAGCCCTGATCATCTCGATGAGCGGTTGCGGTGTGGGTTTTTCAGTCGAGAAGGTCTACGTGGAGAATTTTCCGCGTGTGCACCGCCAGATCGCCGGACCCGTTTCGACCATGGTCATCGAGGATTCTGCGGAAGGTTGGGCGGCCGCTTTGCGCGCCGGACTGGAAACCTGGTTTGCGGGGAAAGACATTAAATTCGATTATTCCGAGATTCGGCCAGCAGGCTCGCCTTTACGCACCAAGGGCGGCAGGGCATCGGGCCCCGAACCCTTACGCAAGATGCTGGATTTCGCCCGTGGCCGGGTACTGGCGCAGCAGGGCGGATTCATCCGCACCATCGACGCGCACGATATCATGTGCGAGGTGGGCAACGCCGCGGTTTCGGGTGGCGTGCGCCGCACGGCGATGATCTCGCTGTTCGACTTCGACGACGTGGAAATGCGGCGCTGCAAGTCGGGTGATTTTGAGCGTGAGAACAGCCAGCGCTGGAATGCCAACAATTCGCTGGTCTGCCCCGACCGAAAACTGACCCAGTTGGAAGTTTTCAACATTTTGGCAGACATGCACCTGTCAGGACGCGGAGAGCCAGGCCTTTTCAACCGGCGGGCAGCGCATAATACCATCCCTGAGCGGCGCGTAAAAACAGATTTCGGTACCAACCCCTGCGGTGAGATCGTCCTGCGGCCTTATGAGTTCTGCAACCTGAGCATCGCCGTCGCACGCAGTGAAGACACTTATGAGACCCTGAAGGAAAAAGTGGAACTGGCGACCATCATCGGCACCATCCAATCCATGGCCACTAACTTCCCAGGGCTGCGGGATATCTGGCGCAAGAATTGCGAAGAAGAAAGGTTGCTGGGGGTGGATATCAACGGGCAAATGGATTCTCCGATCGCCCAAGACCCGGAAGTTCAGGAAAAGCTGCGCCATTTTGCAGTTGAAACCAACAAAAAATACGCAGAAATGCTCGGCATCAATCAATCCGTGGCGGTCACCTGTGTCAAGCCTTCTGGCAATTCCTCGCAACTTTTGGATTGCTCACCCGGTTTGCACCCGCGCTGGTCGCCCTACTATGTGCGCAATGTGCGGGTTGGAACGCATTCGCCAATCTTCAAGGTCTTGCGCGATGCGGGTGTTCCCATGAGCCCCGAGAACGGACAGACCATCGAGAACGCCACTACCTGGGTGGTGCACTTCCCGGTCAAATCACCCGATCATGCCATCACGCGTGAATCCCGCCCGGCGATGGTGCAGTGCGAGTACTGGCTGCAGAACAAACTGCACTGGACGGAGCACAATCCGAGTGTAACGATCACGTACAAACCGGATGAGATCATTGACATCATCAAATGGGTCTGGGAGCACCAGGACGTGATCGGTGGAATGACCTTTTTGCCCTCGTACGACTCACTGTTCAACCAAATGCCTTATGAAGAGATCGATGAAGAGCGCTATAACGAATTGGCGTCACGATTCCCGAACATTGATTTCTCGAAGCTGTATTACTATGAGGAAAAAGACTTGACCACCGCTGCCCAGGAACTGGCTTGCCTGGGTGGGGCGTGTTCCGTTGATTTTTGATTCCGTTCAGGACTTTAATTGAAACATACTTCTTCCTGAATGGATGTTTCATGGATGATCATCTATACATAGTCATACACGCATCAAACAGGTTGGCGAATATGAAGCCAATCTGTTTGATGGGTTTAGAACACAGGAACAGGAGTGTCGTGTGGGAGTCTTAAGCGGCAAGGTGGTGCTGATTACCGGTGGGGCGCACCGCGTGGGAAAATCCATTGCGCTGGCGCTGGCGCGCGAAGGCGCGGATATTGCCATCACCTACCATTCTTCGGGAACAGAAGCCCAACGCACGATCGATGAAATTGGAGCGCTGGGGGTGAAAGCAGCTTCTTTTAAATGCGACCAGGCAGAGGTAAGACAGATCAAAGCGACGGTACAAGCGGTCGTGGAACGTTTTGAACGCCTGGACGGATTGGTCAACTCCGCCTCGATCATGCAGGAAATCCCGTTCATGGAGATCACTCAAGAAAACTGGGACGCCGCATTCGATGTGAACGCACGCGGACCCTTCTTCTTTAGCCAAGCGGCAGCCGCCGTCATGCAGGCTGGAACGGGCGGTTCGATCGTGAACGTGCTGGATGAATCGGCTGTTGTGCCCACCAAATATTTCACGCATCACAGCTCTTCCAAGGCTGCGCTGCGCATGCTGACCCTTTCTACCGCGCTGGCACTGGCACCCACGATGCGGGTGAACGCGGTGCTGCCCGGACCGGTGCTGATGCCAGAAGGTTATGACCCTGAGAAGTGGCAGCGGCTTGAAAAGGGCATTCCGCTCAAACGCTTTGGAACCCCTGAAGATGTGGCCAGGGCGGTGCTGTTCTTGATGACCGAGGATTACATTACCGGTCAAATTCTGACTATAGATGGCGGCCGGACGATCCGGTAGCTGATCAATCAAGGTTGCCGGAGAAAAAGATGGGATCCGTGTTGTCTGCTGCAAAGATCAAAGAGATGTTAAAACGCAATCCTCCTCTGGTCGAGGGGTTGTACGACCCCGATCAGCAGGTTCAGCCAAACGGTGTGGACCTTAGCCTGCTGGCAGTGCAAGCCTTTCAAAGCGGCGGGCAGCTTGGCAGGGAGAATAAAGACCGGCAGTTACCGGCCATGATCGACCTGGAGTTTACTGACGGATGGCTCGATCTACCTCAGGGAGAGTATCTGATCACCTTCAACGAGATCGTACACCTGCCAGTGGACGTGATGGCGCTGGGGCGGCCGCGCTCCAGCCTGCTGCGTATGGCAGTCTCGGTGGGCACGGCAGTGTGGGACGCCGGATACAACGGACGCAGTCAAAGCCTGTTGAACGTTTACAACCCGCAAGGGGTCAGGCTGGAAAAAGGAGCGCGGTTACTTCAGCTCGTGTTTTTTGAGATCGACGGCGGCACTCAGGGTTATGATGGGTTCTATCAGAACGAGAACATCAAATCGGTTGGAGGCGCGAACCGATGAAAGCTTATGTTTCAGGCGCTCTGACTGGAATCGAGACCCTGACCGGCTTAAAACCGTTTTATGAAGCCATTGGAAAACTTTGCAAACAGTACAATATTGACGCATACGTCCCTCATTTGAATACTGACCCAATCAAGAATCCTCTATTGACCGCACAGGATGTTTACCAACTCGACAGCAGCAAAGTGATCGAGTCAGACCTTGTAATCGCGTACGTGGGAGTTCCCTCATTGGGTGTGGGGCAAGAGATCGAAATTGCCCGAGAGCATCACATTCCCGTGGTGCTTTTGATGGAAGACAAGGTTAAAATCTCGCGCATGGCGCGCGGCAGCCCGGCCGTGATCACTGAAATCCGCTTTTCTGATTACACTGACGGCTTAAACAAGTTATCTGAATGGCTCAAGGAATGGCACCCATGACCGAATTTGACCGCACCTACAGCGACTGCATAAGGCAGATCCTCGAGCATGGCATTGAGGAGGTCAATGAGCGCACCGGCCACAGGGTCAAGGCCTTGCCGGGTTTGCACTTCCAGGTGACGAACGG
>CAZRHZ010000181.1:0-4462 GCA_964599995.1 uncultured Anaerolinea sp. | reverse complement strand
ACCCTCAAGAAATTCCAGGCCAGCGGCATTGACATGATCCTCAGTTCGCACAGCATGGGCGACATCACCCAACTGACCCAGAACCTGACCGTCATGTCTGAAGGCCGCGCTCTGGCCACCGGCAATACCGCCGTCCTCTTCAACGACGCGGACTTGATCACCCGGGCTTCCCTCGGGCAGCCCACCGTGGTGCGCTTCGCTTCCGCCTTTCGCGCCAGGGGTTGGCCGGTGCCGGTCAGCACGGTCACCAACCGCCAGTTGATCAACGCCCTGCGTGGTCCCGAAGGAGGTCAGCCCCATGGGTGAGTTTGACTTCCTCTCCAGGGTCACCCTCGGTCAGTACTTCCCTACCGGGTCTGTGCTGCACCGGCTTGATCCGCGCATCAAGATCGCAGCCTTCACCCTGCTTGTCATGGCTTTCACCTTTTCGATCACCTGGATCGGGCTGGTGGCAGGCATTGTGGCTGTCATCATCGGAATCATGCTGTCGAAGGTGAAACTGGGATTTGCGCTGAAAGGCCTGCTGCCCCCGCTGCCATTTTTGGTGATCATCGCGCTGATTCAGGTGTTTTTTGTGGTCGACTCACCGGATGCACCAGCTCTGATCACACTGGGCAAATTCCACATCGCATGGGCTGGGCTCCTGGCGGGCATCACCCTTCTGCTGCGCTTTACGGATTTGATCCTGTGCTTGAGTCTGGCTTCCTTCTGCATCTCCACATCCGAGATGATCCATGGTCTGCAGCTGCTGCTCAAGCCGCTCAACCGTCTGAAGATCCACACCATGGATCTGGTCATGGTCGTTCAGGTCATGCTGCGCTTCATCCCCTTTTTGGCACAGACCGCCGAGCGCATCGCCAAAGCCCAGGCTTCGCGCGGCTCAGATTGGGGTTCCAAAACCCGCAATCCGTTTTCCCGCGTGCGCCAGATCATCCCGCTACTCGTGCCGCTCTTCGTCATCAGCCTGCGGCGTGCCGAGAACATGGCCCTCGCCATGGACGCGCGTGCTTACGGCTATCTCGACCTGCGCACCAGCCTGCACGAATCAACCATCAGTGGTAAAGACGTGCTCTTCCTCTTAATAAGCATAACGATCTCACTCGCCATTCTCTGCGTGTGAGATCGTCAGGATGTGTTGAAAACTCGGATTACAGGTCGGCGCCGGTCTTTTTGCCGATCTTGATCTGGCGCACCGCGGCCACCACGATCAGCGTGACCACCGCAGACAGCGCCGCCTCGGGTAAGCCGTTGGCGATCGCCACTCCCCACAGGGCTTTCCAGACGTTCTCTCCCAACACTGAGGTGACCTGCGCGGTTTTGCCGAACACGATACCGAGCATGCCAAGCACAAGCGCGGTGTTGGTGAGGCTGCCCACGAACCCACCTAGGATCATGCCAACCACGGGCAGCTTCTTCAGGCCATTCCACACCAACCAGGCCACCGGTCCAATGAAGATACGCGGCAGCACGGATAGCAGGGGGTTGACGAACAGGGGATCCAGCGGTCCGGTGGGTGCTGTTGCAGCCTGGAACATGCTGAACAGGCCAAAGATCAGGCCGATGACGCCGCCCACCAGCGGTCCTTCAAGGATGGCGCCAATGATGGCGGGCACCTGCATAATGGAGAAGGATGCCAATCCCCAGGGGATGAATCCCCAGTGAGTGAAGCCTAAAACAACGGTGATGGCGCTCAATACTCCGGCCACCACGATCTTGCGAGTGCGATTCTGTGCCATATGCTCTCCCACCCGTCAGGTTGTTGTCTGATAAGCCTAACGGTTCCCTAGATATTTTAGCACACCCACACCTGAAACTTTCTGTGAAACTTTGCAGTTTCCGAAATATTCCACCGCACCGATGCCTGAGAGATTCGCGTCAAGCGTTTCAGTCGCCCAAAGGGTGGCACTGCCAACACCTGATAATTTCACAGTGGCTCGTCCGGCTTCCAATCGGGGAGCTTTAAAGCTGCCAGCGCCGCTTAGACCGAGATTCAGGTCAGCGCACTTACCGGCCACATCGATCGAACCAACCCCTGACATATCAACGGTCATTGTGTTAACCTGAAGCGTTCCAATGGTGATCGAACCAGGACCGGCGAGTTTCAAAGCCAAAGAACTGGTCGTGATCGAGGCCGCATCCAGATTACCAACCCCTGAAATTTCCAAAGAGCTGATGTCTTTCATGGTCAATTCGAAATTGATCGAACCTTTGTCGAGAAAATTGATCCCCGTCCAATCCCGCCACGTGGAATCGTAATCGATCACCAGAACTCCGTCTTTGACATCCGTATGGATGCGCTGCAAGATCTCAGGGTCAGCGTGGATGACCAGGCCTTCATGGTCGCTTTGTGTGAGAATGATCTTGCCCACGGCCTTGAAACGCAGGTCCGTGAAACCTGAAACAGGACGATTTTCCGCATTATTTAATGAGTTTTCCATTCGATTTTCTCCTTATTATTGTATATAATCAATGTACGAAAAAAGAGCAAAAAAGATTCGGGTTATTTTCAATTTTCTAAAAGAGTTCGTAAAATTATTGAGTTTTTATAAAGATTTCGTACTTTTTATTAAGAATATATCACAATTTTTCAATACCATCTCTACCATCTAAAGGAGCAAATATGACCACGAAGAATCAGTACCATTGGGATTTAACGAACGTTTATCCCTCTCTGTCTTCACTGCAATATGCATCAGATTTCAAGAAACTGCAAAAATTGATCAAGGAGCAAGAAGATTTTCTTACAGAAAAAGTGTCCGCCGTGGATGCCGGTTCTTCTGACGCTGTAATCGCCGAGACTGCTGCTGTCTTGATTGACCGCTTTAATAAAATCTCGCTTGTGGCGGGTACCATGCGCGTATACCTTGAATCATTCATCTCCACAGACTCGTATAACAAGGAAGCCCTCAAAAAACTTTCAGAATACGAGCTGGTTGGCGTGAAAATTTCGCAGATCTTCACCCAGGCTCAAACCTGGATTGGGAAAGTAGCCTCCCAATTGCCCACCATTGAGAAGTTGAACGAGATCGTGAAAGCCCATGCGTTCTTCCTGAAAGAAGCCGCGGAGCAAAGCAAGTACCTGATGTCGCCTGCTGAAGAGTCTCTCGCCTCTGAGTTATCTCTGAGCGGTGGGAACGCCTGGGAAAAACTTCAGGGCACGGTTACCTCGCAATTGAGCGTGGATTTTGAATTGGATGGCAAGGTTCAGAAACTGCCCATGCCCGCGTTGATCAACATGCGCAGCCATCCTGACGAAGACGTTCGCCGCAGAGCTTATGAAGCTGAGAACAAGGCCTGGGAAACAGTGAAGGAACCCCTGGCAGCAGCCATGAACGGGATCAAGGGTGAAGTTAACACCCTGAACCGCCACCGTGGACGAAAAGATGCGATCCACAGCTCAATCGATACTGCCCGCATTGATCGAGAGACTCTCGAAGCCATGTTGGATGCCATGAAAGACTCCTTCCCCATGTTCCGAAAATACTACAAGGCCAAAGCCGCCCTTTTTGGCGCAAAGAAGCTGCAGTGGTGGAATATTTATGCCCCGGTTGGCGAATCAAAGACCAATTATGGTTATGAAGAAGCCAAAGCCTTCATTCTGGAGCATTTCGGCGGATTCTCACCGGACCTGAAGGGTTTCGCGCAGCGGGCATTTGATAACCACTGGATTGACTCTGAACAACGCGATGGTAAACGCGGTGGCGCTTTCTGCATGGAAGTCCCTAGTGTGAAAGAAAGCCGCATCTTGTGCAACTTTGACGGTTCGCTTGAGCAAATTTCCACATTGGCTCACGAACTTGGGCATGGTTTTCACAATGACTGCATGCAAAAGGCAGGAAAGACCGAATTGATGAAGAACACACCCATGACCATGGCAGAAACCGCATCGATCATGTGCGAGACCATCGTCACGACAGCCGCCCTCAAACAGGTGAAGAACCCGAAGGAAGAGCTGTTCATCTTGGACGCCCAGTTGATTGGTGACGCACAGGTGATCGTTGACATCTACTCACGCTACCTGTTTGAAAAAGAAGTCTTCGAACGCCGCGAGAAATCGGAGCTCAACGCAGACGAGTTGTGCGAGATGATGGAAAACGCGCAAAAAGCAACTTATGGCGATGGACTGGATCCCAAGTACCTGCAGAAGTGGATGTGGACCTGGAAACCCCATTATTATTCAGCAGCCCTTTCGTTCTACAACTACCCGTATGCCTTTGGCTTGTTGTTTGCCACCGGTCTTTATGCAATCTACCAGAAACGTGGCGCCGCGTTTGTGCCGGATTACAAGAACCTGCTTTCCAGCACAGGCGAGGGTACCGCAGCCGATCTGGCCGCTCGCTTTGGCATTGACATTCGCAAGAAGGCCTTCTGGCAAGACAGCCTAAAGGTCATTGAAGCGCGCGTCAATCGCTTCTGCGAGATCAAATAATATTCGGTTCGAAGTCAAAACTGTTCGCAAAAG
>CAZRHZ010000180.1:3418-4481 GCA_964599995.1 uncultured Anaerolinea sp. | reverse complement strand
TCCCCGCTGACCGCGAACTGGTAGACCGCAGCGGTGTAGATGCCGTTGAGCGTGGAGTGGACGAGACTCAAGCCCAAAATGAAAATGAGCGACACGGCAGCCAGCGCAATGTAAGCCCAAGCCTGGGCGTTGATGCTGACCAGCAGGAAAACGAGCAACCCTGCCACCACGATGAAGATGAAGAAGAGCAGGCCGAAGACGGTGCCGATGCCAAAGTTTCCGATCAACTGTTCGCCCCAGGTCTTTTTCAGGTAGGCGACGCTGCGTTTGATGGCTTCGATCGGGCCAACGTTTTCCACGGCCAGAATCGGCACCACCAGGAAGGTGGCGACATTCCACACAAACCCGCCGATGGAGGCGAGGGTGCGGGTGATGCTGTTGCCGCGATTTCGGATCAGGCTGAGGATCATGCCGACCGTGGCTGCGATCAGGGCGTAGAGGAAAATGGGCATGAAGCGGCTGAAGGCGATCTTCAAACCGTCCCTGACCGTGGGGTCCCCGCCGCGGATGCGGATCAGGGCGGCCCCCACCAGGGCGGTGTTGCTGAAGAAGATGGCCAGGTATTGGATGAGGTAGAACAGGAAGAGGATGATGTAATCCGCGATCTGCAGGCCGTCATTGGCCACCTGGCCGAAATAGCCGATCAGCAGCATGGGCACAAAGAACACGGCCGTCAACAGGATCATGCTGATGCCGGACAGGATCGGAAAGACCATCAGTTCCTTATCGGCGTTCAACACCTTGGCACTGGATTTAATGAGCGACCAACTGCTTGAAAGTTTGTTTGCCATCGTTCCTCCTCAGAATGGTTGGATGATCAACTGCGCGACCAGCGCGCGAAGATCGCGGTGGATAGAAAACGCCCGGCGGATGTTTCGGTCAGCCCGATCTCGCCGGCCTGGGTTTTTCCGTTGAATTTGGACATCATCTCGCTCACGGCGTAATAGAGGGTGACGGGTGAGGCTTTGACTGCGTAGGCGGTGAGCTGCACGAAGAGCGGATCGGGCGACAGGATCTGGCGGCAGGAATCCAGCAGGTCCGCCAGCAGTTTGTAGAATTCCCA
>CAZRHZ010000180.1:0-3318 GCA_964599995.1 uncultured Anaerolinea sp. | reverse complement strand
ACAGGATCTGGCGGCAGGAATCCAGCAGGTCCGCCAGCAGTTTGTAGAATTCCCACACCTCGCCCTTGGGGCCGCGACCGAATTTGGGCGGGTCGAGGATGATGCCGTCGTATTGGGCTCCGCGGCGGATTTCGCGCTGCACGAATTTGAGCGCGTCGTCGATGATCCAGCGGATGGGAGCGTTGGACAGGTTCGAAGCGGCCTGGTTGTCTTTGGCCCACAAGACCACCTTGCGCGAGGCATCCAGGTGGGTGACCTGCGCGCCGGAGCGGGCGGCGGCCAGCGAGGCCATGCCGGTGTAGCCGAACAGGTTGAGCACTTTGGGCTTGCAGCCGGATCTCTGGATGACCTCGTCCGCCCAGTCCCACTGCACGGATTGCTCAGGGAAGACGCCCAGGTGGCGCGAGGCGGAGGTCATGGCCCAGAAGGAAAGCGCGCCGTAGCGCATCAGCCAGCGCTCAGGCAGTTTCTTGCGGTACTCCCAGTGCCCGCCGTTCTCCTCTGGGGAGGGCTTGTAGAGCGCGTCGGCCTTCTTCCATTCGGAATCGGGCAGGGCCTGGCTCCACACGGCTTCGGGCTCGGGGCGCACCAGGCGCGCGGGTCCGAATTGCTCGAGTTTGAATCCGCCGCCTGAATCGAGGAGGGCGTAATCTTGCCAGCCTGCCGCGGCCAGCAGGTCGAGGGTAGGGAGGGGGGAGGGGGTGATTGGAGTCATGATAATTAATTGTAGTATATCAGAGGTAACCAGATAAAAGGTTGGCCGGATTCGTTTGGTTCGAATTGAAACAGGTTTTAATTAAAATCAATTCGATTCAATTCAATTGTCAGGTGCGGAATAAATCAGGCGAATCAAGAATTGATTCATAGAATTCAATTACGATTCAATTAAAAACAATTATTCGCCGATTTTATAGGGGCGGGTTTGCGATCTCTGCATCCCCGAGCGGGTTTAGCGAGAGGGACGACCCGCCCCCATGGTTGGTCGATTTTTATAGTTAATGCGAAACTTGGTTGGGGCACGTTGCAACGTGCCCCAACGATTGGCTGATGGATTCGTTTTCGTTTGGATAAAATATCTATAACGAATAGAAACGAATCTGAAGTTGTGATGGGTATGCGGTTGGTAAAGAGCGATATAGAAAAAAATTTCTAATTTCATTATAAACCCGATGTCAAGAGGGTGATGCGGTTTACCAGGGAGAGCAAGTGTGAATAAGTTTTTCATTAAATTTAGGTGAGTCAGGTTTTTACCCGAAAATGGTGTGTCCAGCCTGACGGATGTAGGGCGGGTCATCAAGACCCATGCCGGGTGGACAGCACCCTACTGTGACTTTGATCGAGAATCGAAAGTGGTGGGTTCGCCAGAACCCACCCTACCTTCTGGGTGGGTCATCAAGATCGATGCCGGGTGGACAGCACCCTACTGAAAACTGCGGTCGGGTTTATAATCGGCATACACCAAACCCAGGAGCATGACATTGACCAAAGAACAGATCAAGGTGATCGACCGCCGCGGAACGGACTGCATCAAATGGGGCTTGTATGAAAAAGACGTACTGCCCTTATGGGTGGCGGACACCGATTTTTCGGTGCCTGACGCCGTTGTGCAGGCCTTGCACCAAAGGGTGGAGCACGCCGTGTTCGGGTATCCCTTCCCTCCGCCGCAGCTGGCTGAAGCGGTGGTGAAGCGCATGCAGGAGCGCTACGGCTGGAAGATCGAGCCCAAAGACATGCTGTTCATCCCCGGTGTGGTGCCGGGTTTCAACCTGGTCTGCCAGAGCGTGGTCAAGCCGGGAGAATCCCTGCTGATCCAGACGCCGGTCTATCCGCCCATTTTGGGGGCGGCCGCCAACGCGAGCGCCAGAAGCATCCACGCGCCGCTGGTCAGGCAGGGCGATGGTTCTTATGAAGTGGATTTCGAGGCCCTCGAGGCTGCGATCGAAAGCGATTCGCGCTGCCTGCTGTTGTGCAATCCGCACAACCCGGTGGGCAAGGTCTTCTCGCGCAGCGAGCTGGAACGCCTGGCGGAGATCTGCCTGCGCCACAAGATGGTCATCTGTTCGGACGAGATCCATTCCGACCTGGTTTTCTCGGGCAGCCGGCACATCCCCATCGCTGCGATCTCCCCTGAGATCGCGCGCAGCACGGTGACCCTCATCGCGCCCAGCAAGACCTTTAACATCGCCGGCCTGGAGTGCGCCGCGCTGATCTGCACCGATCCCGAGCTGTTGAAAAGGATCGACCAGGCGCGCCGGGGACTGCTGGGTTGGGTGAACGTGATGGGCTTGACGGCCGCGCTGGCAGCCTATCAGGATGGGGCGGATTGGCTGGCTGAAATGATGCACATTCTGGAAGGCAACCGCGATTTTCTGGCGGATTTCCTCAAGACGCGCCTGCCGCAGATCAAGATGCGCCAGCCCGACGCGACCTATCTGGCGTGGCTGGATTGCCGGGAGCTGGCGCTGAACGAGGAAGCGTACCAATTCTTCCTTAATAAAGCGAGAGTAGCGCTGAATCGCGGTGAGGATTTCGGAGAAGGCGGCGAGGGCTTTGTGCGCCTGAATTTTGGCTGCTCAAGAGAAGTGCTGACCCAAGCGCTGACCCGCATGGAGAGCGCCATTGCAGCAAGATAATGAAAACCCGGTTTCTCGAATGAAGAAACCGGGTTTTTTTCAAGAAGTGTAAGCCGCGTCAGGCGACGGGTTTGACCTCGGCAGCCTGCAGGCCTTTGGGGCCTTTTTCAACGGAAAATTCAACCTGTTGGCCTTCTTTCAAGACCCGGTAACCTTCCATTTCAATCGCGGAAAAGTGCACGAAAACATCCTCCGCGCCATCACGGCCGATGAAACCGTACCCCTTGGCGGGGTTGAACCATTTTACTGTTCCAACAAAACGTTCTGCCATAAACTCTTCTCCATGCTGAAAAAGTGTCGTATTGCGGAGTGAACTCCCAATACCCATGATGGGATAATTCTATAATTTTTCAAAATTCGTGTCAAGCAAGGTAACCTTGGAATTTGGTGATGATGGATTCAATAATTTTTGTATGGGAAAAACTCCTCACCCCTGAACGAAAAGTGAGTATCCGTGTGAAAATGTCCCCTCTCCTGCGAATAACGATGAACTGAGGATTTTATCGTGTCCCGCAGGAGAGGGGATGCAGGGTGAGGGATGGATTTTGAAATCATAAGGTTTTAATTGAGATCCAATCAATGAGTATTATTTGAAGTGCCTCACCCCTGAACGAAAACAATAATATCCATGTGAAATTGTCCCCTCTCCTGCGGATAACGACGAACTGAGGATTTAATCGTGTCC
>CAZRHZ010000179.1:0-4529 GCA_964599995.1 uncultured Anaerolinea sp. | reverse complement strand
CAATTCAGGAAGTGTCTGCGTCGACCGAAGAAATGTCAGCCCAGGTTCAGGAGGTCAACGCCTCTGCGCAAACCCTGGCCAATCTAGCTGAAACCCTCAGGCAGATCGTCGCTCGTTTCAAGTTGTCTCACGACGAGTAAATCACCTTGTTTTGAAAACGAGATCACTTACTTGAGGTGATCTCGTTTTACTAAAAGACCTTAAAAGGATAAATAACATAATTCGACTAAAAATTACAAAATTGATATATGTTCGTAATGAGTAGTATTTTCAGCTTGATTATTGTAGAATCAAGTATCGATATGTGGATGCCCAGCGCATTAAAAGCAATCGCTGGGCGGCACGATTAATACTTAGGAGGAGTAATGAATAAAAAGCTATTTCGCATTTTGGTGTTGGTATTCTTTGTCTTCTTTTCTTTTGCTTGTTCGGTCCCGTTTTTGAACGGCGGTAGTTCAACAGATTATGTGATCAACGATGAGTTCAAAAGTAATAAAAACAACTGGATCGAGGGAGATTACAGCGGCGATTATGCAGACGCGAATTATCAGATCGCGAACGGCGTTTATGCGTGGACGGTTTATTCAAACGATGTCGCGAATGTGACTTCCTGGCCGGATATGGATTTCGTTGGTGATTTTACCGCCACGGTAAAGGCCAAACAAACCAGTGACAACTATGATGATGCCGACTTTGGTTTGATCTACATCGTACCTGACTCGAATCACTTTTTGTCCTTCACGATCAGCAATCAGGATTACAGCGTTTACGTCTTCGAGGAAGCCACTTCTTGGACTGAGCTGGTCGGGTGGTCGCACAGTGACGCTCTCCTGCCCGGTGAATTCAATGACCTGATTGTGACGCGTTCAGGTGATGATTTCGTCTTTTCTGCCAATGGTCAGGAACTCTGCACGATCACTTATTCTGCCATCTCACAAGGTGTGTTGGGTTTGAACGTGGATATCTTCCCTGTGGGTGTGACCGGCACCTTTGAGTTTGATGATTTCACGGTAACCACCCCGTAAGATTCACCCCTGGTTTTCCTGATCGGCCTGTTCATCTTGTACAGGCCGATTTTATTTGCTAACGAGATTCTGACACAAACGATCGTATAATAATCTGGAAAACAAAACAAAGGAGAAAAATATGCCTGGTTGGTTGATTTGGATCATCGTTGGCGCAGTGGCAGGAATCCTGGCGGATTTTGTCATCAAGGGGATCAAATTGGGAATCCTCGGTAAGATCATCGTGGGTATTCTGGGTGGTTTTCTGGGCGGTTGGCTTTTCGGTTTATTGGGTATGGACTTCACCGGAACCATCTTGGGTCAAATTGCGACCGCGTTCGCGGGTGCCCTGGTGTTACTGCTGATCCTCAGAATGATCCGCAGAAAAAAATAATCGTAGAATCAAAAACCGCCCTGATCAATGTCAGGGCGGTAAATTTTCAGTTCATTATTTTGGGGGGGTCGGCTTTTTTGTTCTGATACTTTAGGGCAGTGGTTCAAATGCGATCCGGATGGTAGTTCCCTGTCCTTTTCCTGCCGATTCCGCCGAGATGATTCCACCCTGCGCAATGACGAGCGCTTTGCAGATCGCCAACCCCAGCCCCATTTTTCCAGAATTCGATCCGCGCGCTTTTTCTGCCTGGTAAAAACGATCAAACACGTATGGCAGATCTTCCGCATCAATGCCAGCGCCGTCATCGGCCACTGTAAGTTCAACCTTGCCGGTATAGTGGGCGTTCAAAACGATCTTTCCACCCTTGGAAGTGTAGCGCAAGGCATTTTCGATCAGGTTCTTCAATACCTGTTGTATTCTGCCTTCATCCACCAGGATCTGTGGGGATGTGAAGGAGTCTTTCAAGATCAATTCGACGCCCTGCCGGGCAGCGATGGGTTGAAAGGTGTGTTCAATACGCTCCAGCAGGCTGGAGGGAGAAACCGGTTGGAGCTGGATCTCTAGCGCCTGGGCTTCCACCTGAGATAGCGTGGTGAGATCACCCACCAGCCTGCGCAGGTGCTCGATCTCTGTTTTAATGATCTCACTCCTTTGCGGGGTGAGGGTCACTTCGCCGTCATCGATCATTTCAATATAACCAGAGATCACCTGCAGGGGAGTGCTCAGATCGTGGGTGATGTCGGCCGTCAGGCGCTTGCGTTGTTCATCCGCGTGCACCAGATCAGCGCTCATTTGGTTGAAAGTTTCAGTCAATTGACCGAGTTCGTCTTTGGAGGTCACCGGCACTTTTTGAACTAGTTCTCCTTTGGCCATGGCTTTCGAGGCTTCAGTCAATTTTCGTACTGGCTTGATGATGCGCCCGGCCAGCAAGAAACCCATGGCTACCGCTGCGATCACGCCAGCCAACGCGGCCAGGCCGATCGCCAGCGTAGTGCGTTCAAGGAACAGTTGCTCTTGCGGGCTCAGGGTAAATTCCCTCTTTTGATCCACCAGGATCCAGGCTACTGTCTGTCCGTCCACTTTTATTGCTGACGCGCCCTTCAGAAAATCTTCCGGCAGCGTGTCTCCGATTTGATAATCAAAGGTGGGGATCAAGGCGCGGTTTTCAGCATCCACCATCCCCAAAATACCTCGCATGTCATCTTTTTCTCCCTGCGGGGGTTTGTTTGGGTCGTCGGGTTGACCGTTATTTGACCCGTGATGAAAGAGTTGGAGGTAATAATCATAAAAACCGTCCATGCTGCCGTTCGTGGTGTAGTAGGTTTGAGCGTATTGTTCGAGGTCAGCGGTTTGCTGTTCAACAACCATGCTCATTAGAGACTGACCCGATGTTAGGCGGATCAACACGGAAGCGATCACCACTGTGATCAGTGCAACCAGCAGAAAAGAAAGGATCAGTTTGGCTTTTAAGGATTTTTTCATGCCCGTCACTCGATAAAGCGATAACCGATGCCAAAAACGGTTTCAATGAACCTTGGCTGTTCGAGGTCGTCATCCAGTTTCTGGCGAATATTGCGGATGTGTATTTTTAAAGTAGATTCCGAGCCGGTGTAGCCGTTCTCCATCAAGCGGATGCACAATTCTGCACGTCGGATCACCTGACCGGGGGATTTCATCAGGATTTCGAGAACCAGGAATTCAAGCGGTGTGAGATCAACCGGTTGGCCCTTGCGAAACACTTCGTGTTTTTGGTGGTCGAGGCTGATCTCTCCGATCGTCAAAACGGGTTCTTCCACTTCCTGGGGGGCTGCGCGGCGCATGACCGCGCGGATGCGTACCAGCAGTTCGCGCATGCGGAAGGGTTTGGTGATGTAATCGTCAGCCCCAAGATCAAACCCGCGGATGATGTCGGCCTCTTGTTGTTTGGCCGTGATCATGATGACCGGCACGCTGGATTCTTTTCTCAAATGGGTGATGAACTGGTAACCGTCCATGTTGGGCATCATGATGTCCAACAGGATCAGGTCTGGGCGAAAATCCTTAACACTTTGCGTGGCTTCCACGCCGTCAGATGCGGTCAGTACTTCATAATCCTGGCTGGTGAGGAAGTCGCTCAACATGAGCTGAACATTGTGGGTATCATCTACAACCAAGATCTTACGAGTCATATGAAGATTATATCCAATCTGCGCGGGTGTGCGAATCTCAGTCATGACCATTTTTAACCTCATTCCATCCGTAATGAATCAAGGACTAATCTTCATCGTCTTTGGCGATCAGAGCGTAGCCCGTATCGGCGGCGTCTGACCAGCCCTCATGCCTGGGGGCATCGTAAAAAACCTTCATATCGACAGTATCTTTCAAGAAATTGACCTTGCCAATGCTGATGCGCTTGATCTTCAAACCGGTGCGTTCTTCAAGGTCGTTCAACAATTCCTGTCTGCGATCTGGCCGAATGAGTTCGATCTTTTCATACGTGATCCGCCTGGAGGATTCATAGCGGAATCCCCATTCCTTTTCAAGCACGAAGAGGATGAGCAGCAGGGCGACGTTGGCAGCGATGATCTGCGGCCACATGGAACCACCCAATGCCGCTGAATTCATGACCGGCAGCGCCGCAATGACGAACATGTAGGTCATCTCACGCACTGGCAGCGGATCCGTGCGGTAACGCAGGATCGAGAAGATGGCAAACAAGCCAAAGCCAACACCCACTCCGATCTCGATGCTAGACATCAGACTGACCACAAAAAAGATGGCCGTGTTGAACGCCAAAAAGGTGAAAACATAGCGTTTGTCATGCGTTGAAGGGTAGTAGATCCAGCGCACCAGGATCAACGCCATCACAAAGTTGAATGCAAAACACAGGATAAAATTGGTCACGTCGCTCATTATTCTTCTCCAAACATCAATTTATTAACCATTAGAATTTTGGGTTTCATGGCGTTTTTCTTGACGCCGTCATACAGCAGGGAAATTCCCATGCAATATTTACTGAATCCATTGGGATGGATTCTTCTGGATACCATCTGTGACAAAAACGGTGATTCCTGGTGAGTAGAACACGCCTTGACCTCGGCAATCGCCAGACCGTTCATGCGGATGAATTTATCACTGGAGTAGAAGACCAG
>CAZRHZ010000178.1:0-4540 GCA_964599995.1 uncultured Anaerolinea sp. | reverse complement strand
CAAGCTGGTGGCAAAATTCCTGCTGGCAGCCGTCAACAGCGAGACCAAGCCTCTGAACACCGAACTGAAAGACGGCGACATGGTCAGTTTTTTCTCCTTGATGGTTGGGGGCTAAGCTGTGAATTGAGTGGCGGGCCGGTTCTCCTCGTTGCCACTTCTCCTTCCTGATTAGACGCCACCGATTTTGATGAAGAGCGTTGTTGGGGCGGGTCCCCGACCCGCCCTCTTTTACAATCATTTCATGTTCATACCGCGGACCTCTCCACGGTGAATCTTAATCAATTCAGGAGTAGAAACATGACCTTCAGCCGCGCGATCGTTCGTACCCCAGGCAAAAGCCTGCTCAACGGCCTGACCACGGCTAAATTGGGCAAGCCGGATTACGATCTGGCACTCGCCCAGCACGCTGCTTATATTCAAGCCTTGCAAGCCTGCGGGCTGGAGGTGCGGGTTTTACCTGCTGACGAGCGCTATCCCGACTCGACCTTCGTGGAAGACGCCGCCCTGCTCACGCCTGCCTGCGCCGTGATCACCCGCCCGGGCGCCCCTTCGCGGCGCGGAGAGACGGTAAGTATCAAGCATGCCGTGATGGAGTACTACCCAAACGTCGAAGAGATCACGGAACCCGGCACCGTCGAGGCTGGCGACATCATGACGGTCGGCAGCCATTTCTACATTGGCTTGTCCGCACGCACCAACGCCGAGGGTGCCCGCCAGATGATCGCGATTTTGGAGAAATACGGGCTGAGCGGTTCAACGGTGCACTTACGTGAGGTCCTGCACCTCAAGACCGGTCTGGCATATCTTGAAAACGACAACCTGGTGGTGTGCGGCGAGTTCACGGCCAAAGAGGAATTCCAACGTTTCAATAGACTGATAATCGATCAAGACGAAAGTTACGCTGCCAACTGCATTTGGGTGAACGAGCATGTCTTGGTCCCCAGGGGTTTTCCCAAGGCGCGCCAGACCATCCTCAACGCTGGTTACGACGTCATCGAGGTGGATGTCTCTGAATTCCGCAAGCTGGATGGTGGCTTGAGCTGCCTGTCTTTGCGATTCTAGGTAGGGGCGGGTTCAGAATACGAACCCATCTACGTGCTTCTAGGAATATTTGATAAAATACGATTAACCAAGAATATCGTCCTCAAAATCTGAACATTTTTCAACGGGAGGGGTATGGAATCAGATGTCCTTTATTGCATAGAATGCGGGTCACCCAATGAGATCGGCGCGAAGTTCTGTTTCAAATGCGGAAAACCGATTAAAGCGCCCCAATCTCGCTCAAATTCGCAGCCAGCCTCAGATTTCATCACCCTGGCCTGCCCGAAATGCGGCGGTTCCCTCGAGATCACACCGGATATGGATCGTTTCGCCTGCAAGTTCTGCGGCAGCGAGCACCTCGTCAGGCGCAGCGGTGGCATGGTCAGCCTTGCCCCCGTTGTGGAAGGTATGAAACGAGTCGAGGAGAAATTTGACCGCGCTTTGATCGGCGCGGATCGCATGGCCGCTGAACAAACCATCCAGCGCTTGAAGAATGAGTTGGTTGGGTTGGAAAGACAGGCCGCCTTGGATCAGGCGGAAGTTAACTTCATTCAATCCCAGGTGATCAACGAGCCCGGCAAGAAACTGTTCCATTTTGGGCTGTGGGCGATCTTCCTCTCGTTTGGCATCCCCATATTCGCTGGGATACTTACTACAACGGCTGGCTTGACCGACGGACAGTATTCCCTGATAGCCCTGCTTCTTTTACCTATTGGGATTGGCTGCGTAATCGCGGGTCTTTCTGGAAAAAACAAAACAGCCGGTGAAATCCTGCTTGCTGAACATAAAGCGAAATTGGAGAAAGCCAAAGCCGCCATGCAGCGTTCTCAGGAACTGGTCGAAGACCACAAGAAACGTTTGGAGGATCTACACCGTTACACCACTGAACGTTAGCTGCAAATTTTGTCTGAAACCTCTTCTCATATGTCGAAAAACAGAGTGGGTTCTCTCGATGAATCCACCCTGTTTCTTTTCATCGTTTCATCTATATTTTCTCGCTTGATCTATTTTGCCTGCTCTCAGGCGAATCGTGGTGAGCTTCAAAATCCTCTGAATACGAAAATGAGTCCCTTGATCAACTGTAGGGGCGGGTTTTACACCCGCCTTTTCAGTATAGAGATCAGAAGACCGGTCATCGCACGATCTGGAAAGTGGAAGCGGAGGACCATTTTAATCAAGTGATTAAAATGGTTGGTATCAATTCAGTAGTCGCCCATATATAGTATTCTCCCTTGATCATTACCTACCTGCCATGAAAGCGAGAAGGGTGGGTTCCGGTTGCCTGCCCTCCCGAAGGACACCGGGACGGTGCGGGACGGTGTGGAGGGTTTTCCAGGGTGAACCCACCGATTTACCTACCTGCCGCGTCGAGGGGGAATTACCTATCTGCGTAGAAGCCCTTGACACAGGGTTTATAATGGAATTAGAAAACATTTTCTAATTCGTTCTTTACCAATCTGACATTCGCCCACAATCCCGATTCGTTTTCCTTCGTTTTAGATATTTTTTGCGATCTTTGCACCCCCGAGCGCGTGTTGCGAGAGGGGCCCAAACGAAAACGAATCCGCTGAAAAACTCCGTCAACCAACCGTAAGGGCGTATGGACATACGCCCTTACTACTTCCGACCTGATTCGAATCACAAAACCGAAGGGTTCGAATTCTTACTGAGCCAGACAATTGAATTTTAATTGAATTGTAATTGAATTCAATTACCCATTCCCGCCACACGGATTCGTTTGCTTCGAATTGTTCTTAATTGAAACCGGGAACAATTCAAATCTTGGTGATCGACGCGCCCGAAAAGGAGATTTCAGGGCTGAAGATGCGGGCTTTCAGACCTGCCTGGGCAAAGCCTTCCAGCATGGCGCCGCCCACCTTCTGATGGTCTGCGCTGTTGCGCAAGACCGCCAGCAGGCTGGGTCCCGCGCCTGAAAGCGATACCGCGGCTGCGCCCGCCTCTTTGGCGTTTTGAATGACCTGGGCTGCACCCGGGATCAGCGGAATGCGGTAAGGCTGGTGGATCAGGTCCTGCATGGCTAGCGAGAGCAGGTCGAGGTCGCCTTTGGCCACCGCGTCCAGCAAAAAGGCCAGCCGGTTGAGGTTGAACACCGCGTCCTGGCGTGAGATCTCTTTCGGCAGGGCGGCCCGTGAGGAACGTGTCGGAAAACTGTACTCGGGTACAGCCACCACAAACGACAAGGGTGCCACCGGCAGGTTGCGGGCGATGACCTGCTGACCGTTCATCCCGGCGGCCACCAGCCCACCCATCAGGCAGGGCGCTACGTTGTCGGGGTGGCCTTCCAGTTGCGTGGCGCAGTCTAGTTGGTCGGACCGGTCTTCAGGCAGGTCAAGCACCGCAGTCGCAGCCAATATCCCTTCTACAACGGCGGCCGCGCTGGAGCCCAGCCCCGCGCCCAGCGGGATGCGGTTGTGGCATTGCAGTTTGATCCCTGCAGGCAGACTCAACGCATGACGTTTTGCGTAGGCTTGCATGGCTTTGTAAATTGCGTTCTTTTGGTTGCGAGGGATGGTTCCTTGACCTTCGCCCTGGAGGTCGATCTCAAGACGGTCACCGCAAACGTCCACCTGCAGTTCGTTCCACAGGTTGAGCGCCAGACCAAGGCAATCGAAGCCGGGGCCGAGGTTGGCGGAGGTGGCGGGAACACGAATGAGGAAACTCATGTTTACCTCTCTTGAGCCAGATAATCTTCCAGCGCGCCGATCTCGGCGGGCAGGATGCGCGGTTTGGGCATGTCGCGCGTGATGATGTCGGGGTCCTTCAGCCCGTGGCCGGTGCACACCGCGGCCACTTTCTTGCCTTTCAGGTCGAGCCTGCCGCGCTCCAATTCGTGCGCCAGCCCGGCCACCCCGGCCGCGGAGGCGGGTTCCACCCACACCCCATTGGCGGCCAGTAGTTTCTGCATCTTGAGGATCTCATCGTCGCTCACGGCGATGATGCGCCCGCCGGATTCCTCGGCGGCCTGCAAAGCCTGTTCCGCGCGCGCGGGCTTGCCGATGCGTATGGCCGTGGCCACCGTCTCAGGGTGTTCCACGGGGTGCCCCAGCACCAGCGGTGCGGAGCCTTCGGCCTGCACTCCCAGCACCTGGGGCAGGGCAGTGCCTTTCTTTTGATGGTGCTGCAAGAAGCCCATCCAATAAGCCGAGATGTTGCCGGCGTTGCCCACCGGCAAGGCCAGCCAGTCGGGGGATGCACCCAGGACATCAATGATCTCAAAGGCGGCCGTCTTCTGACCTTCCAGGCGGTAGGGGTTGAGCGAGTTGACCAGCGCGATGGGGTGCCGGTTTGAAATATCAACCACCAGGTTGAGCGCGTCGTCGAACGAACCGTCGATTTGCACCACTTCCGCGCCGTAGGCCACGGCACCGGCCAGTTTGCCCGTTGCCACCTTTCCGGCCGGGATGATCACGATACAGCGCATGCCCGCGCGCGAGGCGTAAGCGGCGGCCGAAGCGGCCGTGTTGCCGGTCGAGGCGCA
>CAZRHZ010000177.1:0-4600 GCA_964599995.1 uncultured Anaerolinea sp. | reverse complement strand
TGTATCTCTAAATCAGATCATCACCAGTCTTCAAGAATGCATCCGTTCATATAATTGGATCACAGATGAACCATGTCAAAGACTGTTTTACGTGGGTACAGATTCCTTTCAAGAGGGGCAAATGGCTGCGCAAGCCATGGGTGAACTGACCGGCGGACAAGGAAAAATCCTTACGGTTGGTTTATATGCTCAAGATAACCTGGTTTTACGCAAGAATGGTTTCATGCATTCGGCTCTAGAAAAATATCCCGGAATAAAAATCGTTCGGAATTTTGATCGTGGTTTAGTAGATAACGATACATTTGCCAAAGAATTGATTTCTGATTTTCAGAACACTCCTGACTTGGTTGGCATTTATGCTACCGAGATGGATTCGCTATATCGTATTATCCAGGTGTTAAAAGGAACAGGCAAGCTTGGCAAAATTAAAATCATCAGTCATGATCTTTCAGATCAAAATGCGCGATGGATCAAAGAAGGATGTGTTTCCGCTTACATCTCACAGGATCCGTTTGTTCAAGGGTATGATCCCGTGATTCATCTTTACAATGCGTTGATCGCTAAATGGAAACCTGATGCCCCGCGTATGCTAATTCAACCGAGGATTGTTTCAGATAAAAATCTTGATGAGAACTGGTCCATTGGACGGGGAGCAGTACAGTCGCAAGAAATGATTTCACAACGGCCAAAGAAATTGGTTGATGCAGAAAGTAAATCCGATCAGGTTCATACCAAGCGTCTTAAAATTGCCATGATCACTCCTGTCGATGCAGATTTTTTTGAACAAGTTAAGATCGGGGTCAATGCTGCCGCCAGGGAACTTAAAAACCAGAATGTGCAGGTTGATTGGCTGGTGGCCAAGGATCCAAATGGTCAAAAGGGCATGATGGTTCCTGCCTCTGTCTGCGGAGCATATATGGAAGAATTGGTCGCACAAGGATATGATGCGATCGGCGTCTGTGTGGCAGATTCGGGATTGATTCCCTACGTCAATAACCTGGTCAAGAAGGGAATCCCAATCGCCACATTTAACTCAGAGCCCGGAAGTTTACGCTCCTTGATGGTCATGCTGGTTGAGCGCGCCAGGCAGTTGCAGAGCGCCAGCCATGAGCTGGAACAATCCGCTCAAAGCGCCGGGCAGGGCACAGACCAGGTCGCCAGCACGATCTTGCAGATCACCAAGGGCGTGAGTGATGAAGCCGAGATGATGAGCAAGGCTTCAAGGAGTGTTCAAGATATCGTAAAGACGATCAGTCAGATCAGCCAGGGTGCTCAAGATCAGTCGCAGGCTGCTGAAAAGGCGGTTGCCGCTTCAACGCAGATTTCAAGCGCGGTGGAATCCACGACCAACGCGATCCAGACGGTAAACCAGACCGCGATACGCTCCACCGAAATTGCTTCAGAGGGGACGCAATCTGTGCGCATGACACTTCGCCAAATGGAGAGCATCCAGGAATCCGTTGAAACCTCGGCTACCTCAGTCCAGCAGATGCAGGTTTATTCTGAACAGATCGGTGAGATCGTCGAGACCATTCAAGACATCGCGGACCAAACCAACCTGCTGGCCTTGAACGCAGCCATTGAAGCCGCGCGGGCTGGAGAACATGGCCGCGGGTTCGCGGTGGTGGCGGGTGAGGTCCGCAAGCTGGCAGAAAAGTCAGCCAGCGCCACCGCTGAAATTGCCGAGATCGTTCGCAACACGCAGAAGAATATCGCCATGACCACCCAAGCCATGCAGGAGACCACAGAAACTGTAAGGCAGGGGACTTCGCAAGCTGCCTCGTCAGGAAAAGCGCTAGAACAATTGTTGATTTCAGCAGAAGAAATGCAAAAACAGGCTGAACAGGCCCGTCAGGTGAATGCCCCGATGACGGAGGTGGTGACTTTGTTGAACCAATCCATCGAAAGTGTCTCATCAGTGATCAAAGAAAATTATCTTTCGACCGTGGAAATCGAAAAAAATGCCCACGAAACGCTCGAGATCATCGAGTCGGTGGCTGCACTGAGCCAGGAAAACGCTGCGTCTGCTGAAGAAATCTCAGCTTCAACTGAAGAAGTGAATTCACTTGTCCATGAAATGAGTCAGTCAATGGCCATGTTGGCCGTGATCGCGAAAGAGATGGAAGCCTCCACAGTACGTTTCAAATTGCTTGATTGATGGGATTGTTGTGAAGAAGAGAAGTCCTGAATAAGTGGGACGTCTCTTTTGTTATTTTAAGGCAGATCAGTTTTTACGAAAGGCTTCTTTGCACAACAGGATTCCTTCGATAGCCAGCAAAGCGACCGCAAGATCAAATGCGAAGATTGAGCCTAGCACAACCGCATAAGGCAACCCTGTTGGATCAGTGGCACCAGAAGCCAGGCCGGTTAACATTGCTACCGCCTGTCCGCCGAGGATCAAGATCAGCATCGCGCCAATTGTCCAGGCCACCAGTTTGATGCGGAATTTCAGGCGTATTGCGGCGCACAGCAACAGTCCTGCGCCGATAAAAACTAATATGCCCAATTCTGCAGGCATGAGAAAGTCAAACAGGAATTCCCCAGAATCGATCAGGCTTGCTACCGCGAAGAACAATGGAGCAAGAACCGGAAGGCCAACCAAAACAGTACCCAGGATCGCCATGGTTTTTGTCAGCCAATTCTTTTTTTGCATCACAACCTCCTTCGCTCAACCAGTAACCTACGATTGATCGTGTTCCTTATCTTCCATCAATCGATCGCGTTTTCGTTTGGCGATGAAAAGAAGTAACAGCGCAACTGCGATGCCAAGCATCCATCCCTGTGAGGGGATTAATAAACTAAAAGCGATAGCTAGCAATATGACAAAAACAACGGCGAGCAGCCAATCGACGAGTTTCATGTTCGAGAAAAAAGTTCGTAAAGATTTCAACGGTTACCTTCAGGTTTCAAGAAAGTTTTGATAATGACGCTTTTCTATACTGTACAACGAATTACTCCAGTTTGACACCTTCATTTGCGATCTCATTGTCTTCTACATAGCGGCGCGGCATGGCCAGTGATGACCATCCACCGGCTTCCTGCAGCACAAAAGGATCTGTGCCATGCCGGGCGGCGGAGGTGGCCCAGAAGTGCCGGCAATCGTGGGCAGACAACCCCATGACGCCAATCTTCTCACCCAAAAAACAGACCCTCGCTGTGATGGCTCGATCGCTCATGCCTGATGCGCCCAGTTCTTCATTACGCAAGCTGCGCCGCAGAAGCAAACCAGTAACGGGCATTTCGTGATGCAGTTGGTAATTCTTCAGCGCTCCGAGAGTGTCTTTGGTGAGGTGGTGAACTTGCTCTTTGTTGACCTTGGGGCGGAAGAATCGAAGTTGTCCATCAGCCAAATTAAAATCACCGACAGACAAACCCGCCACTTCACCCACGCGCAATCCGTGATCCAACAGCAGACACATGAGCACAGTATCGCGACGCCCCTGGGGGGTGTCTGGCTGTTGCTTAAGCGAGGTGGCCTGCTCAGGAGTCAGTTTGACCGGTTCAGCCTTCTTTAACCCAATTCGGGTGATTGCCCGTTTCGCGTCGATGCGGTTCTGTTCGCGAAAACTATAACCTTGAACAGCGCGGATCAGCGCGTACTCCTGGGGGAGCAGGGTGCCGGCTTGCATGGCCAGACGGGCATAGGTTTTAATGGAGGACAGGTGTACATTGATGCTTTGTATGGCGTACCCTTCGCGGATTTGCCATTTGACAAAGGCTTCCACCAACCCCCATGTCACCGGATGCCATGCGGCTGGATCATTCGAAAGATTGCCCGTGCGCACGTCCACAAACGCCAGAAACTCGCGAAACAGCATCAGATCGGCATCCTGGCGCCGCAGGGTCTGGTCAGCTCTTCTGGAGCGATAATCTGCGAAACGGGATGCGGCCGCTGATCGATTGGCGCGTTCCCCGATCATCTGCGCCAGTTCACCTGGGAGCAGGGGCTGGATTTCGCTTTGGTTGCCGGTCGGGTTTGTCTTGCTCATTCTTTCATTTTACACGATTCCGATAAAAAGGTGGATTCAGGCGACAAATGATGAAATTATGTAATCCGGTTGATTTATTATCCTTGATCATTTGCAGAAAATTTTCTCGAATATTGTGAAAAAGCTTAATAAAAATCAAATTTTTCGTCAACAGCTTAAATAAAAAAAGGGCTTCCAGGTACATTTTTCTGGCCTCCAAAGGTTTATCAGGTCAGACAAAATTGCTGGTTAATCAGCGAAAAACCGTAATGAGTGGAATTAATTTATTATTATTCTTGTTTAAAAATGACCTGATAAAAAGTTTATCCAATGAAACTTCGGACAGTTCAATCAAATTTTGACTAATTCTTTTTTTTCGACAAGTAAATCTTACATGCGAATTTCGCAAACATCAGGAATGTTATTCGGTCTGCAGGGAAGTCTTTTTTTGCTTGGAGGCTTATTTGAAGGTGAAAATGACATCAAAAAGCCATTTTTAGCTTTGAAATGGGTTGATCTTTATTATTGTTGTTTATTTGGGGATATAACTAAAAACACAGATCCGGTGTGATCTGCTGTTTAAGGGTGGTCCGTTTTGTATTCAACTGTTTTCCGTGCAATTTAATTATTAC
>CAZRHZ010000176.1:0-4649 GCA_964599995.1 uncultured Anaerolinea sp. | reverse complement strand
GGGAATGGAATATCAAAGGAGTGCGAGGGTCCTCCTTCAAAGGGCACGATGGGATCCACATTGCCGTGGAAGGCGATCATGGGTACCGGCCGCGAAGGTTCGCAGTCTTCAACAGGAAGGGTGTAGGCACCTGCCACGCTGCCGATGGCCGCGATGCGATCTGCCATGCGGCAGGCCATCACGTAAGTCATGCCGCCGCCGTTGGAGAAGCCGTTAATGTATACGCGTGCCGGGTCGATATTATAGGTTGCTTCCATAGAATCAATCAGGTCGGAGATGAACTGCACGTCCGGACCGGGGTCGGCATCAGAAAAACCGGTCGCCCGCCAGCGTCTCGGGAAGCCTGTCCCCTGAGGATAGACCACGATAAACCCTTCTTCATCTGCCAGATCGTTCCACTGGGTGGTACGAGCGTGATGCACCGGCCAATCCGAAAAGCCGTGAATGCTGATCACCAACGCGGTCGGTAGCTGCGGATCGTAGGATTCGGGTACGTAGAGGAGGTAACCGCGTTCCTCGCCAGCGGAGAGGAGTTGGCCATTCACTCGGTTGTCAAGCAGATAAGCAACTGCCACGATCAAGATGATCAAAAGAATCGCCCCAATCAGGCTCAACAGGCTGATCATGAAGATTTTCAAGGGTTTTGCGAGGGTTTTTCTTGCCATACTTTTTCATTCTCCTGGTCGTTCTTCTCATTATACGAAAACTGCGCTCTAAAATTGAGCGCAGTTTGGAATGATCGGTTTATTCTGATTTTTTCTTGGCCTCGTTTTTCACTTTCCTTTTTTCTTTGATGGTCAATTTTGGTTTCTTTTTTTGTTCCTTACGGCCCTTATCAGCCTTGCCACCACTCTCTGCCATAGTCTCATCTCCTTCTTTCAAAATCATGGAATCCGGCGTTCCTATTAGTATAGCACGTTCATATAAAATGGTTACCGGTTCTTATACCAATCCAGCAAGCTGTCGGGCACCAGGCATAAGGTGCCGTTCACACAATCTCTGATCGGGATCCATAAGGCATCATAGACGCCGCCATTCGCTTCGGTCAGCGGAAAAACCTTGCGTTCATAAAAACGGGGATCCTTGAACCTGCACGGGTAGAGATACATGATCTCGTGCCCCTTTTCACCATCACACACGAAAATGTTCTCGCTGATTTGCGGTTCGCCGGTGATCTCCACCTCGGTGTTCAATTCTTCAAGCGCTTCGCGCTGAACGGTTTGAGCAGTCAGCTCACCAAATTCCACCCGGCCGCCGATGGGTCGGTAAAAATCTTCTTTATCGACTGTGTCGAACATTTTCATCACGAACAACTCTTCCCCGTCTTCGATCCAGGCTAAAGCTTTTACACGGATGATGGTTTGGTTTTCCATGCCTTAATTGTATCGTAAATCAAGAGCGCATCCCGGATGAGATGCGCACCTTGTTTTACTTATTAGTAAACACTGTTTATTTTTGTTCGGTGAACTCACCGTCGATCACGTCGCCATCCGCTTTGGGAGCTTCTCCACCGCCATTCGAGGGTTCACCGGCTGGAGGCTGCTGTTGGGCCTGTGAGTTGGCAGTCATGACCTTGCTGTATTCCTGCTGCAGTTCCTCGGTCAGTTTCTTGATCTGTTCGAGGTCCTCGCCCTTAATGGCCTGCCGCACGTCCTGCACCTTGGCTTCCACCGAAGCTTTCTGGTCAGCGGGGATCTTATCTCCGGCTTCCTTGATGGCCTTTTCCACCTGGTAGGCGGCGTTGTCGGCCATATTGCGGGCTTCGGCCAGTTCTTTGCGTTTCTTGTCTTCAGACTCGTGCGACTTGGCTTCTTGCACCATGCGCTCGATGTCGTTCTTCTGCAGATTGGTAGAGGCCGTGATAGTCACTTTCTGCTCGCGCCCGGTGGCTTTATCCTGCGCAGTCACATTGAGAATACCGTTTGCGTCGATGTCAAAGGTCACCTCAATTTGCGGGATGCCGCGCGGCGCGTTGGGGATGCCCTCCAGGCGGAAGCGCCCGAGGGTCATGTTGTCGGCTGCCATGGGGCGCTCGCCCTGCAAAACGTGGATGTCCACAGCGGTCTGGTTGTCGTCTGCAGTCGAAAAGATCTGCGATTTGCGGATGGGGATGGTAGTGTTGCGCTCAATAACGGGGGTCATCACCGCGCCCATGGTCTCCACCCCCAGAGAAAGCGGGGTCACGTCGAGCAGCAGAATGTCTTTCACCTCGCCGCCCAAGACGCCACCCTGGATGGCCGCGCCGATCGCCACGACCTCATCCGGGTTAACGCCCTTGTTGGGTTCCTTGTTGATCAACTTGCGCACCAGTTCAACCACCTGCGGCATGCGGGTCGAGCCGCCCACCAGCACCAGTTCATTGATATCTGAAGCCTTAAGACCTGCGTCTTTTAAAGCGCTTTCAAATGGTTTCTTGCAGCGATCCAAAAGGTGAGCGGTCATCTGCTCGAATTTAGCGCGGCTGAGCTTGAGCATCAGGTGCTTAGGGCCGTTGGCATCCGCGGTCACGTAAGGCAGGTTAATTTCGGTCTCCATGACCGTGGAAAGCTCGATCTTGGCTTTCTCCGCGGCCTCGCGCAGGCGTTGCAAAGACTGACGATCTTTGCGCAGGTCAATGCCCTGGTCCTTCTGGAACTCATCGGCCGCCCAATTGACGACCACCTCGTCCCAGTCGTCGCCACCCAGGTGAGTATCGCCGCTGGTCGACTTGACCTCGAACACACCCTCGCCCACTTCCAAGACGGAGACGTCAAACGTGCCGCCGCCCAGGTCGAAGACCAGGATCTTCTCGTTTTTCTTTTTATCAAGTCCATAAGCCAACGCGGACGCGGTCGGTTCGTTAATGATGCGCAGCACTTCGAGACCAGCGATCTTGCCGGCGTCTTTGGTGGCCTGACGTTGGCTGTCGTTGAAGTAAGCCGGAACGGTGATCACGGCCTGTGTGACCGTCTCGCCTAAAAAGGCTTCGGCATCCGCTTTCAACTTGGCCAGGATCATGGCCGAGATTTCCTGAGGGGCATAGTCGCGGCTGGTGGCCGGGATGCGAACCTGCGCATCTTTGGCAGGGCCAGAGATCACCTCATAGGGCACCATCTTGCGCTCTGAGGTGACTTCGTCAAAACGACGCCCCATGAAACGCTTAATGGAGTAAACCGTGTTTTCAGGGTTAATGACCGCCTGTCGCTTGGCGGTCTGGCCAACCAACCGTTCACCGTTCTTGGAAAAACCCACCACTGATGGACACAAGCGGCTTCCTTCAGCCGTTGTGATGACCACCGGGTCACCGCCTTGCATCACAGAGACGACCGAGTTGGTGGTTCCGAGGTCGATTCCGATAATTTTAGACATTTTTACCTCCATAAATCTAAAGATTGCATAACGTTAACACCCCAAATCTTATCGTTGGAGTATTAATAGTATGTCAACAAAGTATTTGAATTTCGTTGGAGGGTTGTTTTTATTGAATCTCTGCAGATCAAATCGGATATTTGGATAGTTCACCCCTTTCGGAAATTGAAAACCAGTTTGAAACTAAAAATGATCTCTGAGAAGGGTATGGACATGCGTTGGATTTGCTATAATGCAATCAACGAGGCGAATATGACTAAAAAACGTGCTTCCCAAATTTTGGCCTTTCTATTGCTGGTTCTGGCTTTTTTGATCCCTGGTCAGCAAAGGATCTCAGCTCAATCGGATGCCCCGGTGGTGTTCAGCATGACGCTGGACGGCCCACTTTCTCCAATTTGGAAAACCTATCTGCAGCGTGGGTTTGAACAGGCCATCTCGCGCGACGCCGAATTGATCGTGATAAGTTTGAACACCACAGGCGGCGAGGTGGAATTGATGAACGACCTGGTTCAGCAGATCCTGGCCAGTCCCATCCCGGTGGTGGTATATGTCGCTCCGCAGGGAGCCATGGCCGCCTCAGCCGGCACGCTGCTGGTTCTGGCGGGCGATTACGCCGCCATGAGCCCTGATTCAGTGATCGGTGCGGCCAGCCCTGTGGGCATGCAGGGCGAAGATATTGAAACCACACTCCAAACGAAGGCCAAGGAAATCCTCAAGGCCAGCGTGCGCGCCCTCGCTGAGCGCCGCGGTGAAGAAGCGGTCTGGATGGCTGAAGCCGCCATTCAAGACGCAAAGGCCGCCAGCGCCAACGAAGCACTTGAAGTGCACCTGATCGATTTCATCGCCGCGGACGTCAGCGATCTGATCTCACAGATCGACGGCCAGACGCTCAGCGTGGATGGCGTGGAACGCACCATGGAATTATCGGGGGCCAGCGTGGTGACCGTCAGATCCACATTGATCGAGACCATTTTGGGAGCGCTAACCAACCCCAATATCGTGTTCGTGCTGCTGGCGCTGGGGGTGCAGGCTATATTGATCGAACTGTCCCACCCAGGTGGCTGGGTGGCTGGCTTTTTTGGTACCATCATGCTCGCGCTGGCGATCTACGGACTGGGCATCCTCACCGTTAACTGGTTCGGCATCGTTTTCATGGTGGCATCGCTGGTCTTGTTTATTTTGGACATTAAGGCACCCACGCATGGCGCTCTGACGGTGGCGGGCACGGCCTCGTTCATCGTGGGAGCGCTGGTGCTGTTCAATTCAGCCAAAGTTCCATCCGTCAGCAACGTTTCAGTACC
>CAZRHZ010000175.1:0-4680 GCA_964599995.1 uncultured Anaerolinea sp. | reverse complement strand
ATGGCAACCAATTGATCTCATCAAGTGGCGATCTGACGATCAAATTCTGGGATGTTGAAAGCGGACAGGAAACACGCACGCTGCGCGGTCACTCGGGATACATCTACAGCCTGGCTCTCTCACCTGACGGTGAACTATTCGCATCGTCCGGTGCGGATGGGTTGATCAAGTTGTGGGATGTGGCAAGCGGGCAGGAGCTGCGCACCCTCGACAGTCAAGATGAGTACATCTACCACCTGGCATTCTCACCGGATGGCGCACTGCTGGCATCCAGCGTGAATGTAGGTCAGGCCATCATTGTATGGGGCATCAAATAATTATGGAGTTCCATTTGCAAAAGAAATGGATCGTTTTTGCCTTGATGTGCGTGATGCTGGCCGGCTGCGCACCGGTGGCTGTCACAAATGGGGAAATTGCTTTCGCTTCGGATCTGGACGGGGATTTTGAGATTTGGCTGATGGAGGTTGACGGGAACAACCCGCAGCAACTTACAGATAACGATGCCATGGATATCTCTCCAGCCTGGTCAACGGATGGGTTGCGCCTGGCGTTTGTCTCCAATCGCGACGGCAATGACGAGATCTATACCATGAACGCGGATGGTTCGGATGTTCGTAGAATAACCGAGACTCTTGATGCCAGCGAAAGCTTCCCAGCCTGGTCGCCGGATGGAACCATGCTTAGCTTTGATTCCGATCGCGGCGGCAATTGGGATGTTTATGTTGTCAACAGCGACGGTTCCAACCTTCGTCGGTTGATGGACCATCCCGGCGAGGATTGGATCAGTTCGTGGTCGCCGGATGGCACCCGTATCGCTTTTGAATCCGGCCGGGATGGAAATTACGAGATTTACGTCGTAAACCTGGACGGCAGGGAGCCGCAACGTCTGACCCAAAACACCGTTCAGGATGGCGCGCCAAAATGGTCGCCGGATGGTTCACAAATTGCCTTCTTCTCACGTCGGGATGGGAATTCAGAGGTCTACGTGATGAACGCGGACGGCGGCAATCCGGTACGCTTGACGGACCAGCCCGGTGAGGATAGTTTTCCGACCTGGTCGCCGGATGGGGCGTGGTTGGCCTTCAGCTCAGGCAACGACCAAAGCACTGAGATCTTTGTGTGCGCGGCTGATGGCAGCCAACTGCAGGCATTAACCGCAAACGACGCCCATAATTGGACTCCCGCCTGGCGGACAGAGCCTTAATACAAAAAAGGAAAAATGATGCGTAAACTATTTATTTTCACCCTTTTCATCTTCTTCATATGCATGTTGGTTGGCTGCGCTCCATCACAGACACAGGTTAATGATGAAAAATTGGATCCTGTTCTCACCTACTGCTTTGTTCCAGATAGTAGTAGCGCTCACATGTTTGATATTTATCAGATCAATCAGGATGGCACCAATCAGCAGGAGATTCTGAAGGCCACCAATGTTGGTTTCAACCAGCCGGACTGGTCTCCGGATGGCAGAGTGATGGCCATCTGGGGATGGCACGATTGGATGACGATTTCGATCTACACCTACGACACCACAACCGGAACGTTAACGCGTTTGACCGACCAGCGGAACGTGTATGATATGTTTCCACATTGGAACACGAAAGGCGACCGCATTGTTTTTACCAGACAGTATTTGTTGGAAGACAGCCGAAATGAAGTCTGGACGATGAATCCGGATGGCAGCGATGCCAAAAAGATCGTTGATGGTTATGTTGCCAGTTGGTCTCCAGACGGTACCAAGCTGGTTTACAGCCTTGTGACCGACGACAATGAAGATCTATACACCTGTAACAGCGATGGCACAGACAATAAGAAGTTGCTGGATTCTGAGTTCAATGAATCTTTTCCACAGTGGTCCCCAGACGGTCAATGGATCCTGTTTGAGCAATTTAATCGTGAAAGAGAGATCAACAGCTATGAGATCTGCGTGTTGAACTTGAATAATGGAGAGGTCACGGTTCTGACCCAGAATGACTATTTGGATTCCGGCGCGAGATGGTCGCCCGATGGGTCGCAAATCGCCTTTCTGTCACGAGCCCAAGGAGAGGATGATTTTGAGATCTATGTGATGAATGCAGATGGAACAGGAGTCAGGCAGGTGACCGAGACCGCTGAAGGTTCGTACGCGACTTTTCCATCCTGGCGTCCTCAAGTCGTCCCATGAAAATTCGTAATAAATTTGCGATGGTTGCGGGAAGAAAAGCGAGTAACCAAACATGGCACTTTTGACCGATTTAAAAGCACCGGGAAAAATCATAATCTCCAAAGGTCAGTCGCCCGTGGAATTGCCATTTGAACTTTTCGGGATGAAACTGCTCCTGCATGCCACCATGAATGGCAAAAAAGTAAAATTGCTGATCGACAACGGCAGGTTGTGGGACCAGGTTTGGTTCTTTAACGGAGAAGACGAATCCATCCAGTTGTTCTATTCAGCCAGCGCTGAAAACATTGAAGCCGTCGGGGTGGGTGAGACGGGCGGCACGTTTTTGCGTGAAGGAGCGCCGGTAAACATTGATTTTGGCCCGATCCAGTTTTTGGATCAACCGACCCTGATCTCGCCGCCGGAGGCCGGCTGGGCGAACTACTTCCCAGGGGTGGACGGGCAGGTGAGTTCTTTGTTATTCAAGCATTTTGTGGTGACCTTCGATTTTGAAAAAATGGTCATCTTGCTGACTCAACCCGAGTCCTTCCAGCCTGCAGAGGGGGCTACCATCTTGACCATGTGCCAGGGAGAGAACGATGCCTATTTCATCCCGGCTGCGCTTCAGATGAATGGCGATACACCCGTCAACATGGAACTGGATATTGATCTGGGGGGGATCTATGCCCTCTATCTGTATGAGGACGAGGTCAGGAATATTCGCTGCCCGCGGCCGGCTGAGAAAGAGTTTTTGGGGTATGGGGCTTCTGGCGTGATCCACGGTTTTAATGGACAGGTGGATACGATTACTCTTGGTAACCAGACAATAGATAAAGTTGACGCGGTCTTCGTTGAAAAAGGCGCAAACCTGGCTACTGAGATCGTCAGGCAGGGAACCATTGGTTTACCATTGTTGCAGATGTTTAAAGTAACTTTTGATTATTTTCACGGAAATCTGATTTTGGAGAACAGGAGAAACCATGAAAAAGGCTAATTTCTTCCTCACATTGATCCTTCTTGCAGGATTGTTCATGGGTTGTACCCCCAACACTGCAGCAACTCAAGCGGGGGGGACTTCGGAGGGTCCAGCCTACCTGGGTCAGACCCCACCCGGGTTGGAACCGCAGATCTTTGCGCCAGGCATTGTCTCGGTTGAGAATGCCATGGATTTTGCGGCCAGTTTTTCTCCCGACGGTCAGGAGTTCTATTTCACCCGCAGCCCTGAAGGACAAACGAACGCGTTGTATGAAACCCATGTGGCCGATGGCGAGTGGACCGCGCCTGCACCGGTCACTTTTTCCACTGAGTTTCCAGCGTTTGAGGGGCACGTGACCGCTGACAATCAGATCCTCTATTTTGGCTGGTTCCGCCCCGCGCCAGATGGGATCACCAGCACCTCGGATGCCGGCATCTGGGCGGTCGACCGCACCTCCACAGGCTGGTCCGAACCTCGATATGTGGGTGAGGGCATGTTCGTCAGTTCAGACCAGCTGGGACAACTCTACGTTACCGGGTTTCCTGGCAACAGCTATCCGGCGGTCAGCAAAGTCAACCTGGTGGATGGAAAATTTGGCAGCCTGGAGCGCCAGTTTGACGGAGTTCATCCCGCCATCGCTCCGGACGGCAGCTATCTGGTCTATGATAACGGGGATGGGTATTTGACGGTCCGATTTTGGCAAAGCGAAGGCCGCTGGGGTTCCCCTAAAAACCTGGTGGCTCAGGGGTTACCTGCAGAAGGATCGATCTCATCCATCTCCCCGGACGGAAAATACCTGTTCTATACTTACCAGGGCGACCTGTATTGGGTCAGTACCGAGATCATTCTCAACTTGAAGTAGAAGAAAGGGAAATATCGTGAGCATTGTTGCCGTTCCCGCGCTGGTTAAAGTGCCTCAGGTGGAAAACCCAAAATACCACGCCATCTTTCAGCAGTTTGAGCATTTCAGCAACTATATCCACTTTGCGATCGAGTTTCTGACGCCTGAGATCTGGGTGGACAATGAAGCGCATCCAACTCTGTCCTGTTTTCACGCTGGCCCGGCGTATTTCCTGTGGGGCGACCCGGATGCCAAAGACGACAGTTCGTTATTGGAAATCCTTCCCGCTGATAGTTGGCTGATCCCCTCCAATAGTAAATGGGATCAGCACCTGACCAAAGCCTTTGGCGAAAAGTTGGTTTCGTACCCGCGTTCCAGCTTTGACTCTGCCTCTCTCAGCCTGGAGCATTTACGCGCACTGAAAACCGACCTGCCAGATGGGTTGCGCCTCGTTCCGATCGATGAAACGCACGTTGGCGACCCCGATAACATGCTGTGTCAGGATCTGCTGAGCAAGTATTTCACTGGGGCAGATTTTCTTCAGCGAGGCGGAGGCTTCTGCCTGCTGGATCAGGGGGAAATGGTGGGGTTCGCCGCGGCCAATTATCCCACTCGTGACCGGGTTCTGGAGGTCTACATCCGTGTGGACTACAACGATGATCCACGCCACCGCCAAAAGGGGTGCGGTACGCAGTTGGCGGTTGCCCTCTTGGAGGATTGCCT
>CAZRHZ010000174.1:0-4686 GCA_964599995.1 uncultured Anaerolinea sp. | reverse complement strand
CAACCGGGCGAGCCAGGGGTGAACGCTCTCCAATAAATGGAATATTTTTTCTCCCCATCCAGATCTTTTTTTACTCTCACAAATAAACCGGGTTTTTACAAAAAACCCGGTTTATCGGGTAAACTGCGTCCCAATTATTGTTAACTACCATCCCTGCAGCCCCCGGGAATTTGTGGTTTTCATGAATGACCCCTTGACGCCGGGTTTATAATGGAATTAGAAAATATATTCTACTTTGCTCTTTACCAACCGCATACCCATCAAAACCTACCGAATCCATCTACCAACCGTAGGGGCGGGTTGTCCCTCTCGCAAAACCGGCTCGGGGATGCAAAGATCGCAAACCTGCCCCTACATTATTGGCAAATTAATTGTTTTATTAATTGAATCGTAATTGAATTCAATTAACCATTCCCAATTTAACTTGGTTCAGCACGAAACGCCGCATTTTGATCTCGATAACGCAATTTAGGTGAATTAATCATTAATTGTTTCTTTGTTTTCACCCTACGCATAAAACAAATAGATCGAAATTCCGCCGGCATTTCCCGGTTTTCTATTCTTGGTTCACACTCCTTGTTCAACAGCCTGATTACTGATTACCCATAACTGATTACTGCTCCCTAATCACTACTCACCTTTCCCTTACCTCCACCAACTCTGCCCTCACCAAAACGCGCCGCTCATATTCGCCGCTGGTCTCATCAAACCCCTGGCAAGTCACCAGCGTGATCCAGGCTGTTTCGCGGTGTTTCAGCATCGCGGCCGTGTTCGAGGGGAGCACGCTCAGCACCTGCCGCACCTCATAGACAAATTCGCTACCGAAGGAATGCAAGATCACCCGGTCGCCCAACTGCAGCTTCTCCAGCCCAAAAAACGAACCCGGCCGGTTGAAGGCGTCCCACACGTGCCCGGTGAGTACCGAATTGCCGGCCGAGGTGGGGTACGCGCTTCCCTCCAGCCAGCCGGCCTGCCCGGCCAACCAGCTCACATCCCATTCTCCATTTTCGTGTGGTACGCCCGTGATAGGCATCGCCACTTCCATGGCCGGGATCTCCACCCACAGATCTTCGTTCACCAGGTCTTCAGCAGGTGGCTCCGAAACCTGAGCCGCATGCCCTGGCGCGAAACCCGTCACCGGGATGGACAAGGCATACAGCGTGGAGCTTGACTGCTCACTCGAATGGGTCTGGGTTTCATCGTTGTTCTGGTCATTGCCATCGTCCTCTTCCACCGGCGTAGGATCTTCCTCGTCCCCTCCTCCCGACCCGGCCGATTTGACCTGGAAGGTGATGGACGTATCCGCTCCGTTGTTCAACGCTTTCCCTTGCGCATTGCGGATGGTGTGAGTACCGCAAGCCAGCAGCCGGTAGAACCCGTCTGGCAGGTCGCTGCCCTGGTTCACCGATAGCGTGGCCACGAACATGGACGAGTCATAGTGGATCTGATCGATCGATAGCAGCACGTCATCGCCGCCGGTGGCTTCGCAGCTTTCAGTTTCAAGCAGGTTATTGTGTGCGGCCGAGATCAGACGGTAATTGGCGGGGTTGTTGGCCGCGTCCGGGCTGCCATCATGCAGCACATCCTCGCTGAACTGCACAGAGATCTGCCGGATGCTCAGTGACAGGCTCTCGCCATTGGCTGGGCGGGTGTGTATGCCCGCCACTACGGTAGGGAATGTGAACGCATTGGCGTCTGCTGCGGTGGTGAACGAAAACTCGTGATCCCCGCTCATCGGGTCACCAGGGCCTTCTCCATCCCGGTCGATGATGCTTGCAGCAAAAAGGTGGATGGTACAGATCTCTTCAAACCCAAGGTCGCCTTTGCCCGCAATTTTATAGGCTGTGGGACCTTCTTCCTTGAAGACCATCTGGTCTCCGCTTTTACTGCAATGAAAACTTATCCATCCCGATGACAACGTCACCGGCTCGGAAAAGACCAGAGACAGATACCCTGAAACCGGCACATCCACCGCGCCATCAGCCGGTGTGGTGCTGACCACGAAGGGTGGCAGGTCTACTTCGCCGGCAGCGGTGGTGAAAGAAAATTCATGATCCTCATTCATTGGGTCGCCCGGGCTTTCTCCATCCCGGTCGAGGATGCTTGCAGCATATAGGTGGATGGTACAGGTTTCCTCAAATCGCAGGTCACCTCCCGCCGCGATCTTATAAGCCGTGGGACCTTCTTCCTTGAAAACCATCTGGTCCCCGCTTTTACTGCAATGAAAACTTATCCATCCCGGCAATAATGTCACCGGTTCAGAGAAGGCCAGAGACAGATATCCCGAAACCGGCACATTCATGGCACCGTCAACCGGTGTGGTGCTGACCACGAAGGGTGGCAGATCTTTTTCGCCGTCTGTGGAAAAGGCGAGGATAGTATCATGCTCCAGAGGTGTGGGCGGCGGGTTGCCATCCAGATCAGTGACCCCTTCGTGATTCACAGTCAGCAAACAGGTCTCACCGCTCTTGAAATTAGAGTCGGGGTTTAGCACGATCGTGTCTGATTGGAGGGTGACCTTTGCACTGTGTGCGCCGCTCAGTTCGCAGGTCAGGTCGAACCATCCCTCAACCGTCTCGACCGGTTCGCTGAAAACGAGGGTCATGTCGCTGTCTACCGCAACAGAACTCGCCCCCTGAACTGGTGTGGAAAACAGCAGCGCGGGAGGGTTATCCACCAGCGTCTGGGTGTCAAAGCTGAAGCTTTGGTCTGCCAGCATGTTTTGCGGTTCACCCTCGGAGGTTTTCTCCGTTACCAGGCTGGCGTTGATCTTCACCGAGCAGGTCTCGTTGAAGTAAAAACTGGTCGCCGGGGTCAGGCTAAAGGCGGTCGACCCGCCGCTGGTTATCGCGGTGTGAGTTCCGCTCAAGGTGCACGCGATCTCAACCCAGCCGGTTTGAACCTCAACGGGTTCGCTGAAGGTGATACCAAGCGCAGAATGAGTATCCACCCCCACCTGGCCATTCGCCGGCAGTGTCGATTCTACGAACGGCGCGGGGTCGTTGAACGGCAGGGTGGTGAACAAGATGACGAAGTTGGCGGGCATATTGTGGATTTCGCCTAAATGATCCAGGTCCGTGACCTTATCGCCGAAGATGGTGAAGGTGCAAACCTCTCCGTGCGCAAAGTGAACATCAGGAGTGATCTGATACTCAGTGTTTTCACCTGTCACTACCGCTGTATGGGCTCCACTCGCTGCGCATTCCAGGGCGAACCATCCCTCGGATAAGGCCACGGCTTCGCTAAAGTTGACCTCAAGGCCGCCATCCACGGGATAATCAATCTGGCCGTTCACCGGGAAGGTGGCGCTCACACCGGGCGCAGCGTCTGGCGGGCTCTGCGTCGAAAAACTGATATTGACGTCCTGTTCCATGGTATCAGGCGGATCTACGGAATCCTGGTCGCTCACTTGCGCGGCATGGATTGCAAGGGTGCAGTCCTCGTCATAGTCGAACGGGGAATCCGGCGTCAGGGTAAACCCTTTTGGACCTCCGCTCACTGTGGCGTTGTGGATGCCGCTTTCGGTGCAGGTGAGGGTAAACCAATTCGCGCCCATTGTGACCGCTTCAGAGAAGGTAAGCGTGAGCGTCGCATTGATTGCCACTCCCGTTTCCCCGTCTGCTGGTGAATGGCTGGTCACGCCGGGAGCATTCTCCGCGCCGGTGGGTGTCAATGAGAAATCATCCACAGACAGACCGTCGTCCTCACCTAATTTGTTATAGTCGGTCCATCGGATCCACAGGGTTTGGTTTTCGGCGATATGCAGTCCTGTGATCTGGCTGGTGAAATGGGCATGGTACTTGTCGGAATTTCCATCCTTGGCTTCTGTTCTGTCGCTGCTTGCGGACAAATATGTCAGGCTTTCCATTTCAACCCAAGTACCATTATCCAGCGCGCTGGCAGTGGTGCTGTATTCAAAAATGATCTTGTCAGCGAATACTGTTCTTCCCGCCCGCCATTGCTCGCCGGTGTAACTGATAATCACAGAGAGGATCTCTTCGCCCGTGTGGTTGGTGAAGGAAGCTCCGAACAGTGGCACGAACGCGTCTCCCCGAATACCACCCAGAGCGCGGTCCGTGGATCCTTCGGAGCCAAAACTGAAGGTGTCAGGTGTTTTAATGTTACCCGGGCTGGCAGTATAGAGGGTGTTGGCTCCTGTTCCGCTTTCTTTGATCTGCCATCCCTCCGGCAGCAGGGCAGATTCACCGCTTGTGGCAAGTGAGTTGAAGTCTTGCAGATAAGCGCTGTTCAAATCGGTCAACTCCACAGATGAGGATGCCTGAACAGGTTTGACACTCAACAAACCGAGGATGAGAAGAAAGATAACGATGATTGAAGTAAGGCGATTGACTCTCGTATTCATAGTCCCTCCAGGATGAACAGTCGACACATCCTGCCGCAGGGATTTCATCACCTACGGCAAAAAACAACCTGTCTTTACCATCTCAATCAATAAATTAGAGGTATTTGGTTGAAGGGATTTTGGATTTATGGATCGGTTTCAGTGAAGCGTCTTACTCGTCAAAGGCCCTCTACTCAATAGTATAGCAAAGGTGACGACTCATTACTATCGAAAAGATTTTCCAATCGCTGTTGACTCAACAAAAAGGAGGCAATCTTTCGATCACCTCCTTTTGCGAACAGTTTTGACTTCGAACCGAATATTATTTGATCTCGCAGAAGCGA
>CAZRHZ010000173.1:0-4694 GCA_964599995.1 uncultured Anaerolinea sp. | reverse complement strand
GCCATCGCCACCATGCAGCAGCGCTTCAAGGGCGTTCCTGATATTGAGTGGATCGCATAAACGTCTTTCACCTCCAGCTCTACAAAAGAGAATTGTGGCTACGGTCGCATGTGTTGTACAATGAATTATCTCAACCTGGAGGTTCTGATATGAGTCATTTACCCGTAGATCACAGCGACGTGCCCATTCGATTATTTAAATCAGATTTTTTGGAATTTTTCTCGCATATCAGTCCAATTACGATTACGGTCATCTGGCTGCCAGTTTCTATGTACTTTCTAGTGCAGGCCATTCTTAAGGCCCCTGTGGGCAGTTTTCCGGTTCACATTCTTGTTGGATTCTTAATCGGTCTGTTAATTTGGAGCATTTCGGAATACTTGTTGCACCGTTTTGTCTTCCACTTTCCAGCCAAATCCGAACGCGGTAAACGTATTACCTTTCTTTTCCACGGCATTCATCACGCCCAACCCCAGATCAAAACCCGCCTGGTAATGCCTCCGGTGGTGTCCATTCCTCTAGCTGCAATCTTTTTTGGTTTGTTTTATTTGGTGATCGTGGTGATCTTGAAGGCCGGTCAGTGGTTTGATTCTGTATTTTCCGCCTTCATCCTTGGGTATCTCATCTACGACCTTACCCACTATTTCACGCATCACTTTCCAATGCGTAAAGGGTACGCCAAGTTCGTCAAGCGCTATCACATGCAGCACCATTACAAAACGCCAAACCAACGTTTCGGTGTCAGTTCTCCGATCTGGGATATGGTTTTCAAAACCAAACCTTCCGAATAACCCCGCGATTTTTATAATCCATTGGATAACGATTTCCCCTCTCCACGCTGCTGAGAGGGGAAACGCGTTGATCAAAAAGCGTATCTTAACCCATATGTTAAACCATTTTCGTTTCAGTGATGATGGATCTTCTCTAATTACTTTCCCGGTTTTTTGCTCAACAAACCCGATTCCAGGCAAACCTTGACCACCTGCGGGTCGAAATGACTGCCTGACAGCGAGCGGATGTGTTCCAGTGTTTTTTCTTCCGTCCAGGCCTTGCGGTAGGGGCGGTCAGAGCGCAGCGCATCCCACACGTCCACCACGGCGAAGAGTCTGGCCGCGAAGGGGATGTCTTCACCCGCCAGTCCGCGTGGATAACCGGAACCGTCCCATTTTTCGTGATGGCAGAGCGGAATATCCAGCGCCTGCTGCAAATAAGGGATCGGCGACAGCAGATCGAAAGCAAAGGCTGGGTGCTGTTTCATCACCACCCATTCTTCGTCGGTCAGCGGGCCGGGTTTGAGAAGAATACGGTCGGGCACGCCCATCTTGCCGATGTCGTGCAGCAGGGCACCCCGGCGGATATGCGCCAACTCTTCGTCCGAGATCCCAAAGCGGCGGCTCAAGCGCAATGTGATCTCGGTCACACGCTGGGTGTGTCCTTCAGTTTCGTTGTCGCGCAGGTCAAGCGCTCTCGACCAACCCTGGATGGTGGCGTCGTAGGCCTTGGTGAGGTCAATATTGGATCGTCGCAGATCGTCCAACAGTTGAGAATTATCGATGGCAATGGCAGCCTGGTTGGCCAGGGTCTGCAAGAATTGAAGCCAGTCTTCGCTGGGCTCCAGCAGGCTGCGTTGATAGATCTCAAGCACACCCTTGGCCTCATCATTGACGATTAACGGAACAGCCAGATACGAGACGAAGGGTTCGATCTCCAGCGCTTTAGCGCGGCGGGGATCGACTTCGATGGCAGCGAGGTTAGGAACGTGTACGATGCGTTGTTCGCGAATGGCTTGCTGGACTTCACCTTCGGTGATCTTAACTTTGCCCGCTTTTTCGAAAGGGATTTTTTGAAAACCGCGCTTGTGCAGGAATTCCACTGATTCAGACGCTGGATCGTATTTCCAGAAGCAAACCGCGTCCACTTTGAGCTGTTCTGCGATCTGATATGAGATCACGTCCAGCCTGAATCTCATATCCGCATTGGTGATGATCGCCAGGTCGATCTGACTCAGCGCCGTCAGGCGGCGCATGCGGCGCTCGGTCTGTTCGCGCAGCAGCATCCTGCGGATGGCGACCGCGGCGGAATCCCCGATCGAGCGTGCCAGGCGGGACTTTTGTGCGGTGTATAACTCCTGTTTTTCGCTTTTGGTTTGATCCACGATCAGTAGTCCCAATAATTTTTCAGAAACCACGGCGGCACCGCTGATGCGCAGAGGGATGATGTAAACTGAATTGATCGCCCCCATGAAAAGGAATTTCTTTTCTTCGTCTGAAATATCTTTGTCTATGGAGGATGCAAATCGTGCAGAATTACTTAGAAGCACTCGATGCGAGAATGGCAGAATTTCAGCTGATATGGGTTGTCCGATCTTGAATTCATGACTTGGGTTGCGAACGGGATAAACTGCCCGCAAGTGATACTTGCCTTCTTCAAAGAGGACGATCCTGGAAGACAAGCAGTGAAGGCTGTCTACCGTATGATGGTTTACAATGCCAAAAATATCTTCCAGTGTGTCGGCTTCTGCCAGCGAATGGGCAAGTTCAAACAACCTGCTGAGTTCATCATTGCTGACTTTCAGGCTCTCTTCCGCTTGCTTGCGTTTAGTGATGTCGCGGCCATACAAATTGATGTAACCATTTTCAACAACAGGAGTGATCAACACCGAATAGATCTTCTCGTCGCAGTTGATCTCCACAGGGATGGTTTCATTCCTGGAGAAGGCGATGGCTGCAAAATCAGCCATGTATTTGGGCACTTTTTGGCTGATCTTGCATTTCCACAAATCCAAAATCGCCTGGCTGGCCGGGTTGGCATAGAGCAGGATGCCGTCCTTGCACATGCGCAGTACCGGATTGGGACTTTCGGAAGCAAATCTCGCCAGGATCTCGATCTCTTCTTCGGCCTGCTTGCGTTGGGTGATGTCGCGATAATTGATCACGATCGAATGGACGGCAGGCTCTTGCAGAAGATTGGTGACGGTTGCTTCGATCCAGTGCCACGACCCATTGTCATGGCGCATGCGGAAGATGCCTGTGCACACACGGCCATGTTCTTCTCGTACCTCACGGAATAGTTTAATGGCTGCTTCGTGGTCTTCTGGATGGAACAATTCTGAAAAGTCCCTACCCATAAACTCATCTCTGGAGTAACCGAGCGGGCGAAGGGAAGTTGGGCTTTCAGTGGTGAGGTTGCCCTTTTCATCGGTCAGCGAAATGGCTTCCTGGCTTTGTTCCAACAACGCCCTGAAGCGTTTTTCGTTTTGCTGCAGCGATTCTTCGGCCAGTTTTCGTTCGGTGATGTCTCGAAAATTCACGATCATGGCGTTGATGGCTGGATTTTCCGTTTGGTTTGTGATGATGGTCTCAAGCCAGCGCCAGGATCCATTTTTATGTCGGCCGCGGTATTGCATGATGGCGATATTCCCATTCTTTTTCAACACCGAATCAAACATTTCCTTGACTGACGGGCTATCATCTGGGTGGATCATGTTGGGTATACTAATTTTTTCGCGTTCTGACGGATCGTAGCCCAGGATGCGGGTCACCGAAGGGCTGACATATTTTATCGACCGGTCTGCTCCTAACAGGAGAATAGCATCAGGCGCGTTCTCGATCATGGCTCTGAAATGAGTTTCTCTGTTCTGCAGGGTTTCTTCCGCCATTTTTTGCTGCGTGACGATCACACCGATCAAGAGCACACAGAAATAGATCCCCAGCACGAGAAATTGGAAATCACTTAGAATTGCAGGATCGATCTTAAAGATCCAGATGGCAAACATGATGCCGCAGCTGCTCAGAAAAACCGCCTTGGTTGCGCGATCATATCCGTTTTTCATCGCCACCCAAATCAAGGGAATGGCGATTAAAAAGTAGGGTTGAAACGAAAGAAAGGAAGGGATGCCGAAAACCAAGTAAAGGATCGCCAATAGGCTGACCGTTTGGGCGATCACTTGCCAGTTGGGTTTTTGATGCAGAAAAGCGGTGGAAATCCCCAGCTTTTCTCCCTGGCAGAACCGGCGAATGACCGGCATGACGTGCTGGATCATGAAGGGGGCGAACGCCAGCACCCCGATCATTTCACCAATCCACCATTGGAAGCCGGTGTTGAAGGCTTGATCGTTAGGTATCTCCCCAAACCCAATCAAGCCTGGAATGGCGATCATTGATAACAAAGCTGATGCCAGGCTGATGCCCAAGACCCAGGTCAACAAGGAACGAGCGGTGACAGCCTTATTCTCTTTTTCAGCACGACGGCGCATAAAAAACGCAACTACACTATAAACAATTGTAACCACCACTGCCCAGCTAATGGCGGGGAACATAGGGAAGTTTATTTGATAAATGAACAAGCTGCCGATGATCGATGCCAGAACCATCACTGGAGAGAACCATAGGCCACAGGTGAACAGAAAGGCCAGGCTGATCCCAGCAGGTGGATACCAAGCAACAACACCATGATATATTTGAAATTTTAGAGATAGATAATCGGTGAACCAGAATATGGCAAGGTAAAAGACAGCCACCAATGCACAACGCAGCAGTATCACGTTTCGTTGATGAAAGGTGATCTTGACGCGAAAGTATAACTTGCCTAGCGCGTTCTCAAATCCCATCGGCGGTCAATCCTGCAGAACGTGATGGTGAAACCTTTCGCCCCAGAAGAGGATCCTCCTCCCTGGTTCGAAGCTAGTGTCGCGGTTT
>CAZRHZ010000172.1:0-4697 GCA_964599995.1 uncultured Anaerolinea sp. | reverse complement strand
TTTTTATTAAGATTCTTAAAAAATATTGACTCCCCTCTGATTATCCTGTATACTGGTCTTGGGAGCGCTCCCATAAATCAGAAGCGAAATCCCCTCACCTTACCCCACAGGATGATGCATGCCAGAGCTAACGCTGGAAGATGTTGCCAAGAAAGCAGGTGTCTCGCGATCCACGGTCTCACGCGTGGTGAACGGGTCGCCCAGCGTCAGCCCCGAAGTGCGTAAACGGGTGCTTAAGGTCATCCAATCCACAGGGTTTCACCCCAACGCGGCCGCCCGTTCACTGGCCTCGCAGCGCACCTGGATGATCGGTCTGGTGCTGCCGCGCAGCGTCAGTTCCGTCTTTACCGATCCCTTTTTCCCTCAATTGACCCAGGGCATCGCTTTTGCCTGCAACAATCATAATTATTCACTTTCCCTTTTCATCGTTGGCAACAAGGAAGACGAAGAGAAGATCTCGCCGCGTATTTCACGGCGCGGTTTCATGGATGGCATCCTGATCCAATCAGGTCAAAGCGAAGACCCGTTGATCAATCATTTGCTAAAATCGGGTGTTCCGAATGTGATTTTAGGTCGTCCATTTGAAGCTGAAGGGGTCAGCTATGTAGATGTGGACAACATTAACGCCGCTTCCACCGCCACAAAGCACCTGATCAGCCTGGGCAGAAAGCGGATTGCCACTATCACCGGTGTGATTACCAGCACGGTGACCATTGACCGCCTCGAAGGCTATAAAAAGGCACTGCAAAGCAGCAATGTCGAACTGGATCCAACTTTGATCGCAGAAGGTGATTTCTCTGAAATAAGCGGTTATCTTCAAATGCAGTCGTTGTTGCCGTTAGCCCCCGATGCTGTCTTCTGTCAATCTGACATTATGGCAGTGGGAGCCATGCGGGCAGTCAAAGAAGCAGGACTGCGCATCCCTGAAGATATAGCCTTTGTTGGATTCGATGATATTCCACTCAGCGCACATACCACCATGCAGTTGACAACCATGCGCCAGCCGATCATGCGCTTTGGCATCAAGGCGGTCGAACTGCTGATCGACCTGATCGAAAACGGCACCAAACCCGCCAGAAAACTGATCTTAGACACCGAGCTGGTTGTCCGTGACACTTGCGGAACCAGAAAATCTGAGGCGCAGCCCAAATGATGATTTTTTTTAATTGCACTTGGGAGCGCTCTCAAAAATTAGGGAAAATATACAACAGGAGGTGAAAAGATAGTCCAATTAAGTATCGTGTGTTCCTTCAAAAAACCACTAAACTATATTAAGGAGAAAGGGAAGAAATGAAACGTTTTTCAGTAATTTCAATTTTGATTGTCGCAATTCTTGTGCTCTCTGCCTGCGCAAAGACGCCCGCCACTGAAGCACCTGCCGCGACCGAAGCTCCTGCTGCCACCGAAGCAACTGTGGCGACCGAAGCTCCTGCTGCCACCCAAGAGATCGTCCTTTGGATCATGCCCAATGGTGCCGATCCCCAGGGTGCCATCGATGCCGAATTGGCTGATTTCATGGCCAAGAACCCTGGTATCACCGTGACCACCGAGGTAGTCGGTTGGGGCGATGCCTACTCCCGCATCCAAACCGCCGTGCAAGGTGGTGAAGGCCCCTGCGTGACCCAATTGGGCACCACCTGGGTTCCCACCTTCGGCACCATGGGTGGCATGGTTCAATACAGCGCGGAACAGGTTGAAGCCCTGGGCGGCGAAGCCAACTTCGTGCCCGCTTCATGGTCAACGGCTGTGGTTGAAGGCAATGTAGACGCCATCCCCTGGTTTGCTGATGTTCGCGCCATCGCCTATCGCGCTGACGTGCTCGAGACTCTTGGCCTCACCGCTGAAGAAGCATTCGCAGATATGGATTCCTTCATCACCACCCTGCAGGCTGTCAAAGATGCCGAATTGGTCAATGAGAGCGGCGTTGCAATCGCCCCCTTCATCAATACCGGTCGCAATGACTGGAACGTCTGGCAGAATGCCTCCATGTGGAGCTGGAACTACGGTGGCGACATCCTCAACGCTGACGGCACCGCTGCCGCCTTCAATTCCGATGCTGCTATCGAAGGTATCGTGAAGTACTACGGTTTGTATGGCAATGGTTTGACCTCTGCTGACACCCTTGAACTGAACTCCGCCTCAACCGACGGACGCTTCGGCGCTGAAGCCGCTGCATTCGCCTACATGACCGGTCCCTGGATCATCAGCAATGCCCGCAATCAGGAAGTTTCTGGTTGGCCCGATGAATCAGCCAAGAACCTGGCCTTCGCTCCGATCCCCGCTGGACCTGGTGGACAATACACCTTCGTGGGTGGCTCCAACCTCGGCATCATGAACACCTGCGCGTATCCTGAAGCGGCATTCGAACTGGTCAAATTCCTCACCAGCAAAGAATCCCAGATCCGCTATGCCAATGCCATCGGTATGCTGCCCTCAACCATGGAAGGCCAGAGCGACGCCACCTTCACCGAAGATCCTCTGTTCAGCGTCTTCATCGCCGCTGCCCAGAACGGCAAATCCGCTCCCGCCATCCCCGCATGGGGCCAGGTTGAGAACACCATCAACCCCGCTTACCAGGCGCTATGGGAAACCGTTGCCGCGAACGGTGTTGGCACCCCCATCACTGCAGAGCAGGTTAAAACAGTCCTCGACGAAGCTGCTGCTACCGTCGATTCTCTCCTCGGACAGTAATACCCAATTTACTACAGAAGAGGCGGGGATTCCCCCGCCTCTTCACCCTCAAGGAGGTCTATGAGCACTAACCTCGCCAAACATAAAACGGGTTTTTTTCAAAAAATCAACCACTACCGCATTGCCTATTTATTCATCACCCCAGCGGTTCTGGTCATGTTACTGGTTCACATTGTTCCAACCGTTCAGGCGATCTATATGTCCTTTTTGGACCTCAATACGCGCACCCTTCTGGAGTACTTGAGAGCTCCCTGGGTTGGGTTGGAACACTATATCAGCATCATTTCCGGTTTAGTCACCAATACCGGCGATTCGTTGATAAAAGGGCTTGGGCAAGCCCTTCAAAACTCGCTCTATTTCACCTTATTCACCCAAGGTGGAACACTTTTGATCAGTCTCGTGCTTGCGCTTCTACTGAATCGCAATTTTAAAGGCCGGGGTGTAGCCCGCACACTGGTGCTGCTGCCCTGGGTGGTTCCAACCTTTGCGGTTGGCATTATTTTCCAATTTATCTGGCTACAGCAAGGCGGCCTGGCCAACCGCATCTTGTTCGATTGGTTCCACATTGTCGACCAGCCCATCAGTTGGTTGATCGGCCCCAACAGCCGCATAGCCTTGATCATTCCGGCAATCTGGAATGGATTGCCGTTTCAAACCATCATGCTGCTTTCAGCGCTGCAGATCGTTCCACTTGATCTCTATGAAGCAGCATCGATCGATGGTGCCAATACCTGGCAAAAATTCAAGTCAATCACTTTAAACTATTTGAAACCCATCATCTTTACCACCACCATGTTCGGCGTCATTTTTAATTTCTTCGGTTTTGGCCCTTACAACATCGCGGTTTCGTTATTCTCAAGCGACAACCTCGGAAGGTATAACAATCTGCTGACCATTGCCATCGTGCGGCAAACCTTCAATAACCAACTTTTTGGTTATGGTGCCGCTGCCTCCGTGCTGGTGATGCTGGCCGCTTTGATCTTTGTGGCCATCTGGTATGCCCTCTTTAGAAAATCGCTCATTTCAGAACAGTAGGTGAGACATGGAAAACACGATGAAAAAACCACAGCTGTCAAAACGACAGATTCAGCGAAAATTGACTGATGGCCTATTGACCACCTTGACTTGGGTGCTAATCGGCGTGATCATGATCCCCCTTTTGTTCATGATCTTAACCTCCTTTAGGCCGCGCACTGACATCATCAGTTCTTCAGCTCCGCTCTTCCCCGAAGTTTGGCACTGGGAAAACTACACCAACATGTGGAAGGCCTTCAAGTTTGGGCCCCTGTTCTTGAACAGCTTGATCGTGGTCGGCTCTACAACCGTGATCGCTACCTTGTTCGCCGCCATGGCCGGCTACGCATTGGCCCGCTTTAGATTCCCTGGAGCAGACACCTACAGTCTGGTGGTCAGTGGCACTCAATTGATCCCTGGAACGCTGTTCTTCATCCCCCTGTATCTGACCTTCTTATGGATCAAACGCAATCTCGGCATTCCGATGGTGGGCAACAATTTAGGAGCCATTATTCTTTATGTTGGTTTCTATACGCCCATTTCGATCTGGATCCTACGCGGCTTTTTCGCCTCGATCCCGATCGATCTGGAAGAGCAGGCCATGGTGGACGGCACAAATCGTTTCGGTGCCTTTTTCAGAATTTCTTTGCGCCTGGCCATGCCTGGAATCGTCTCCACGGCCATTTACATCTTCATGACCGCCTGGAATGAGCTGTTCTTCGGTTACACCCTGGGTGTGAAGACCGTGCCAGTGGGCATCCGCGCCTTTATTCAAGGTGCAGCAGGCACCCAACTGCGTTACGACTACATGGCCGCCGCGTCGGTGGTCATTACCATTCCCATTACCATTTTGTTCTTTGCCCTTCAGAAACAATTCATCAGCGGTTTGACGCAGGGGGCAGTGAAATCGTAATGGTTCTCCCCAGTTCGAAGGCGTCCAGGATTTGCATCAGGTTAACAGCAATGATCCTTGCTGCAGCCATGATGGCTGC
>CAZRHZ010000171.1:0-4714 GCA_964599995.1 uncultured Anaerolinea sp. | reverse complement strand
GGATGTTTTAACTGTTTTCAATCGGATGTCGCACCAATGGCTTTTGGAAAATCCTGCTGCTTTGGATTATTGCCATGGGCGGGGCTGGACTGATGAAACAATCAGGCGAACTGGTCTCGGTTATACAGGTAATGAGTTTCAACGGGAGCCTTACAGGAAAGCCTTGATCAATGAATTTGGTGGTGCCGGAATCGACATCGCCTCGCCTGCTGCTGTTGCAATCATCGGTTTTTCGGGAAACATCCATAACTGGTGCATGGATCATGGTGTCACACCAAAAACAGATTGGCTTGAACGAGACCGGATCCTGGGCGTGATGGGATGGGACCGGCTTGTTTATCCTCATTTTTTCGGTGGACGCTGCACCTACTTTTCCTTGCGTGGTTTTGAAGGTAGAGAGCATTTCAATCCACCAGTAGAGCTGATGGGTGAGCGACAGATTTATGTAAACCCCAAGTGGTCAAGTTCTGAGCCGCTTTGCGTGGTTGTGGAAGGCAAAGCTGATGCGATCACTTTGGATCAGTGGGACATTCCAGCGGTTGCGTTGAACGGTGTTTTTGCAGACGAGAAACTGGCTCGACTGTTGGGAGCTACCAAAGAAAACAGACGAGCGATTTTCTTCCTCGGCCTGGATTCTGACAAAGCCGGATCATTGGCCAGCTCAAAAGTTGCACATTTGCTCGGTCCGATGACCAGAATTGTGGACTGGAAAGACAGTGCCACCAAAATCTTTGCCGAGCTAAAAGAGAGTTTGGAAGAGGGCGAAGTAAAAGACGCCAATGATATTTTGAAAGCAAGTGCCAAACGCGGAATGGATGCGGTGGCAGTTCAAAAATCATTTGGAATTTGCCTGAACACATCAAGGACTTTTGTCGAGCTCGTGGCTGAGTGGGCTGGAATTCAGGAAGGCGCCGAGAGAGATACTGCCATCAAACAAGCAATCTCTGTGATTGCCCAAATGAGCCCTGTTGAGCGGGCTCAGTACCAAAAAGCATTGGCAAAATCTATGGGTTTTGATCAGCGCGAAATCACCAGGATGGTAACCACCTATCAGGAACAAGCCAAGAAAAAGGACTCTGAGGGAGCCGAAGTGGTCCACACTTTGGGTGGGTACATAGACGGCTATCTGATCGAGTATCTCTATAACCGCGACAAGCATGAATCAAAACTTGCATGGCGAGATCCAAATGGAAACGTTATGTCAGGTGATCATGTGATGATCAACGGTAAGAAGTATGTGCCAGAGGAACCTGAGGAGACTTATCGAGAACGTGGAATCCTTTTCCCAAGCGAGTTAGGCTCTTTGCAGAAAGCTGGTGAATTGGCGATTTTGATCGAGATGTATCTGCGATCAGTTTACATCCTGCCAAACGAACTGACAGCCAAGATCATCAGTTACTGGGTGCTGGTTACCTGGTTGTATGACTGTTTTGATGCCCTACCTTATCTACGAGCCATGGGAGCGTCTGGCGCGGGCAAATCAGAGCTGTTATATCGGGTTGGTCTGGTTTCGTATCGTTTGATCGTGGCAGGTGGTGCCGATACGGTGAGCACGCTTTTCCGCAGTATCGAGCGATTCAACGGTACGCTCCTTTTTGATGAGGGAGATCTGGAAAGGTCTGATGCTGCAGCTGATCATGTGAAACTGTTGAACTTTGGTGCCATGAAAGGGCATCCTATCTGGAGGAACGAAGAGGTGATGCTTGAGGACGGCCGCCGAGGGTATCGAACCAAAAGCTACCGAACCTACTGCCCGAAATTAATTGGTATGCGCCGGGATTTCAAAGATGACGCTGTGGGGAACCGATCCATTACCTTTAAAGTGCAGGAACGCGGAATGCGTGAATTGATGGCAAGGAACATCCCGCTGCATGTCACTGAGGAGGTGCATGCACGCGCTTTGGCAATCCGAAACAAGATGGTGCGGTGGCGTCTGGAGCACTGGAAACCTGAAATAGAGATCAATATGGAGTACTACGAACTGGATATCTCCGCCAGGTTGAACCAGGTAACTGGAGCATTGATGATGGTTGCCGAGGATGATACGGCACTTCGCGAAGAAATGAAGGGTTTCATGAGGGAGTATTACCTCGAAATGACCCAAAACAAGAGCATGACCATCATCGCCAGGGTAATCGAGTCGATCATCAAGATCTACAAATATCCCGATCTGCATAAACTGATGGTCGAAAAAGACGAAAACGGTCTTGAAAGGATCCTTGTTGGTCATGTGACAAAAATTGCAAACGAGATCATCGAGGACATGAATTCTACCGATGAAAGCGAACATCAAGGGGATTCTGACCAGAAATTCAACAAACGAGATCTCAGTCCGCATCGGATCGGAAGGTTGATCAGGGATGATATGCAGCTCCAGGTATCAAGGCGGACCAACAAAGGATTTTTTGTCTACTATGACGAAGCCAGAATTCTGGAGCTTGCCAGACAGTACGGTATTGATCCAATCGAGTTTGGACCACAGCCAGAAAAGCCAAAAGAGATCAAACCAGAGATGAAGCAAATGGAGAGTTCACAATGACTAACGCCCAAAGTGTACTTCAGTGTACTTTGTGTACTTCATTCCGGCCTGCTGCTATGCTTTGTAGTTTACAAAACACTCAAAAATACAACGCATCGATATTCTTCCCTGACAAGTACACCAAAGTACACCAAGTTCACTGCCGATTTTTCACCAGATTAGTTGTTATTTTTTTTCAATTAATTACAGAAAAAGTAATTAAAAGTAGTGAATATATGTATATCAGTGAACAATATAGGGCTTTCCGGCAATTTTTGCCCTGCGCCTTTCTTCCTGTTTTTATTGGAAGACCTGGTCAGTGTACTTTGAAAATCGGCAAGTACACCAAAGTACACGGTTTGGAGGGGTAATGAAAGCTGACGAATTCGAATTTTGGCAAGTTGAGAAATCTATCGGCCTGGAAGCCAATATTTTGAAGGCCATGGAGTGCTATGAGCACAAAAGCGGCCAGCATGCTGACCTGGTGGTGCTTCACCCTGCCGAGCTGGTTGAGTTTGACTGTGTTGGATTCTCAATCTTGCGGATGAAGTGTGTTTTACCAGGAACGTTGTGGGTTGGATTGAGCAAAATCGAAACAAACGGTCAAGACCGGATTTATTAAAGAAAGGAAAAAAGGATGGCAAAGATCAAGTTCGTGGAGCACAAATTTTCAAGTCAGAGTATTCGGATTTTGAATCTGGCCAGCGGAATATTGAAGGAATATGGCGCTAAGGGTTACAGCCTCACTCTTCGTCAACTTTATTACCAGCTCGTTGCAAGGGGGTATATCGAAAACTCGGTAAGGTCCTATAAACGGATCGGAGATTTGATTAGTAATGGTCGTATGGCCGGTCTGTTGGATTGGAGCATGATCGAGGATCGCAACCGCGAAACAGTTTATCCGGCTTTTTGGAACAATCCCTCTGAAATTATTCATGCAGCTGCAAGGCAATTTCGCATTGATCACTGGATTGATCAACCTTGTTATTGCGAGGTGATGGTTGAAAAAGATGCTCTTAGCGGAATTCTTGCCCCGGTTTGTCATCGATTAGGGATCAGGTTCACAGCAAACAAGGGATATTCCTCCAGCTCAGCGATGTATGAAGCGGGAAATCGGTTTGATAAAGCAAGACAGGCTGGGAAAGATCTCTATTTGTTCTATTTGGGTGATCACGACCCTTCTGGTATCGATATGACAAGGGATGTTGATGACCGCATATATATGTTTTCCTTTGGACGGCATATTGAGGTGAAGCGTTTAGCTTTGAATATGGAACAGGTGAATGAGTGGAATCCTCCGAAGAACCCGGCAAAGGAAACGGATTCACGGTTTGATGGATATTACCGTGAATATGGCGAATCCTCTTGGGAGTTGGATGCCGTGAAACCGGAAGATCTTGAAAAATTAGTAAGGGAAAACATTGAATCACTTATTGATTGGGATCTTTGGAATGAAAGAGAAGAAACAGAGAGTGAAATGTTGACAAAATTACAAACAATTGCAGATCAAGCAAACGATTAGGAGAAAAAATGGCAGTAATCGCGGTTGTGAATCAGAAAGGCGGGGTGGGGAAGACCACCACGGCAGTGACGCTGGCGATGGGGCTGGCTTTACGTGGGCGTGAAGAGCTTTTGGTAGATCTCGACAGCCAGGGCAACGTTTCTCTCTCTCTGGGAATCGAAAAGGGTCCGGAGATCCTGGAGTGGTTGATCGTTGAAAAGAAATTGAAAGATATTGCGTTCACCGCGCGTCAGGGGCTGGATGTGATCCGATCTGAAAAATCATCCATGATCAAAGTCAAGCTGGCCGTTGCCGGGATGGAGTTTAGGGAGCGGGTTTTGAGCGAGGCGTTACGCGGGTACGAGGATCTCTGGGATGATGTGATATTTGACTGCGCCCCCAGCGTGGACGTGCTGCATACAGCGGCGATGGTAGCTGCTGACCTGGTGATCATCCCCACCAAGTTGGACCAGGCAAGTATCGAGGGAGTCGCTGAAACGCTCGAAAGCCTGGCATCCGTCAGGCGTTTGACCAGCGCCAGGTGCGAGTGTATCGGTATCATCCCCACCATATATGACGGGGTCACCAAAGAGAGCCACGAGCAATTGAAGGTGTTAGCCAAGAACTTTGGATCCGTGGTCTGGCCGCCGATCCCGCAGGATACCAAGCTGAGGGAAGCGATGCGTAAAGGCAAA
>CAZRHZ010000170.1:1821-4736 GCA_964599995.1 uncultured Anaerolinea sp. | reverse complement strand
CAGCATGGGCGACTCATAGGGGATGAAGATCCCTTCCTCCAGCGCGCGCGACAGGAACGTGTTGTCCACCCCGTAAAAGACATCCGCCTCGGGGGCATCCTTGGTCAGGATAGCCCGGTTCAAGGCGGCTCCGGTGTCGCCGCTCTTCAGAAAGACCAGTTTAACCCCGTTCTCCTGCTCGAATTGCGTCACCAGGTCTTGTGAGACCGCGAACGAGTCGTGTGTCATCACGGTCAACGTTGTCGGTTGCACTGTTTTAGGTGCGCAGCCAACCAATAATGCCGCGACAAGCATAAGTAGTATTCCTCTTTTCATTCTTCCTCCGTACAAATACTTTTTTAGCATCACGCTCACCCCACGCGTGAATGAATGCACAACAGGCAGCCGCTTCCGATCGAAACTTTAGCTCGTTTCTCGGTCATCACGTTGCTGATCCCCCGGCTCTTCTCAGGATAAAGCGTTTCGTTGTCAAGCGGAAATTTCAAGTTTTGGGTTTTAACCTGTGTTACCGCGCCGTTGATCGGGATCAACGAAACCCTGTCTCCAGGTTTTCCTTCGATTTCTACAATATCCCGGATCAGGAAAACGTCGTCCGTCCCATCGGTTAGCGTCACCCGAAGGTTGGCCAGCTCAGGCAGCATCAACAAGAACAGGTTGGCCAGGGTGTGATCCAGTCTGCCTCCCAACCCGCCTACGATCAAGATATCTGTGTATCCTTCATTCGCGGCGGCCAGCAAAGCCAGTTCCAGGTCGGTTTCGTCTTTATCTGTCTTGAACCGCCTGATCTCAACTCCCTGTTCCTCGGCCCATTGGACCTCTTTTGCGCTGACCGAATCCAGATCACCGATCAACCATTTGGGCGCACGCTTCAGGTCGCGCAGGTGCCGCAGACCGCCGTCGACTGCCATGCAATCATCGTTTGGTTGCAGCAGAGGAAGTACACGCGTAGGAGAAGGAACTTCCCCATTGGCAAAGATCACAGCTCGTTTCGCCATCAAAAAACCCTCCGCCTGGGAGGGTTTGTCCATCTAACACACATCCCTCCGCCGGCATTATCCGGATCAGGTTTTGCGGGTCGAAGGCTGTCAGCCTTCCTCTCAGCCCGGTGCGCCGGGCTCCCCGTGAAACTGTAAAAGTACAACCAGAGTATAGACGCGATTTGGGTTCAAGTCAAGGAGACCGTGACCGATCTTCCCACTTGAAACCACTTACCGTCAGGTTTACTTACTGCTCTCCGACTATTACCTCACTCAACGAGCGCTTGGGAACGTGATGAACCTGCCCTTCGTCGCGCCAATATTTGATGTCACCATCCGGATTGAGCGGGTCGATCACCACCTCTTCCAGGGGTTCCCCGAGCGCTACAACATACAAGACCTCTAGGTCAGTGGAGATCTCAAATAGGCTCTGTAGTTCTTCTCTTTGCACAGTGGCAATAATAGATCCCCCGAGCCCCATCTCCACCGCCCCTAGCAGCAGGGTCTGCATCGCGATGCCCGGGTCCACACCAAAACTTTGCGCGATGGTCTTGTCGCCCAACACGATCACATACGCGGACGGGCGCTCGCCTTCTACTGGTCCTCCCCAATCCTTCAAATATCCAGCCCAGCCCAGCAGCGGAAAGACATCCGCGCAGGCTTTTTCGCTGGTAACAAGCATATATTTCAATGGCTGCACATTTCGCCCGGAGGGTGTCTGACGAGCCAGATCCACCAGCTCACGCAGTTTTTCCGGTGCGATGCGCTGCGCCTGCACAAACCGCCGATAACTCCGATTTTTCAGTACCAATTCACGAAACATGGCAGACTCCTGATCTTTTTACAATTAGTATAGTTTGGATCGATATTTTTGTTGCTGTTTTCTTGGTGATTTTCCTACTCAAAAATGAAAAACAAGACCAGGTACGCGAGCAACACCAGGCACAAAACCCCCGCTGAGATCAGTTTCGTGATCCGACTCTTGAGGATAAATCCAATCACGAGTCCGACTACAGTTGCCGCGAGCAGCACGATCAATGGGAGTCCGATCAAATTGACTGCAGTCATTGGTTCCTCAAAATTTTTGGACCCATTAGGTTCAATCTTACGGGTTCATCTGCACCTGGATTACGATCAATCCGACCGCATTCGAAGTGACATACAGGTAGCCGCCTTCATAGACAATATCCTGCACTGGGCCTGTGGACGGGAACGTACATGTTTTGCGCGGATTTGCTGGGTCCGAGACATCCACCACATAGACGCCTTCGTCTGAGGCGGCATAGACCGTGGTACCCATGACCGCCACGCTTTGCACGTTGCCAAGCGATTCCAACGCGCCCAATTCGATCAGGCTGTCGCCGCCCAGGTCAACAATACGCAAACCACCCTCTCCATCTGCGATATACGCCTTGTCATCCTCGATCGCCAGGCGATATGAACCGCCCTCAATTTTCGTATAACGCGACCAAACCGTGTGATACATATTACTTGGGCTTGGATCGACGTAAACGCTGTACAACCCGGTGTTGTTGGTAGCTAAAAATGCCATCTGATCGGTACCAACTTGCGCCAGGTTTACGTCCAGCACATTTTCTTCATACGGCGTCGGCGTGATGAACCGGGTCTGCGGAATGTAATTGTCGATCAGGCTGATCTCTGCGGGGTCGCTCACATCCAGCATGAAGAGTCCGTTGTATCCACCCGCCATATAGATCGTATTCCCATCCAAAAGTAAACCGTAAGTGTCGGTGATGTACGAGCGCATTTCGCCGTCGTAGCGCTGGACAAAGCTGCCCAACTCATCAGCATCCGTCACTTCGCTAATATCATAACTGCGCAGTTCCCCCTGTCCATCCGTGATATAAACTGTGTTGCCATCTGAAACAGCGCTCATGGCTGAAAAATCCTCGCCCATTTCGATCTGCGCAATCAGTG
>CAZRHZ010000170.1:0-1721 GCA_964599995.1 uncultured Anaerolinea sp. | reverse complement strand
TCGCCTGACCAGGTCGCATTGGATAAATTGAGCAGCGCATCTTCGCTGTTGTACAATTCAAACCCTTCGATCGGATTAAGCGCGTAGGCTACATTGTAGCGCAGCATGTTCTGGTCCTCCGCGTCTGCTTCGCTGACCTTGATCGTGGCGGTATTGTTAGCTTCATCCACTCCTGTGATCGTCAAGCCATACGGCACGTTCTCCGGGAATTGAGAGCTGGTAATGCCGCGGTTGTAGAGGATGGCTTTCAACCCGTGCGTCAGGATCGAGTTGGTTGACACGTTCTCATAGCGTTCCAGCCAGTAATACCAGAAGCTGTCTTCCCACAGATCACCCTCGTCCAACAGGCAGTCCGGGTTGTGGTCCCGCAGGATCGACCAGATGTCGTCCAAATTTTGGTCAGCCAGCAAATCGTACCACCGCAGCGCCATTGGCCAATAAGAAGGTTTCTCCTCCTGTTCGAGTCCATCCATGTATTCCCAACCCTGCGGATCGTAGATATCCCACAGCACGGCCGCGTTTTCAGCTTCATTCGTGCTTCTGCACGAAATATCGTCCCGCCAGGAAATGTCGCCTTCATCCCCCACCTCTCCGATCGCGGAGACTCCCGGATGGTAGGAATATTCAATATTGGTCCCCGGAATCCCGCCATTGATGGTCGCCCTGTCCATGACTGCGGCGGAGAAGAACTCCGCAAAGCCCTCCACGAAAGCCAGGTCGCGGTTCACACAGCGGTCGACGCCGTGAGATTCACCCGTCCAGTTGGGAGGCAGCGTCCAATAAACGTCCGCCATGATCTTGTGGCCGAACTCGTGATACAGCGTTCCACGCAGCGCTCGATAGTTATCCTCAAGTGGAAAGGCCTGCTCCCTTAAAAAACTGTCTTCCAGATCGGACGGGAACAGATTTTTACTGCCCGACAGGCTGATCACTCCCCGCCCCGGCAGCGAGAAGGTGAAATTGTAATGGTCTGAATCCCCGTCCGGGTAGATCAGGTAGGTGTCGCGCGTGATCTCGTCGGATGAAGCCGCGCGTTCCACCACCCAGTCGTGCGCGTCCCGGATCATTTGCGTCATGCTAAAGGCCGTGATGGTCTTCAGACTGCTGTCGTTCCACCATTCATCGATGTTGTTCTGCGGTCCGCCGATGTAGACGTCGATGGTCAACGTCCCGTTCTTGCCGACGGAAGACTTGGCGGTCTGACCGTTGTATTGAAAGATATCCGTGTGATCCTCATAAGTGTCCACCACGATCGGATCGCCGTCCTCGTCAGCACCCAGATAGACCGAAGCCAGCATCTCAATATCCACCGAGTAGGTGCCCCACCACGGGTTGGATTTGGTCACCTCGTACCAACCATTGTCGTTGGTGCGCGTCTTAATATCCTTGTTGAACCCGTAGAATTCCACTTCGGTCAGCATCTGCCGTGCTGGCATGTACTCGCCTCCCGGCCAACTCTCCCAATCGATGTTATCGACCGCCGCGTCGGGGATGGGGTTCGCGTAACTCGCCTGGATGTGTTCGGGGTTCCAGATGTAGACATGGCCGTGTACGGTGACGTTCCCGCCGCGGCTGATATTGGTAAAACCCGTCAGAAAAAAGAGGCAGATCACAACAAGGATTCGAAGTTTCATCGGATGCTCCCCAATAAGCCAGACTTGTTTAGACAAACCCTAACTTAATTTCAGTGTATATCAAAAAAGAATCCGATTCAATCATCA
>CAZRHZ010000169.1:0-4775 GCA_964599995.1 uncultured Anaerolinea sp. | reverse complement strand
ACCAGCAGCGAGACGGCCACGGCCAGCGGTATCTTGAGGTCGTTAAAGATCGCCAACACACCCGTATTCACTTTTCGCGCTCCGATATTCCAAAGGAAGAAGCAAAACCCGGAGGCGAAGGCGCCCAAATACAAGAGGATCCAGATCTGCTTGCCGGTCAGGGCGACCTCTGAAAGCGGGGTAAAACACAAGACGGCGATCAGGGTGACGGTTGCGGCTCCCAGGTAAAGGACGCCAAAAACATCCGCATCTTTTATCTCAGGTTTATCAGCCATCAAACGGCGGTAATAGACCTGCCCGAAGGCAAAGCACAGATTGGAAACCTGAATAAACAAAAAGCCCGTGATCACACCGGAATTAATGGGCTCGCCACTTTTAATGATCCAGGTGCCAAGCACCGAGAGCGCGGCAGTGAGCAAATAGAGCGGATTGAATTTCTTGCGTAAGGCGTCATCGAGCAAAGTGACATAAATGGGGGTGAAGATGGTGAAGAGCGCCACTTCGTAGGCTTGAAGGTATTTAAAGGAGGCTATGTAGGCGATATACATGATGCCGAACTGAAAAACGCCTGCGAAAAATAACTTGACGAATAGTTTGCGATCCAGTTTGCGGAATTTGATGAAGGGCAGAAAAACCAGCAGCGACACCAGCATGCGGGCAAAAGATACCAGATTGGAATCCACGCCGGTCAGGTTGCCCTTGATCAGCCCGAAGGAAAACGCCCAAGCCAGACTAACCAGAATGAGTAGGATCAAATATCGCCTCGCAAATGGATGATTTACTGCCTATTATAAAGGCTGTAGGGATGGTTCTCTGGGTGGTTTGGATTTGAATGAAAAAGAGCGATCTTATGGATCGCCCTTTGATGTTCTCGATATTCGTATCGCTACCCTTCTTTTATTTCTGAGAGAGGCAGGGTGATGGTGGTCTCCAGACCGCCTTCCGGGCGGTTGGCGGCCATGATCTGCCCTCCCTGAGCCTCGATCAACTGCTTGGAGATAGCCAACCCAAGCCCGGCACCGCCAGTCACCCTGGCACGCGACTTTTCTCCGCGCCAGAAGCGGGTAAAGATGAAGGGCAGTTCATTCTCAGGTACGCCTGGGCCGTTGTCACCGACCTTGATCGAGATCTTCTCATCGACTTTGTTGATCTTCACAAAAATGCTGCCACCGCTGTTTACATAACGCAGTGAATTCCCGATCAAATTGCCAATGACCTGTTCGATGCGCTGGGCATCCACTTTCGCGATCAGTTCAGGTTCGCCGGATTGCATAGAAATGGAAATCGATTTTGCGGCAGCCTGAGGTTTGAAAATGCCAACCGTTTTGTCGAGCAATTCCACGAGATCGGTGGGTTTCATTTCAAGATGAAGCTGCCGGCTCTCCGCCAGGGTGAGCAGGCGCAGGTCTTCGACCAACCGTTCGAGCAAATAGGTTTCTTCAAGCGCCTGGGCGATGTTGACCTCATTGGGGGAATAGATCCCATCCACGATGCCCTCCAGACGGCCGCGTAAAACGGAAAGCGGCGTGCGCAGTTCATGGGCAATATCGGCCAAGAGTGCGCGCCGTTCATTATCATTGCGTTCCAATGTTTCGGTCATGTGGTTAAAGTGCTCAATGAGAGAAGCCAGGTCATCGTGCGTCTTTCCCATTTTAATGCGGGTTTTCAGGTTGCCAGAAGAAACGCTTTGCGCAGCAGCGATCACTTCTGATAAAGGGTTCACAAGCTTGCGGATGAGCAGGATGCCGATAATTAATGTGACGGCTGCACAAATCACGCTAATCAACAAGATCGGGTTGACCACATCGATTGCCAGCCGGGTTGGATGCGGCATATCTTGATTATCAGAGACTAAAAAACCAATGATCCGGCCATTCACAGTCAGGGGCATTTCGTTGGTTTCGACGGGCATGGACAAAAATGAGGTTGGAACCCCTGGATATGGAATGCCGTAATATAAAACGACCAATTTATCTTCATTCAGCAAGATCGTTCTTTCCCAATCCATCATGGATAACTGTGAACCTGGAGCTGCTCCCTGCTGGATCAATCGATCCACACCCTCCCAGCTTCCATTGGCTAGATAATAGGCCTCTAACACCGTGGCGCTGGGTGCCTTGTAAAATGGATTACGGCCGGTATTGGAGCTGATCTCGTAGATGGTGCTTACCAACAATACCAAAATGGTCAGGCTAGTGACCAACAAGAAAACTTTAATCAGAGACCAGACCAACCGTCTTTGGATCGTTTTTATTGAGGAGGGGGCATCTTTCATGTCTGCGTTATAACCCGCTAAATTTATAGCCTACACCATGTACCGTGGTGATCAATTCGGGACCAGCACCAGATGGATTCAATTTCTTGCGCAGATTGCGCATGTGAGAGTCGATGGCGCGTTCATAGCTTTCAAAAGCCACTCCTCGCACGGCGATCAACAACTGGGAGCGGGAGAAAATCCTGCCGGGTTGACTGGCCAAGGTGGCGAGGATCTCAAATTCAGTCGGTGTCAGGTTGACTTCGTTGGCTTCGACATTGACCATAAAGCGGTTGCGGTCCAGCGTGATGCCGCCCGCGCGGATCACTTCAGCCGTGGAATCGCCCTGAACGCGCCGCAGCACGGTGCGCACCCTGGCCACCATTTCACGCGGACTGAAGGGCTTGGTCATGTAGTCATCTGCACCGAGTTCGAGGCCGATCAATTTGTCTGATTCCTCGACGCGCGCGGTGAGCATGATAATCGGGGTCTTGCTGTCTCTACGGATCTCGCGGCAGACATCCAGGCCATCAATGCCCGGCAGCATCAGATCCAGAATGATCAGATCGGGTTTTTCACGACGGTGTTTTTCAAGTCCGGTTGGACCATCCAAAGCGCCGACCACGTCGAAACCGGCTGCTTTGAGGTAATCCTGGCAGATCTCAACAATCTTGGGTTCATCATCAATGATCAATATTTTCTTCGCCATTTTTCACCTGATTATGACATAAAACAAAAAGAATAACAAAAATTTTTCGGGGCTGTCTTCATCGGAAAGGCAGCCCCTTTGGTACACGATCAAGCCGCCGGTTCAACAACCACAGGCTGACGTGATTTTGGCAGGAGGCACAACACAAATACCGCTGCAGCCAACACGATCTTTACTACGGTCCCCACCAGGCTTAATCCCATCATCATCGCAAACAAGCTGGGGATGACGGCCAGGAATACCAGCACGCAGGTAACGATCGCCCAGGTGCGGCTCCATTTTTTGCCACACAGCATGCCGACGATGGAAAGCACACCCAGAAGCATGATCAGGATGGCTGCACCGATCTGAACTCCGCGCCAAAGCTGCATGAGTTTTGCACTGGCGCTGTCTCCCCTTCCACCGCCACCGGGAAAACCCTGCAAGTTACTGCCATCGGAAGGCATGGAACCGGGTTGAAAGCCTTCCCCTCCAGGCTGCGCGCCGCCGGAACGCATTGAACCATCGGCAGGCGGTGTGCCGTTGAATTGGGGTTGATCCCCCTGGGGCATGGAACCAGCCTGAAAACCATCTGGCCGGTTGCCGCTCATACCGGTGGGATTGCTGCTGAATACGAATTGGAAGAGGCCAGTGGCGACCACCAACAGGATCAGCAACGCAGATGCGATCAGGATTGTTACAGGTTTATTCTTGAACATTTTTCTTCTCCATGTAAAAAAGTTATTCGTAACGCAGCGCTTCGATCGGATTCAACTTGGAAGCCTTAAAGGCCGGGTAGATGCCAAATGCAATACCGATCAGCGCAGAGAACGTGAAGGCTAACAGGAGCACATCGAACGTTACTGAGGCGGTGATCAGATCAAGGAATGAGAAGATCCCAGCGATGGCCGCGCCCAGGGCGATGCCGATCAAGCCGCCTATGACTGACAGCGTGACGGTTTCAACCAGAAACTGGAAGAGAATGGCTCTGCGCGGAGCGCCAACCGCCTTGCGCAAGCCGATCTCTCGAGTACGTTCGGTCACAGAAACCAGGGTGATGTTCATGATGCCAATGCCGCCGACCAGCAGAGAAATCCCAGCGATGGCGCCCAGCAGGGCGGTCATGGTGCCGGTGATCGAGCTCAAGGATGAGAGCATGGCAGCCTGGCTCGAAACGCTGAAGCCCAGATCGTCGTTCAATCCAAGGTTGTGTTGAGAACGCAGCACCATTTCCACCTGGCTGACGACCAGATCAGTGGAATCAGCGGTTGTGGCAGAGATGGAAATCCCCGATAGAGTGTTCTTGCCGTTGCTTTTCGCCCGCAGGCCGAAAACCTTTGAGTAGCCGGTTTCAAGCGGGATGAGGATGTTCGAGTCACCACTCATGAATCCGCTGGTGCCTTTGGAGGCCAGCACACCGATGACTTCAAATGACACATTGTTGATCTTGATGGAACGACCAATGGGATTCAGCCCTTCAAAAAGATCAGTGGATACGTCGGTGCCGATAATGACTACTCTGGATTTTGACATGCTGTCAGCAGTGGTGAAAAAGCGACCCAGGTCCATGGTCTGAAGAGTGACGGTGGCATAAGAAGGGGTAACCCCGATGACGGTATAGGTGGAAGTTTTGTTGGAGGTGGATACGGTCTCGGAGGATTGATAATAAGGAGCAATCCCCGCGATGTTATCCACCTTACTCAGGATGGCTTCATAATCGGAGTACATGAGACTGGCTGTCGAAGAGCCGCCACCATATCCGAACCTTCTGGAGGCGGAGACAGTTACCAGATTGGTACCCATGCCTTCCACCTGGTCAGTGATGCCCTGGGT
>CAZRHZ010000168.1:0-4862 GCA_964599995.1 uncultured Anaerolinea sp. | reverse complement strand
AGAAAACAAAGCGCACCCTTTCCTCGGCACAGGTTCACATTTTTGCTTCATTCAACAACACCATTGTGACCGTGACCGATCAACAAGGGAATACGATTTGCTGGGGCAGCTCAGGTTCTGCCGGTTTTAAAGGATCACGCAAGAGCACTCCGTTTGCGGCCCGTCTGGCAGCCGAACAGGCTATCAAGGCAGCCCAAAACATGGGTGTTCAAGAAGTTGACATGATCATCAAGGGACCTGGCCCTGGCCGTGAATCTGCCATTCGTGCTGTCCAATCGCTGGGGCTGAAAGTTCGCTCCATCGCTGATATCACTCCGGTACCTCATAATGGTTGCCGGCCTCCGAAGAAACGCCGCGTGTAATTTAGGAGAAGGGAACTATGGCTAAATATACTGGTCCGGTTTGCAGGCTTTGCCGGCGTGAAGGTGAAAAATTATATTTAAAGGGTGCCCGCTGCTTCACTGCCAAATGTGGTTTTGAAAAGCGCGGTTATGCCCCCGGTCAACATGGAAAGGCCAAACAAGGCCGATCAGAGCGTGAGTCTGACTACGCGCGCCAACTGCGTGCCAAACAGCGCGCTCGCCGCGTCTACGGCATTATGGAACGCCAGTTCAGACGCACTTTCAGCGTTGCCCTGCGCACACGCGGTTTGACCGGTTTGAACTTATTGCAGACTCTCGAGACTCGTCTCGATAACATCGTTTTCCGCATGGGATTGGCTGAAAATCGTGCACAGGCTCGCCAGTTGGTCAACCACGGACATTTCGTGGTCAACGGCCGCCGTGCTGACATCCCCTCCTTATTGGTAAAACCAGGTGATGTCATTTCTGTCGCGGAATCTGCGAAGAAGTTGACTTTTTTCAAGGAACTTCCTGATTTCGCTGAGAAACGACCCTGCGCTGTTTGGATGGATCGTGATTTGAAAAATCTTTCTGGTCGCGTTTTACGTCTTCCTGAACGGGCTGAGATCGATGGCAGCCTGAATGAACAATTGATCGTTGAGTACTACTCACGCTAATGTCCATTAACCCAGAGATAGGATACGTAATGGTATCGGAAAGGGGTAAATGTGTGCGCTCTAACTAATATGGTAACACCGAAAGTCGAGCGGGAAGCAGAAGCTCGCAACTACGGAAAATTTGTGATTAGTCCTCTCGAACGAGGATTTGGCGATACTCTCGGCAATGCCCTGAGAAGGGTTTTGCTTTCCTCACTGGATGGCGCAGCCATCTCATCAATGAGAGTGTCTGATGTGATGCATGAGTTCAGCGACATCCCTGGTGTCCGCGAAGACGTCATTCAGGTCACCCTGCAGGTGAAACAGATCCGCATGATCCTTCACGAGGGTGATACCGCCCATCTGCACCTGGACGTGCGTGGAGCTGGTGAAGTGACTGCTGCTGATATTCAAGCCCCCGCTGAAGTTGAGATCGTGAACCCTGATCTTTATCTGTTCACGGTTGATGACGCCAAGACTCGTCTGGATATCGATTTTACAGTGGATCGCGGCCGTGGTTATTCACCCGCCGGTGATCGCAGCGGCAAACTGCCCCTCGGTGAACTGCCGGTGGATGCGATCTATTCACCTGTGAAACGTGTGAACTTCACTGTTGGTTCTGCCCGCGTCGGTCAGAGCACGAATTATGACCGCCTCGTGCTTGAGATCTGGACGGATGGAACGATCTCCCCTGAAAAAACCCTGGGTACGGCATCAAAGGTCATTATTGATCATTTACGCTTCATCTCGGGCATCAGTGAAGAATCCTTGATGATGGGAATTGAAAAAGAAGTTTCCGGCAGTCACTTAACCAGTGAAGCTGCTGAAACACCGATTGAAAACCTTGATCTCTCGGTCAGAGTTTTCAACTCGCTGAAACGGACCGGAATCACCAACGTGGGTGACGTGCTTGAACTGCTCGAAAAAGGCGAAGAAGCCGTCATGTCGATCCGCAACTTCGGCGAGAAGAGCCTGGATGAACTGCGCGACAAGATGCGCGAAAAAGGCTTTTTGCAAGACGATAAAGATGTGGAGTGATGGATTATGCGTCATAATATTGCAGGTTATCGATTGGGACGAACGAAAGATCAACGCCTTGGCTTGCGCCGGACGATGATCAATCAGCTCTTCAATCATGAGAAAATTCAAACCACCCGCGCCAAGGCGTTATTTATTCGCGGCGAGGCTGAAAAATTGATCACCCTGGCTCGCAGAAGCAGCAAGGGCAGCGATACCGATAAAGTGAATGCCAGAAGGCTGGCAGCCTCCCGTATGGGCGACGCCGCCATGGTCAAGAAACTTTTCGATGAAATCGCTCCCCGTTTTGAAAACCGCAACGGTGGTTATACTCGCATTCTCAAGTTAGGACCCCGTCTCGGAGATTCCTCCGATATGGTTTTGATCGAACTGGTGGAAGAATAGCTCGTCCAATTCAGGACGGCTAGGAATGGCACGTTACCAACTTATCCTTGCTTACGACGGCACTGATTTTGCAGGTTTTCAGCGCCAGGGAAAAGCACGCACCGTCCAACAGGTGTTTGAAACGGCACTCAAGGAACTTGGCTGGCAGGAGGAAACCATCCTCTTCGCAGGCCGAACTGATGCCGGGGTTCACGCCTCAGGGCAGGTGGTGTCTTTCTTACTGGATTGGCAGCACGAGGATGCAACCCTCGTCAGCGCCCTGAATGCCTGGCTCCCCACGGATGTGGTGGTGCAAAGTGCAAGCCGAACTGAAGCTGAATTCCACCCCCGTTATGACGCTTCAAGCCGGACTTACCAATACCGCATCTACCATCTTCCTCAAAAACAGCCGCTGCTAGAACGCTATGCATGGAGAATCTGGCCTGAACTGGATGGTGCGCTTCTCAATCAAGCCGCACAAGCCTTTCTCGGGCGTCACGATTTTTCAGCGTTCGGACGGGCGATGAAGCCCGGAAGTTCTACAACTCGCGAAGTATTTGAAAGCACCTGGCGGGTTTCAGAAAACGGCTGGCAATATGAGATCAGGGCAAACGCTTTTCTTTATCACATGGTGCGGCGCCTGGTGTATTTGCAGGTTCAATTCGCCAGAGGAACACTGACGATTCATGATCTTAAAAAGGGTTTTTCTGAAAAAGCGATCATCAAACCAGGGTTGGCTCCCCCTTGCGGGTTGGTTCTAACCAAGGTGAATTACGCAGAAACAAAGCAGGGATGTGTTGAAAACGAAAATTGATAATGGACTTGATATCAAGTTAACGGAGTGAATATGCTGGACAAGACTTACGTCCTCAAAGGAAAACAAGAACCAGAGTGGCTGTTGGTGGATGCGACAGGCCAGGGCATTGGCCGACTTGCGACCCAGATTGCCAATTACTTGTTGGGTAAACATAAACCCACCTTTACCCCCGGTGTTGAAATGGGTGATGTGGTGGTGGTCATCAACGCCTCCAAATTGGAGATTACACAAAAGCGTTTGGATGAAAAAAATTATTACGGACACACTGGATTTCCAGGTGGATTAAAGACCGTAAACCTGCGCGAACAGATGCGTGTACATCCTGAGCGCGTGATTACCGCAGCGGTGTGGGGCATGCTTCCTCACAATCGTATGGGGCGGTCGATTCTAAAGCGGCTCAAGGTTTATGCCGGCAGCGAACATCCGCATACCGGGCAAAACCCGAAACTGGTTGCATAAAGGAGCAAGAGGATTATGACGGTTCAATATTTTGAAGGTGTTGGGCGCCGCAAAGAAAGTTCTGCCCGTGTTCGCGTAAGCAGCGGATCTGGAAAATTCACGGTCAACGACAAACCATTGGAAGAATACTTTCCGCGAACCGGTGATGTGGAAGCCATTCTTGGCCCCCTGAGCGCGGTTTCAAAAGATCGAGCAACTTTTGATATTACCGCTACCGTAAACGGTGGTGGTGTGACCGGACAAACCGATTCAGTGCAACTGGGTCTCGCCCGTGCGTTGGTTAAAATTGATTCCGAAAACACTTCGGGACTGCGCAAAGGCGGCTTCCTTACTCGCGATCCCCGCGTAAAGGAACGCAAGAAACCTGGTCTGAAACGCGCCCGCAAGGCACCGACCTACACCAAACGTTAAAATTCTTTCAGATCCTGGATCTGAAATCGACGAGATGCAATCGGTTTCGGTTGGATGGAAGATAGTGAGAATGATCTCCTGTTTTCTTTCCTTTACCGGAAGGATTGCATCTTGACGTTTTAACCACCATTGATGAGGGATGAACATGACGGATAATAGAAAATTGATCATTTGCGGGATTGGTGTTTTTGCACAGGAAAACATCGAAAAACTGGAACAAGCCGATGTGGTGATCACCCGCGGTGGGATGGCACAAGAATGGTTGGATTACTACGAACTTGTAAACACACGCCTTTTCATGAAGAATACCGATCAGCCATTGGAAGATTGGAAAAAAGAATTGTTTTCTGAATTTCCTGCTGACGCCACGATCGCCTATCTAACGACCATTACCCCCATTATCACAGACCAGGTGGCAGCAACACTCTGCCAGGGCATGGATCCTCAGAATGTCGAGATCGGTCCGGGTGACGATTGGACTCAAGGGCTGTTTATTTTGCAGAGTCCAATGCCTGCCAATCCCCTCGTTGTGCTGGATTCTCTAGCCCTTGAAGAGAGACACCACCCGCCATTTTCCGCAGATAATTCGCTGTTGATCTACGCTCTCCCAGATGTCGCGAGTGTATTGAACGTCAAAAATGTACTGAGTAAGATCCTGCTGGCCACACACTCTCTGATGGCTTTGTGCAATCATGGCAATGGCGCGATCCAGTGGCGTAAGCTCCAGTTGGACGAACTGAGTGAGGTAAACGAAGAAATAGTGCTTCTTTTTGTGCC
>CAZRHZ010000167.1:2598-4884 GCA_964599995.1 uncultured Anaerolinea sp. | reverse complement strand
TATCCTTTGTATGTTCAAAAAGCGCAGCGTAAAAACCGCACCCAACAAGAAGTCGATCAGGTCATTTGCTGGTTGACCGGCTACGACCGGGCGGGGCTGCAGAAACAGATCGATCAGGGGAATGATCTGGAAGCTTTTTTTGCCCAGGCACCGGCGTTCAACCCTCAGAGTTCGCTGATCACCGGTCTGGTATGCGGGGTGCGGGTGGAAGAGGTGGAAGACCCTTTGATGCGCAAGATTCGTTATCTGGACAAACTGGTGGACGAACTGGCCAAGGGAAGAACAATGCAAAAGATCCTCCGGAAGCAGGTTGAGGAATTGGCTTCTCCACCTATAATGAAGAAGAGGTGATCCATGAAAAACTCACTCTATTCAACAGCAAAGGCCAGTAAACGAACCCTGATCCTCATTGTGGCGTTGTCATTCGTGTTTGTAGCCATTTTTTGGGCAGTCATCCAGAGTTTCCACCTGCAAGGCCTGATCCTGTATTTCATGCAACTGGGCTTGTATCTGATCCTCTTTCTGGTCGCGTTGTGGGGCTTGAAGGTGGAAAAGATCAACCTGTCTATCAATCTCAAGCGCATTGTGGAAGCTTTGGCCTGGACGCTGGCGGGATGGCTGGTCTACCTGCTAGCGGTCCGCTGGTTGGGTGGGGTCAATCTCTCTGAGGATTTCGCGGCACTCAAGACGATCCCGGTCGGGAAGATCGGAGCGAACCTGCTGAGCACGTGGCTGTTTGTTGGTTTTGGCGAGGAAGTATTGTTCAGAGGGTACTTCACGCCGGCATTTATGAGGCATTTTACACGGCCAACCGGCAAACACCGCAAGGCATCCGCCATGCTGCTGGCGAGCGTTTTCTTCTCTCTGTGGCACCTGCCCAGCCGGATCATGTGGCTGATCACCGGAGAAGGCGACCTGCTGCTGGTGCTGGTCAGTCTGGTGGTGCTGTTCGCGCTCGGTTTCGGCTACACCTGGCTGTATGTGCGCTCAGACAACATCCTTTTGCCATGCCTGTTGCACGGGGTATCCGATCTGCCGTTGGTGGGGATGAGCTCGCAGATGGCACCCGTCATTCTGGTCGTTGCCATAGGCTGCGTGGAACTTCAGCGGCTGGTGATGAAGAAAAAAGGGGACGCGTTCTACTCAGTGGAAGCGGGAGGATAAGGTGGGTGTCGCGGTTAATTCATAGACGCGGAAATGTTTTACATGAATGGTTTGGTGTGCTCGATGTGTGTACAATGAAAAACAGATGAAAGAGACACAATGAATACGTTTGTAGTTCTACTCCGTGGGATCAACGTGGGCGGGAAGAATCCTGTCCCAATGGCGAGTCTACGAGAAATCCTCGAAAGCCACGGATTCTCCGAAGTAACAACCTATATCGCCAGTGGCAATGTGATCTTGAAATCCAACCTGTCAGCTGAAAATGTGAGGGCTCAACTTGAGGGGATCCTCCCCGAACACTTTAAGTTGGATGACGAGAGGATCAGTGTCTTGATGCTGACCCGCGAACAACTGCAGGGGATCATCGATCACAGGCCCAATGGTTTTGGCGACCAACCCGATCATTATCATAGCGATGTGATCTTTCTGATCGGGATGAGCTCTAACCAGGTCATGTCCGTTTTTGATCCGAGAGAGGGTGTTGACCAGGTTTGGCCTGGAGATGGCGTGGTCTATTCACAACGCCTGAGTTCGATGAGGTCCAAAAGCCGATTAAGCAAAATCGTCGGAGCGCCGGCCTACAAATTCATGACCATCCGAAATTGGAATACGACCACCGCGCTGCTGGAACTGGTGAAAAAAGTGGATACTCAAAGCAAATGAGGATGGCAAGCTTTAACTTGGGTTCGGAGGAAATAAATCCTCTTTTTATTCAGGATCAATTGCCTGGCAATAAGAACTAAATAGATGAAAGGTCCAGTTTCTAATGACCTCACCAAAAACAGATCAATCTTACGGAACTGCGGAGACCAAGTCTTCCGTCTCCACATACCTGACCGGCTCAGGCCTCGACCGGCCGGACGGCTTCGCGCTGGACGCGCGCGGGAACCTGTATGTGGCCAACTGGGGCGGCGGGCGGGGCAAAACGGTGCTCAAGATCGACCCAAACGGAAGTGCCGTTCCGCTCCATTTCACTTTCGATGCGCCGGACGCCGTGGCGGTGGATCGGGACTGGAATGTGTATGTCTCGAACTACAACAACGGCGTCATCTCCAGACTCACGCCGCGCGGGGGCAAGTCGGATTTCGCCAGTGGGTTGAAAAACCCGAGCGCCATCGCCAT
>CAZRHZ010000167.1:0-2498 GCA_964599995.1 uncultured Anaerolinea sp. | reverse complement strand
GAGTCGCGCAAGGAGTTCAAGCCAGCCACCAGTGCAATTGAGATGGCCGAAGCCATGGGCGTGGAACTGCTGGACGAGGAAGGATATCGGGCGCTGCAAAACCTCGGTGAGTTCGACCTGAAAACCTCCAGTTGGCTAAAAACCCCTGCAAGCGTGAGAAAACTGGGGGGCGCGATCTTTGGGGACCGGCGCTACGATCGGGTTTTTGTCTATCATAACGGGGCCGAATCCTACTACGCGGTGCGTGGCTGGCGCGGGCTGCTGAAGGTGTAAGGCGGGTCTTGTCTTCTGGTCAAATGAAAACATCCGAAACGACTTTTACATCGTTTCGGATGTTTTGTTTTTATAGCAAAAGTTACTGGATAAACCAGGTCTCGAGGATTTGCTGAGGATCCATGTGAGGAAGTTTTAGCTGACTGTCGCCGCCCACAATGAAAGAATCCAGCTTACCCAGCCATTCAGGCAAATTCTCATTGGTGATCAGAGGCAGCACATAGCGCAAGGTGTTTTGGCCTTCACCGGTCAGCATTTCGGGATTTAACTCGTATCCGCTCAAGAAGTAATAGGCCACATAAACGCCCTCATAGCCAATGCCGCCGGGCCGGATAAGCGACCTGCACTGGAGATCTGAACCGGCGTCCAGCTCGTTCTTCCAGGCGGTGAGTATGTCTTCACGCGCCGGGCATTCCATCAGAGGAAAGTGGCTGTTATTTTTGTCAACCACAGCCCAAAAGAGATCATTGGAGGGGTCACTTGACCAGATCGCCCCCAGGTTGGGATTGGCCGCGATCATGTTTGGAATTTCACTACTAAACGGGTTTTCTCCATAATTGGTTTCCAATTCGGTGGATGTGATATTGGGATAATCTTTAAGTAGACCGTCCACCAAGTTTTGGATGTAATCGCTGTTAGCATAGTTGTAGTAGACAAAATCCCCGCCAGTAGCCATGCTCTCGAACATCCAAGAGAGAACAATGCTGTTGGCTTCTTCTTCAGCAGAAAGATTGTAGACACCCTTCTCTGAGTTCACAGCATTCAGCATAAAGACCGGAATGCCAGCACTGACCGCATCATGTACCTGCGACATGGACCCATAAACGTCCCAGCGATTCGAGGCGTTAATAATGGCGTCTACGCGCTTGTCAACCAGATCTGAGATTTGATCCTCGTGAATGCACTCAAGTTCTAGTTCAGAACAGGCAATGTCGATATCATACTGGGTGATCGGGTCAATGGAACCTGTGTAGCCTATTACATATTTACTGTCAGAATTTGAGGTCTCTTCGGAGATCGTCTCATGTGAAACCTCATTCTGAGCAGAAGCAGCGGGGTTTTCACCGCGGAAAGGGCCACAATGGGCGGCCGTGTCGGGATTGCGGTTGTTACCGGCGTCGTTGGTGAGGTAATAAAAAATGTCGGGAAAGATCTCTCCAATCAGGGTAATGTCTTCACGACCGGTTCCCCTGATGTCACCAGAGATCATTTCAACTGAATTTCCGTCGAGAGTCCAGAAAGGCAGGTATTGCTGAATGCTGCCCTTGCCGCCTGCGTCTATGACCTCACTGCCATCCGCGCTAACGATGCAGTTCATACACATACCTTCCGGATGGTTCCAAGTGGTAAAAAGCCGGCCATCGATGGTCCACTCGATGCCAAAGACGGTACCTCCATTGGTGATGATCGCCACGCTGCCGCTGTCGAGATCCATCACGGCTATTTGGGAGTCGGGCTCTTCACCAATCAACCAGGCAATGCTCTGCCCATCGGGTGAGAACTTGGGCTGAGAGTCGTGTTCGGGGCTGTTGGTCAGGTTGATCTCGCTGCCATCAGACAGGTTGATGATGTAAATATCCGCCCCGTTGTTATAAGCGATCTTGTCTCCTGCTGGCGACCAATCGGGGAATTGAGCGTCGTCACCGTGGGTGATCTGGGTGACCTCGCTGCCATCCGAAGCCATCATATATATATGAACGCCGTTTCCTTCTTCCGTTTCGCGGTTCGAGATAAAGGCGATGTGGCTTCCATCCGGCGACCAGACTGGATTGAAGTCATCTGCAGGATTGTTGGTGAGATTGACCTGGTTGTTGCCTTCAGGATCCATGCTATAGATCTCGAGATTGCCGTCGCGGTCGCTGTCGAAGACGATATTGCAAGGAAATACTGGTATTTCTGTGGGTTGCACCGTGGGTTCCGGAGTGGGTTCTGAAGCGGTTGCCAGGGTTTCTGTTTCTGCGACCGTCTCTGCCACCGGGGTGGCCGCTGGGGTTTTGCTGCAGGCGGCCAACACGATCAACCCTGCCAGAAGCAGGTTAATGAATAATAAATTACGACTTTTCATATTTTCACCTTTTCTGCTGTGTTGGATTCCCCTTGGGAATGATGAGTTGATTATACACAATGATCAAAAAGCAGCCATTGATTTTTTGTAAAAAGACAGTTTCTCTCTTGGTGAAATTGATTTGAAGCGAGATGAGTGAAAATCAACATCCCAAAGAGAT
>CAZRHZ010000166.1:0-4919 GCA_964599995.1 uncultured Anaerolinea sp. | reverse complement strand
AACACGGCCACCAGCACACCAACCAACACGCCGACTGCGTCAAATACGGCCACCAACACACCGACTAATACGCCGACCTCATCCAACACGGCCACCAATACTCCCACGGCGACCAGTACGCAGTTCATCAATGTAACGCAAACGGTCACTAACACTCCGTCCATCACGCCGACCTCGACCGACACACCTGAACCGACCAACACTTACACCCCAACCACGGTTCCGACGTTGCCGATCCCGGTGACAGGCGCTGGTGAAGGGGAGCAGTTGATCATCCCCGTGACTGGCATGGATCTGACGGACAACGGTTTCAACAATGTGTCCAAGATCATGATGAACTTCGGCTTCGGTTTCATCGGATTGGGTCTGGTTCTGCAAGGGATTTCAAAAAAGAAAAAGATCTAAATAGCACAGGAGAATAAATTTCGGGTACGTTTCACAGAGACGTACCCGAAAATGATTTATACTCACATTATGTTTGACACGATTCGGAATAAACGCAGCTATTTCATCATCAGTTTGGGCGTTTTACTGATTTGTGCGGGCTTGACTGGAAACCTGGTCACGTTTATTAAGAGTTCTGCGCCAGAGATCACAGGCGCTTTTCGATTCGTGGAAAAAATTACGAATGGCGCAGTAATCGAAACGCCATCCACCAACCAGAGCGTTGAAGTAGATTTAACGATAAAAGAATCAACCTTTATTAAATCGAGTATTGAAGACAATTCATATTTCATCCATACCAGCGCTAATAAAGCGCTGGAAATTCCTCTGATCCCCGAAAAGATAGAGATCCCGACCATCCAGCTGGTTGCTCCGATCCGCATCGCGGATTTTAATTTTGCAGACATTGAAGGTGAAACCTTTGGACAATGGATACCACCTTCTGAGTTTGCTGCAGCCTGGCACCCTGATTCTGCACTCATCGGCCAAGTTGGCAATACTGTCATCAATGGACATCACAATCGTTTTGGAGAGGTATTTGGTGGCTTGATCAACTTGAAATCAGGAGACATGATCTATATCTATGCCAAAGGGAAAAAATATACCTATGTGGTGGCCAATATCATGATATTAAAAGAAAGGGGAGAACCTTTAGAAGTGCGTTTGCAAAACGCTGTTTGGCTGAACCGCACGGATGACGAACGTCTCACGCTTGTCACGTGCTGGCCTCAGCAAACCAACACCCATCGATTGATCATTGTGGCCAGACCTTATTGAAAGATATGTTTTCGTATTTGTTGCATGGTATAATCCATGAAAATTCTAAACTGAGTCTCTTAAGGAGAATATATGTCCGGGCATTCCAAGTGGGCTACGATTAAACGAAAAAAAGGTGCAGCTGATGCCAAGCGTGGTCAAGTCTTTACCAGACTGACTAGAGAGATCGTGATGGCTGCGCGAGAAGGTGGAGCTGATCCTGACAGCAATTTCAAACTTCGCTTGGCAGTCGATAAAGCCCGTTCCTTGAGTATGCCAAAAGACAACATTGACCGTGCCATCAAACGCGCCACTGGTGAAGGAAAAGAGGGCGAGGTCTATGAAGAGGTGATGTATGAAGGTTACGCCCCCAATGGCATCGCGGTGATTATCGAGTGTGTAACTGAAAACCGCAATCGTACCGTAGCCGAAGTGCGTCATTTGTTGACCCGTTCAGGTGGTAACCTTGGAGAATTGGGCTCGGTGGGCTGGCAGTTCAAACGTGCTGCGACATTCTCATTTGATGCCAGCAAATATAATTTCGATAAGATTTTTGAAATGGCTGTTGAAGGCGGCGCAGACGACGTGACCCAGGACGATGAAGAAATCAACGTGATTGCCCCGGTGGAAGCCTTCAAGACCTTGAGTGATCGATTCAGGGCGGCTAATTTTATGCCGGATGAAGCCGGTTTGAGCATGATCCCGAGCAATGAAATGGAACTGGGTGTGGAAGACACGCTGCAGGTAGTCAGAACCATTGAGGCTCTTGAAGAATTGGACGATGTTCAGAACGTTTACTCCAATTTGAAGATCTCAGAAGAAGCAATGGCGGCGCTTGAATCCGAGTAATTCAGATGCTGGCATTAGGAATCGACCCGGGTACCGAAACTACAGGTTACGCGCTTGTTGAAGAAGACCGCCAGGGTGTGTTGCACGCAAAGCAATACGGCGTGATCAAGACGCACAAAACCTCGAGCCCAGCAGAACGTTTGCAGATTATCTACAATGAAATGAATGAAATCATCTCTCTCCACCGTCCAAAAACTGGCGCGGTGGAGAAGTTGTTTTTTCAGCGAAACGTAACCAATGCGCTGGCAGTCGGTCAGGCCAGGGGAGTGATCCTGCTGGCCATGGTCAACGCCGGGCTGGAAATCGCGGAGTATTCTCCGCAGGAAGTGAAGCAGGCGGTCACGGGTTACGGGAACGCTGAAAAGAAACAGATCCAGATTATGGTAAAAACCATGCTGGAGTTGGAGGAAATCCCCAAGCCAGATGACGCGGCTGATGCGCTGGCTCTGGCCATCTGTCACCTGCATGCAATTGGTTACCGTGAAAGACTCACTAATGATTAATCCGATCATCACCAGCACTTCCAATCCGCAGATCAAGGCGATCCGCAAGTTGAAGGATCGAAAGTATCGCAATGAATCGGGATTGTTCTTTTTGGAAGGCATTCGCATCACGATCGAAGCGCTGACCGCGAAAAACTGGGTGCGGCAATTGATCGTGGCCAGAGAATTAATGAGCAACGAAAAAGCAGTACAAGCTGTTACAGCTGCAGAGAAGAACAATATCGAGATCCTTGAAGTATCAGGTGAGGTCTTTCGCTCCATATCCGGCAAGGACGGTCCTCAAGGTTTGGCCGCGGTTGGCCAACAAAAATGGACTGAATTGGCCGAATTGAACGATCTCACGAATGGAATCTGGATCGGCCTGTATCAGATAGCCGACCCGGGCAATCTGGGCACCATTCTGCGCACACTGGATGGGATGGGCGGAAAGGGCGCCCTTCTGATCGATAACTGCACCGATCCCTACGATCCGACCGCCATCCGCGCCAGCATGGGGGCTGTTTTCTCGAAGAAAATCGTGAAAACCACCACGCAAGATTTTCTGAATTGGAAAAAGACGCAGAGCATTCCACTTGTGGGTACCTCTGACGCGGCAGAATCGGATTATCGTGATTTCAGTTACACCGAACCCATGATCCTGCTCATGGGCAGCGAAAGGGAGGGCATCCCCTCGGAACTGGCGCAAGCCTGTGATGCCATTTTATCCATCCCGATGATGGGTAACGCCGATTCGCTAAACCTGGCTGTGGCTTCATCGATCATTTTGTACGAGATCGCCTGGCAAAGACAAATGAATAAAAAATTGAGGGAATCACAATGATCGCATCGATCGAAGGCACTGTAACTCAAATTTTAGACGACAGCATTGTCATCAATGTTTCCGGCATCGGATTCAAGGTGTTCACCCCGGCGAGTGTGTGCCGAAGCGTTGAAATGCACAAGGCGCTGGCTCTATATACCTATCTGGTGGTCAGGGAAGACGCGCTGACGTTATTTGGTTTTGAAACACAAGAAGAACGTGAGATGTTTGTTCTTCTTTTGGGATGCACTGGCGTCGGGCCCAGAACCGCGCTTGCCATTCTCTCAACTCTGTCACTGGATATCGTCTCCAACGCGGTGATCCAGGAGCAGCCTGACATTTTCAGTCGGGTCTCCGGTGTGGGTAAGAAAACTGCGCAAAGCATCATCCTTCAGTTGCAAGGCAAGATCAAAAAAGGCCCCGTGTCAGCTGTTTCCTTTGCCAAAGATGTGGATGGAGACGTGATCTCCGCGTTGACCGGATTGGGATACAGCGTGGTTGAGGCCCAGGCGGCCCTGCAAATGATCCCGAAGGACGCTCCTGACGACCTTGAGTCTCGCTTACGTCTTGCGCTGCAATTTTTCTCGTAACTTTAAGACTAACTTTTGCAGATTTTATGCGATTCTATTCGGAATGAAGTAAAATTAGATGTTCGATCAACTATTATGGATTGACCTGATCTGGAGGATGGATGGCAGAAACTCTACAACAATTCACCGAGGGTTTAACCAACAAGATTGATTCCTTCGAAAATCAATATCAAATTCGCAATATTGGCACCGTGTTTGAAGCCGGTGACGGTATTGCTCAAATAGCAGGGTTGACAGATGTGCGCTCTCAGGAGCTTGTCCGTTTTGAGAATGGATTAATGGGTATCGCCTTCAACCTCGAGAAGGAACGCATCGGCGTAATTGTTTTGGGGGATTATTCAACCATCCATGAAGGCATGAAGGTTGAAACCACGGGCCGCATCGCATCCGTGCCGGTTGGTGAAGCTTTGATTGGTCGCGTGGTGAACGCGCTTGGGCAGCCCATCGATGGAAAAGGTGAGATCAAAACCTCACGCTTCCAACCACTGGAAAGGATCGCCCCGGGCGTTATCGACCGTAAAGACGTCGATTCTCCAGTTCAAACCGGTTTGAAATCCATTGACGCTATGATCCCCATTGGGCGTGGACAGCGTGAATTGATCATTGGCGACCGCCAGACCGGAAAGACAGCCATCGCCATCGATACCATCATCAACCAAAAAGGCAAGAACCTGATCTGCATTTACGTGGCCATCGGGCAAAAGAAAGCCTCGGTTGCCAGAACGGTTGCGCTGCTCGAGCGTTACGGCGCCATGGAGCACACCATCGTGGTGGAAGCGGCAGCGGATGAATCCGCGGCCATGCTCTATATCGCGCCCTACGCCGGATGCGCCATTGGTGAAGATTTCATGCAGCGCGGATATGACGCGCTGGTGGTTTATGATGACCTCTCCAAGCACGCCTGGGCGTATCGCGCGCTCTCCTTGCTGCTGCGGCGTCCGCCTGGTCGTGAGGCTTATCCTGGAGATGTGTTCTATT
>CAZRHZ010000165.1:0-4937 GCA_964599995.1 uncultured Anaerolinea sp. | reverse complement strand
AACTTGATATGCAATTCATCATTACCCGCAGGAGAGGGGACAAGCTTTCACGTCCTTCCATCAACTCGTTCAGGGGTGAGGTAAATAGGTTCTTGTTGTTACTTACTTCTCCGCTACCATCGTGATGATCTTGGTCACCACCTCGACCCCATTTTCCAGCGAGCGGGTCGGGATGCACTCGAACTTTCCGTGAGCATACAACCCGCCGGTGAACAGGTTCGGGCAGGGCAGTCCCATGTACGATAAACGCGCGCCGTCTGTGCCGCCGCGCACCGGGATGATGATCGGCTCGATCCCCAGCGATTTCATGGCATCGTATGCCAGTTGCACGATGTGATAGACCGGTTCGATCTTTTCGCGCATGTTGTAATAAATGTCTTTGGTGTTGACCTCAATCGTGCCTTTTCCATAACGTTGGTTAATGAAATCCCCCGCCGCGTGGAAGATCGCTTTGCGTTGTTCGAAGATCGCGCGGTCGTGATCGCGAATGATATAGGTCATCTTGGTGGATTCCACGTCGCCCTGAATTCCCAACAGATGGATGAATCCTTCGCGTTTCTCAGTGAATTCCGGCCTTTCATTCACGGGCAGCATGGCGTTGAATTCCATGGACACTAGAATGGAATTCAGCATCTTGTTCTTGGCGTAGCCGGGGTGTACATTCCTGCCGGAAACCGTTACGGTGCCTTGAGAAGCGTTAAAGGTTTCATACTCCAGCTCTCCCAGTTCGCCGCCATCCACGGTATAGGCGAACTCGGCCCCGAATTTCTTCACGTCGAACAAGTCAGCTCCCCTGCCCACCTCCTCATCCGGTGTGAACGCGATGCGGATCTTGCCATGTTCGATCTCGGGGTGCTGCAGCAGGTACTCCATGACCGTCATGATGACCGCCACGCCGGCTTTGTCGTCCGCACCCAACAGGGTCGTGCCGTCTGTAGTGATGATCTCCTGCCCCTTATACTTGGCCAGTTCAGGGAACCTGTCCAGACCCATCACGATCCCGGCTTTCTTGTTCAAGACGATCTTACCGCCATCGTAATTGGCGATGATCTGCGGGTTTACCCCTTCGCCGCTCATGTCAGGCGCTGTATCCAGATGGGCGATAAACCCGATCACAGGAACTTTTTTCTTCGTATTGGCAGGCAAAGTGGCCATCACATAGCAGTGGTCATCCATTGTGATTTCTTCCAGGCCAAGTGACTTCATCTCCTCAACCAGAAGTTTGGCAAGTGTGAATTGTACTTGTGTGCTCGGACTGGTGGTCGAATCTGGATCGGATTTTGTGTTGACTTTTACATAGTGAAGAAATCGTTCCTTGACTGTGGTCATTGTTATCCTCCAAAGATTGATAAATCCAATTATAAACCTTGCCGGATTTCCCTTCATTATTTGATTCTCAATTCTGATTCATGTAAAATAAGCAGTGACCTCTTGTTACCAACAGGACAAAATAATGCAAAAGATTTCAGATTACCCCGACGAGCCAAAGTACAGGATTAAGGGAGTAAGTCAAAAGACAGGCGTGCAACCGGTAACCATTCGCGCCTGGGAAAGACGTTATCACATCCTCAACCCTCAGCGATCTGATAACAGTTACCGCATGTATAGTGAGCGCGATATCGCCCTGCTCGGCTGGTTGAAAAAACAGGTGGATTCAGGGACAACCATCAGTTCAGCGGTTGCGGAGCTAAATATCAACATCCGCAAAGGGATCTGGCCTGAAGCGGTCGTGACGGCTGCCCCTCCCATCCCTTCAATGAGATCTTCACTCTCCCCCTCAGATTTTGCCAACCGGCTTTATCAAGCGCTTGTGTCACATCATGAACCCGCCGCTTCACAGGTTTTTGAGGATCTTTTGGCAAGCTATTCTCTCTCAACCATTTTCGAGTCTGTCATCACGCCCGTGCTGGTTGAGATCGGAGAAGCCTGGTACAACGGTAAGATCCTGATCGCCACCGAGCACTTCGCCAGCGCGTTTTTTCGTGCCAAAATAATGGCTATTTTCCAATCCCTTCCGACCCTCCGCCCGCAAGCCTTATTAATGGTCGGTGGGGGTCCAGGTGAGCTGCACGAGATCGGCGCGCTGATGATTTCAGTGCTGCTGCGTGAGACCGGTTATAACGTGGAATATCTGGGGCCTGATTTGCCTCTCGACGATCTTGTCCTCTATGCCAATGATGAACACCCCAAAATGATCATCCTCTCAGCCACCCTCAAGGAATCGATTGCTGATCTGGCCAGGTTCGAACGCATGCTCGAATCCATCAAGCCCAGGCCCATTTTTGGTTTTGGTGGCTCAGCTTTCAATCGGCATCCAGAATGGATCGCCCAAACACCCGGCGTATTCCTTGGAGATTCACTCTCCTCTTCCATTCAGACCGTACAAAAGGTGTTCAACAAAATATAGAAGTTTTGTCACGCGTGAGTTTCATTCTTGTTCTTTGCAAGCATTTGAAGTTTTTCACGTATTCTTCGATATTCGATGATCGGACCGTCGGCTGAGATCAACACTTCACCGTTGCGGTTCGCACTCTTTTTTGGCCGTTGAGACAGCACCACGCGTTTATCCTGATCCAGAATGTACTTACTGGTCGGATTGAACATCCAGGCTACCAATTTTCGTAACAACGGCAACCTGATGAAGCGCTGATAGTTGCGCAGATAGATCAGGCAGTTTTCATCATCAACTGGGGTGAAGAAAACCGTGATGCGCATATCGTCCGAAATCCGGTTCATCCACAAATGCGGAAAGCGGAATTTTAGAAAAGGTGGTCGTGTTGGCGCCGGGATTTCAGAAGGCCGCTTGGATTTGACAACCCCATCATCCACCCGGTTGTATACCCAGATTTCGAGGCTGTCTTCAATTAATTGAGTCAACGGGCCGTCTGCGATGGTGCGGTTTCCTCGCCCGATGGAATTGGCGTGCACGAATGGCAGGTGGAATACATCCAACTGATTCTCGATGGCGCGGGAATAATCCACCGTCCAATGGTCAACCAAGTCGCTGGTGGTGAAGCTGTCATCCAGATCATCGAACCAGGGAAGTTCCGGATAAGTTTCGCGTTCATCTCCCCACCAGATATAAATATAGCCATGAGCTTCCCGCGCCGGGTAGGAGACCACTTTCAGTACTTTGGGCGGAATGGTTGCCTTCCCGTAAGCTGGCACGAGGGTACAACTTCCCGTTTGATCATATTCAAAGCCGTGAAACGGGCATTGGATTCTGTCTTCTTTCACGCAGCCTAAGCTGAGCGCGGCACCGCGGTGCGGACACAAATCCGCCTGGCAGACCGGGTTATCAAGTGAATCACGCCAGAAGACCATTTTCTTGCCCATGCGGGTCACGCCGATGGCTTTTCCTTTTGTTAGTTCCTGCGAGCGTAAAACCACATACCATTGATCTCTGATCATGCTTCCTCCACCAGATAATATTCAGGCTTTTATGCAAAGAGCCGTCACAAGGACGGCTCTTTGTGGTTTGCGCTGCGACTTCCCTACAACATCGAGAGGAGGGATGTCGCAGCGCGTTGGTTAAAACTATTTATCATAGACACCACCTCCTCATCGTTAGAATGGCACAACTTTTTTTCACTTACAACGTAAGTAAAGCATAAATGAAGATGAAAGTCAAGAGCCCTTCATCCTGTTTTCTAGTATCAGTTTTTTTCAACCTTTGCGCTTGCTTTGAATTCCGATCCCCCGTATAATGCCTCAAATGAACCCCACTCCCTGGACGCAACGAAAATGGATCAGGATCAGCCTGCTTGTGCTGCTGATCGCCCTTTCAACGCTTTGGCTGTTGGAAGTCCCTTCCGGGCTGACCGGCAAAATGGACGCGGTCGGCTTCGCCGTCTGCCACCAGATCGAGAGCCACACCATCGAGATCGGGGGCAAATTGTTGCCGCTTTGCGCCCGCTGCACGGGCATGTATCTCGGCTTTCTGGTCGCTCTGCTCTACCTCTCCAACCGGCAGAAACCGGCTGGCATTCCATCGCGGCTCAAGATCGCCTTCCTGGCTTTCTTTTTCCTGCTCTTCGTCGTGGACGGTGTCAACTCCATGTTGACCACCTTCCTCAAGATTGAACCGCTTTACACCCCGACCAATTGGCTGCGTTTGGCCACCGGTCTGGCGATGGGCGCGATCCTGGCCAACCTGATTCTGCCTTTATGGAATCAGACCCTCTGGAAAGAGAACAATCCAGCTCCCGCCCTGCGAACCTGGAAGCAAATGGGCGCGCTCTTTTTATGCGAGATCGTGATCGGTGTGCTGGTCTGGCTCGACATTCCCCTGCTCTACTACCCGGTTGCCATCCTTTCGACCGGCTCGATCTTTTTGGTTTTAGGGATGGTTTATTCCCTTTTATGGAGTATTATTTTAAACAAGGAGAATACACTCGGAACAACCAGGGACGGATGGACATTTTTTGTGTTGGGCGCCATTTTTGCCTTGCTGCAGATTGGCTTGATGGACCTGCTGCGTGTTTCATTGATGGGATCCTGGAGTGGATTCCCATTGTAAAGTAAGAAGAGGAAGATATGGATATTTTTAACATCTTTTCAGCATTCGGGTTATCTGCCAGCGCGGGTTTGAACGCCTACATCCCCCTTTTGGTGGTGTCGCTGCTGGCCAAATACACGAATCTGATCCACCTGAACGAGCCCTGGAACGCCATGACCTCCTGGTGGGTGATCGGCACCCTGATCGTACTCTCGTTGGTCGAGTTCCTGGCTGACAAGATCCCAGCTGTCAATCACGTCAACGATGTGATACAGTCCTTCATCCGACCCACCGCCGGTGCGATCGTTTTTGCCGCCACTTCCACCCAAAACGCTGAGGTCAGCCCGGTGCTGGCGCTGATCGCCGGTTTACTCGTGGCAGGCGGCGTGCACGTGGTCAAATCTGTCATCGTTCGTCCGGCCGTCACCGCTGCCACCGG
>CAZRHZ010000164.1:0-4965 GCA_964599995.1 uncultured Anaerolinea sp. | reverse complement strand
AAAAAGATCTCTTTTTTGTTCATTTTTTACTGGCTCTCATTAGTTGGTCCACGCGTGATTCGCCGATATTGTAGTAGCTGGCATCCGGGTGATGCACGATGATGGCTGCGGTGGATTCCTCGGGCACCATCTGGAAGGCCGAGGTCAGGCTCATGCCCAGTTCCTTTTCCGCCGGTAGCAGTTCGAATACCTTGCGGTGATCGGCCGTGTCGGGGATGGCCGGGAACCCCCACGAATAGCGTTTGCCCTGTTCCTGTGCCAGCTTGAGCTCTCTGCGGATAAAGTTGTGCAGGTAATCCGCTGTCGCTTCAGCGGTTTGCACCGCCAGGCCGTGCACGAAATATGCTTCGGTGTAATTCGAGGCGGCTTGCAGCCGGTCGAAGCGCTCCGTGGCGGCTTGTCCAACGGTGACCACCTGGAAGGCCACCACGTCCATTTTGCCGGAGCTTACATCGTTGAAATAATCCGCCAGGCACAGGTTCTTGTCAGTCAACTGCCGTGCGAAAGTAAAGCGTTTGATCTCATGCGGCTTGCCGGATTGAACGGAATGCGGATCGTAAACGATCAGATCGTCGCCCTCAGATTGCGCCGGCCAGTAGCCGTAGACGCCCTGCGGATTGAGCCATTTCTCAGCCAGGGCTTCGCGCATCATGTTCTCCAACCGTGTTTCATAATCCTTTTCCAGTTTCTTCCATTCTTCGCCGTGGGCGTTCTTGGCGCCCCACGAGAGGCGGAAGAGTTCATTTTTCGAGAGATGCTTGAATACGATCTCCAGCGGCATGTTGCGCACCACCTTGGGTCCCCAATGCGGAGTGGTGGGAATGCTCACAGCCGGTTTGATGTTCGAGCGCAAGTTTGCAGGTTCAGTCTTGACTTCAGAGGCCGAGAGTTCGTATTCCATCTTTGATTCGCGCTTGATCTTTTCAAGGATCGCTTGTTTGGATTCAGGGTTAGCCAGCGCGTCCATGGTCGAAAGGCCTTCAAAGGCGTCCTTGCAGTAGAACACACCGGGTTCGTAGATCTTCTCGTCTTCGGCCAGCAGAATGCGCCGCCCGAAGCGTTGATTGATGGCCGCCCCGCCGATCAGCACCGGGATGTTGAGCCCACGGCGTTGGAGTTCATTGACGATCAGCGGCATTTGCTTGCTGGTGCTCACCAGCAGGGCGCTTAAACCAATGGCGTCCGCGTTCAACTCGACCGCTTTGGAAATGATGGTTTCCGCCGGCACCTGTTTGCCAAGGTCAACCACTGTATAGCCGTTGTTCGAGAGGATGGTTTTGACGAGGTTCTTGCCAATGTCGTGCACGTCGCCATATACAGTGGCCAGCACCAGGGTGCCTTTTGAAGTGCCCTCCTTACGGTCAAGGAAGTTTTCGAGATACGAGACCGTCTTCTTCATCACTTCGGCAGATTGCAGCACGAAGGGCAGGATCAACTCGCCCGCGCCGAACTTGTCTCCCACTTCTTTCATGGCGGGCAGCAATATGGTATTTAAAATTTCCACCGCGCGCTCACCGCGTACTTGATTTGGGGCGGCCTGTTCGAGCAGGGCGTCCACGTCCTTTTCCAGTTCTTCACTGATGCGGTGCACGATCTTGTACTGCAGTCTTTCTGCAGTGGACATTTTGGTCAGCAGTTCCTGCTGCGCGTCCACTTTGGTTTCAGCCGGTCCGCAAGTTTGAAAATGCTCGATCAGTTTGGGCAGGGCATCCGGAGCGCGATTGAAGATCAGGTCTTCGCTGATCTTTCGATCCGCTTCAGAAATTTCAGCATATGGAGTGATCGTGGCGGGGTTGACGATGGCCATGTCCAGCCCGGCCAGCACAGCGTGGTAGAGCATCACGCTGTTGATGATGGCGCGCGCATTGGGTTGTAATCCAAACGAAACGTTGCTCACACCCAGCGAGGTGAGCACACCCGGCAGGGCCTTTTTGATCAGCTCGATGCCCTTGAGGGTTTCAATGGCTGAGTTGACGAACTCCTCCGATCCCGTCGAAAGGGTGAAGGTCAGGTCGTCAAAAACGAGGTCTTCGGGTCTCAGCCCGTGTTCATCGACCGCGATCTCATGGATGCGTTTGGCCACTTCCAGTTTGCGCTCGGCGGTTTTGGCCATGCCGGCTTCATCGATGGTCAGCACGATCACCGCCGCATTGTATTTTTTTGCCAGGGCAAAGATCTTGTCCGCTTTTTCCCGTCCGCCTTCCAAATGCGTGGAATTGATCAGGCAGCGGCCGGGAGCATTTTTCAGCGCGGTCTCCAGCACATCCAGTTCGGTGGTGTCGATCACCAGCGGCAGCCGGATGATGGGCGCCAGGCTCTTGATCAGCTTGTACATGGTGCCGGCTTCGTCGCCGCGCTCGGTCAGCGCCACGCACAGATCCAGGCCGTGCCCGCCGCTTTTCATCTGTTGGCGCGCCAGGCTGAGGATGCTGTCGAAGTCGTTATCGAGTACCATCTTTTTAAAGTTGCGGCTGCCCTGCGTATTCAGGCGTTCCGCGATGAAGAAGGGACGCGGTTCCTGCAGCATGGGCTGCGCCTGGATCGACGAGGACAGGGTGGGGGTTCCGCTGGTGGGGCGTGGGGCGGGTTTCAACCCTCGCACTTTCTCGGCCAGCTTTTTCAGGTGCTCGGGGGTGGTGCCGCAGCAGCCGCCCACCACGTTCACGCCGTGTTTTGTGACGAAATCATACAGGGTTTCCGCGAAGGGTTCCGGTCCCAGCGGATAGACAGCCTGGCCGTCCACGTTGAGGGGCAGGCCGGCATTCGGGACGCATGAAATGGGCAGGCGCGAATTCTCTCCCAGGTAGGTGATCGGCTCGCGCATGAAATCTGGGCCGGTTGAGCAGTTCAACCCGATCACATCGATGTTCATATTCTCAAGGATGGCCAGCACCGCGGAGATATCTGTTCCGAGCAGCATGCGCCCTGTGGTGTCGAGGGTCACCTGCGCCTGGATGGGAAGGGATTTTCCGGTCTTCTCAAAGGCCTCATAGATGCCTAAAATGGCGGTCTTGACTTCCAGAATGTCCTGCGAGGTCTCGATCAACAGCAGGTCCACACCGCCTTCGATGAGGGCACTGGCCTGTTCGCAGAACAATGCACGCAGTTCGTCCACGCTGATATCCGAAAGTTCGGGGTCGTTCATCGAGGGCAGCTTGCCCGAGGGGCCGATCGAACCGGCCACAAAGCGCGGCTGGGCGGGGGTGCTGAAGGCATCCGCGCATTTTCTGGCCAGCCGGGCGGCCGCCAGGTTGATCTCTCTGACCCGTTCGCCCAATCCATATTCGCCCAGAGTCAAGCGGTTGGCCCTGAAGGTGCAGGTTTCGATCACGTCCACACCGGCTTCGAGGAACCAGCGGTGCACGTTTTCCACTGCCTGCGGGTAAGAAATGACCAGGTAATCGTTGCAGCCTTGCGTGCGCTCCCCGCCGAAATGTTCGGCCGTCAGGTTTTGTCTTTGCAGGTTCGTCCCCATCGCGCCGTCAAACACCATCACTTTATTTTGAAGTGCTTCCAAATACTGGGGGTGAGTGAGTGTGCGTTTCATGGTTGGCTCCTGACTTGCTGAAATTAAGTAAAAATCTCTCTCAAATTTGAGAGAGACGATCTTGCGATCTGGTTTCTCTCTCATCTTTCAGAATCCTGAGGGAGTACCTTTCAGATTCTGTCGGAATTGGCACCTGCTCCTGGGAGTGGTTGTCGAGGTTTCATCGGGCCGTTCCCTCCGCCTCTCTGAATGAGTGGGTCAGCCTTGGCCGCCCTGTTTGTTTGAAAAAGTTTACCATAAATACTTCCCGATTTCAATTTGCCAATTTGCGCGGGAATGGATTAAACTAGTGGATAGTAAATGGTGAATAGTGAGTAGTCAATGCCAATCACTAATCACGAATCACCGCCCCATTTTCAAGACTGAGGACACCATGGATACTACCGATCAAGCCAACCAGTTACGCAAGCAGCTCCCGCCCTGGCAGGCAACCTGGATCACCGGGTTGGTTTTGGGTGGGATCGGTTGGATCGGCCTCGCCTTGGTGTTCTTTCTGACCGTGCCTTTGCTGGGTCCGCGCTGGCTCATGTTCTTCCTCGCCACGCTGGCTTTTACCGGTCCAGCATTGCCCGCTGTTCATTATTTGCACCGCCGTTTTCCTTCCAAACCGCCCGCCAACGGCACGGTTTTGGTGCGCGAAGCCCTGCTGGTCGGCGCCTATGTGGACGTGCTCATCTGGCTGCAGTTTGGTAAAGCCTTGAATTTCGCTGAAGCGGCCTTTATCGCTGTGGGGGTGGTGACCATCGAGTTGATCATCCGCTGGCGCGAAAAAAGCACCTGGACCCCTCCGGTGGAGGATTAACTCATCTTTCTTGTCTGGCATACTAAAACGCTCTCCTGGTAGGAGGGCGTTTTTCCTTTCCTGTGCCATAATTATGAAATAGACTAGAGGGTCATGGTGGTCCATTTCATTATGAAGAATGCTGAGTGATACGCTCAGGTGGAGGAGAATCAATGGAATTTCGACTGGATGGTTATTGCGGATTGTACTGTGGAGCTTGTTCCATGATGCTCCAAACCAAGGCAGGAACGGCAGAGAAGACCTGTTACGGATGCAAAAGCGAAGGCCCCGCCGGGCACTGCGCCACCTGCGCCATTAAAGCCTGTGCCAAGGGAAAGGGGTACGAGTTCTGCATTGAATGCCCTCAGGTGAAGACCTGCGAATTGATGCTCCATTTTATCAATGACCCGCAGTACCCCAATGGGTTGTGTGTGATGAAGAACATGCAAAGGATCCAGACAGTCGGGGTGCCAGCCTGGCTTGCCGAACAGGAAAAGCGTTGGCGCTGCGGAGCTTGCGGCCTGTCGTATTTCTGGTACGACGAAACCTGCCCGCATTGCGGTCAACCCGTGGCCAGCTACAAGGCGGATATTTAAAATATAAGGGGCACGACACGCCGTGCCATCGGCTCCTTCGG
>CAZRHZ010000163.1:0-4998 GCA_964599995.1 uncultured Anaerolinea sp. | reverse complement strand
AGAGGGAAAGGGCGTAACTTACATCCTAAATCAATAAAAAGGATTGACAAATAAATATTTTATGTGTAAAATAAATATTACATATGGAAAATCTAGTTTACCAATTTGGAGGAAACATGGAGTCATTGGCATTTATCATCACTGTTTCAATGTTTGTGGCTGCAATCATCATTGTAGCGATCATTCAAGTATCTATCACAGCGCGAGCGAGAATGAGCGTTGCCAGGGAAGATGCTTATCATAAATTAGCTGAGCAATCGGCGTCGGTAGATCAAAAAACCTCAGAAGAATTACAGAAAATCAGCAGCGACCTGTCGGAGATCCGAAACCGATTGAGTGGAATTGAAAAGATCCTACGCGAAGTTGAGTAGCCATGGAAATGCCCACGAGTTCGGATTTGCTGAAAAAAGTATCCGCTTTGGCAAATCCTCATCGTTTACAAATATTGGCAGCGCTGGCAGAAAATCCGAATTATGTCAGCCAGCTTGCCAGAGAGATCGGAATCAGTAGGCCTCTGGTTCACATGCATCTGAACCGGCTTGAGGAAGTTGGTTTGGTCAAAAGCCATTTGGAGCTTTCGGAAGACGGAAAAGCGATGCGGTTTTATCAGACTACTGATTTCGACCTGCATATCACGGCCAGCTTCATTTCAACGGTGGCGAAAACCTCAGGACCCTTTCCAATGATCGATTCAAGATGGGAATTGGGAGAACCAGGGAAGTGAGGATCGAACCATAAAACCCTTTATCACGAGATCGAGGATTATCTAATAACGGTTTCTTCATTTTGAAGGAACCGTTTTGTTTTCTTGAATTTCAAGAAATGTTTTACAATTAACCCATTGATCCATGTAATGGAGGGAAAACTCATGCTCAATCTCATTCGCAAGCAACCTTTGGTCTTCTTTCTCCTGCTGACGGTTTTGATCAGCTGGCTGCCGTGGTACACGGGCGGCGAGGGCATCTTTGTCTTTGGGCCGTCCATCGCAGGTGTGGTGACGATCGCGCTGGTGGCCGGCAAGGAAGGCCTGCGCCAACTGATGCAGCGGGCCTTTAAATGGAAAGTGGGATTAAAGTGGTGGCTCGTGGCCTTGTTCCTGCCAGCGCTGCTGACCCTGATCGCTTTAGGCATCAACCTGCTGATAGGCGCAGCCGTGCCGCCGTTGACCTTCATTAAAACGCAGTGGTATCTGCTGCCAGTCTTCTTCCTCATCACCCTTGTGGGTGGCCCTCTGGGAGAGGAATTCGGCTGGCGAGGATTTGCGCTACCGCACCTGCAGAAGAATAACAGCCCCTGGATGGCCAGCGTCTTCCTCGGTTTGATGTGGGGTTTGTGGCATATTCCGCAATTTTTCAACCCCAACGCCGTGCATTCTGAACTGGGTTTGGCGCGCCTGCCGCTCTATGTGCTCGCGGAGATCGGCCTGGCCACTCTGATGACCTGGGTATACAACAAGACCAAAGACAGCCTGCTACTGGGCGGCTTGATCTATCACAACGCGGATAACTTCTGGGGCGTCGTGCTGCTCACCAGCACCACCATGACCGGCGCCATGGGCGGAGAATCCGCGGGGGTCGATCTGACCTTCTGGACCCTCTCGGTGATCGTCACCACCCTGGCCGCGCTTGTTCTGTGCATCACGACCAAAGGGAAACTCGGCAAGCAGGCCTGAGGCGTATCTGGGTGGAACAAATTTATGCGCATGGACGTCTAAAAGATAACAGGAGGCCAGCATGTGGTATTACGAATCGAACGGACTTTCCACCGGACCTGTCAGTAAAGGGGTCATCGCCCAGGCACTGCGCTCGGGCACCATCGGCATGGACACGCTGGTCTGCCAGAAGGGTTCCACCACCTGGCTGCGATTGGGTGACACCGAACTGGCAATTTTAACGCTGACCCCACCAACTGAGGTTGGCGTGCAGGCTGTCACTCCGCTCCCTTCCAGCGTCAGCCTGTCTGGACTTGATCGCACTTTTTGGTGGTGGGTGGGGTTGGCGGGATCGAGCCTGTTGTTCCTTCTAATTCTAATAGTCACGGACCAGTTCAGGTACGAGCCTGGTTGGGTGATCCTCAGTTTGCTCCCCTTGTTGGCGGCGTGCGTCTTTGAATACGTGATGATCTCAAAGCACTGGAAGGTGGTGCAGGACGGGAACGCGAGCAAGACCCCAGGTAAGGCGGTGGGTTACCTGTTCATCCCGGCTTTTGCGATCTATTGGCTGTTTCCGGCGCATTTTGGGCTGGTGAAGGATCAGCAGCGCTTCATTCAACAGCATACATCCCCGTCTGCAGGTGTGCGCCCACCAACCTCGTGGGTCACGTGGACCTACCTGATCCTGTATTGGCTGGTTTGGGCCTTCCTGCTGGTCATCACCATTTGCACGATCATTTACAACAATACCTACTATTATGGGTCCTGGGAGATGACCTTTTACAATGATACGATCTCGATCATCCTGCTGGTGATGTTTTTGGTGCAGATGGTCGCCCGCTGGGGCATGCTGGTGGATCACTACCTGACCAGCAGATCGATCATCCAAAATTCCTGATCCCGCGTTTTCATGCTGAGGGTTCGCGCGGCACCTGCACTTTAAAAGCATTTCGTAGGAATATGCGTTTGACGAAAAGTGCCCAGAACTTGTACTGTATGAAAGAATAACGTCTGATGATCCTCTCACACGATCACGAACTCAAAGAACCTCCAGCTGAACTTGACGGGGCTCAAGTCCTCCTGTGGGCGTATAATCCCCAAAAACCGTTTTTCATCATGAAATTCAGTGATGGAAAGCCCTATAAACCCATCCACGGATTTGCAATTTGCCGGTACACACAGGAAAAGGGAGTTTATCGATTTTCGTGTGATATCGAGTGGAATGTTGAAAATGATCTGGATTTTGACAGCATTGAAGCCGCCGTTCAAGCTACCAATGAAATGTATAATGAACCGATTTGTTGGAATCAAAGGCAAACCTGAAGAGAACATCGGCAAAATGCTCGAGACGACGCGTTAACTATGTAGGGGGCGGTTCAAAATCGCCCCCTACATTAATAACAATGGGAATCAAGGCACCCAGGCGTTGCCGGTCATGGTGATCAGGCACAGCAGGGTGACCGTGTCTTCGTAATAATCCTCATGCGTGTCATACACCGCATCATAAACTGCGTTCAGCCACTCCTGCTGATCAGGGTTGATCATGGCGGCCACACCCAGCGGCGCGACGAAGAAGGTGGTGAAGTAATCGCTGCCTTCCAGCGGATTGCCCTGCAGGTCGTAGCCGGCGCGGAATTGGGTCGGGTCACCGGCTGTGACGGATTCTGCCCACAGCGAGATCTTTTGTGCGAGGTTGCGCGAGGTCTCGTCTCCGTAGAGCAGGGCATCTGAACCGATGCGCCACGGGTCGCGCCCGGCGTTGTACGAATAACTACCGTCGTTCTCGCCCTCCAGAAAATTGGCCGGTGCGGGCTCGGGGGTATGTTCTTCTCCAGTCAGCACAATGAAATCAGGCAGCAACCCGCTCTCGGGGCTGTAACTGGCCTGCAGGCTGGTGGCCACCGCCTGGCTGTTGGCAACCACCTCGTCCCAAACCGGGTCACCCGTGGCCTGGCTGTATGCCCTGAAGTTGACCAGCATGAAGTCCGAAGAACGCGGCATGTACTGGTTGTAGTCCTCGCCGTCCGCGTCCACCCAGTCGCCCAGGGTGGGCAGGCGGCTTTCGGGTCCGATGGTGGATTCGAGGATGGCGGCGATCAGAGTCTGCGCTTCGGTCAGGTAGTCGATCTCGCCCTGACTGTCCCATTGGGCGTCTGCCAGTAGCAGGCCGAGCGCCATGTCTGCGTCGCCGTCAAAGGCGCTGTCGTTGCCTTGGTTATCCACGATGTTCCAATCCATCAAGCGGGGATCCACCTCACTCGGGTGCAAGCGCGCAAAGCGCCACAAACCGTCGAATATGATCTGGGCATCCGGATCGTAACCGGCCATGACCGGCAGGATGAGCATCCCAAAGCCTTGTCCTTCAGACACGGTGTTGGCCTGCCCCTGTGCGTCTCTGCCAAAGGCGATGCGGTAGATCGGATGCCCGTCCGCGCTTTGGCCATCTTGTAACACATAGGTGGCTTTCCAATCATCATAGAAGGCGCGCACGTCGTCGTCCAGCTGCTGCTGGGTGCGGTGGTTGGGTAAAATCGCGCCCTGCGCGTAGCCATTATGGGTGGGGAAGGGTCTCGTGAGGGTCACTTGCTCTCCGTTGGGGGTTTCAACACTTGCGGTTATGTCCGCAGTGGGGGTTGTGGCCATCGGCGCACAGGCCGCCAGGCACAACAGCAGGGCGGTTGCGATTAACAGGATTTTTCTCATGAGTGTTCCTTTACGGAAGCTCGGAATAGCAGATCAAACGGATTTGGTTCTGTTCGAGAAGGTTTTTGATCTCTTCAGATTGCATCAGCAAGCGTTCACGGTCGCGCGTCTCGTTGTAGATCGAAGTACGGCGCAGTTCATCATCCACCACGGCCGGATGGCACATCAGCTCGAAGGTCTGGTGTTGCAGATCTTCTGCGATCTGCTGCACGATGGTGCGTAGATTCTCAAGCGTCGCGCCTTCGTTGTAAAAATTACCAATGAAGATCTCCGCATGGCGCGTAGCGTAGCGCTCCAGTAAGTCCACCTCGCGCGTCTCGGCAAAAAGCGTGTCACCCTCGCCGTACGGCACGCGGATGGCGCAGCCTTCTTCCTTAGCCAACTTGAGCAGCAGCTCGAACAGGGCGGGGGTAAAGTAGGATACGTGGTGGTGCGAATCCAGGTGGTCAGGCACAAAACCCGCCACGGCCTTGAAGGCGTTGATCTGCGCCCGCCATTCCGCTTCCACTTCACTGATCTTGAGTGAATCCATGCGCTCAGAAAATGCGTTAATTCCGTAAAAACGTCCTTCGGGGTTCACCAGGCTGGACAGCCGGTTGATGGGTAGAACCGGGACTCCCGAACTGATCACCAGATGTACACCC
>CAZRHZ010000162.1:0-5046 GCA_964599995.1 uncultured Anaerolinea sp. | reverse complement strand
CGTCACCCAGCTGGCCTGAGGTGTTGAGACCCCAGCAGACCACCTGTCCATCGATGCCCATGCAGGAGTGACCCAGGCCTGAAACGATGACCTGTCCACCGGTGACCGGGATCAACCCACCAAATCCACCCGCACCCGTTACCGGGATGAGAATGGGCGTTGGAACTGTCACAACTGGAGCAGTCAAGGTTACGGTGACCGAACTGCTTTCAGAGAGATCACCCGTGGTAACGGTGGCTTCGTTCAAATAGGTCAGACCCGCTGTAACATCTGCCGCTGTGACCAGATGTGAAACATCACAAGAGATTGTGGCGTCAGGAGCCAGCGTGGCGGCCGGGATGGCCGGAGTGCAGGTGCCAATGACACCATTGGGATCACTGATATCTACATTCTTAAGGGTGGTGTTGCCGATATTGGTGACCAAAAGATTGTAGGTAATCGTGTCGCCCGCTGCATAAGGCCCGGTGGAAGTCTCAGTTTTCAAAATGGTCACACCAGGTTCTTGCACCGCCTTTACCGTCTCGTCATCCGGGTCGGAGCTGAGCTTGCCAAGCTGCGCTGACGCGATATTGGTGACAAATCCGGCATCGATATCGTCCTGGGTGACAGGATAGAGCGCCGAGCAGGTAAAGGATTCACCTGGAGCCAGTTCTGTGTCTGCTGGACCACAGTCAAAGGGGGTGATTCCATCGCCGATCTTGTCGTCAGTCACCTGGAACTGTCCAATAAGGGTGATATTGCCAATATTGGTGATGAGATAGTTATAGGTCAGGGTATCGGTAATTTCATCGTAGCTTTCTTCAAGTACGGTTTTCAAGATGGTCAGCGCGGGTTTCGGGTCCGTATAGGATGTCGCAGTGGCTTCATTGGAGGTCACATCTGCGATGCCATACTTGGCGTACGCGGTGGCTTTGTTGGTCACTGATCCGGCATCCAGGTCGGTTTGTGCAATCGTGTAGGTCGCAGTACAAGTTGTGGATGCGCCTGCTGCCAGCGTCGTGGCAAGACAGGTGATATTGGTGGCGTCGTCTGCGATCTTGTCATCCAGAATGCTGAGCGTGGTCAATGCCACGTTGCCGCTGTTGGTGACCGTGTAGGTATAGGTCAACACATCACCGACTGCATCATAGGTACTTACATTGACCGCTTTGGCTAAAGTGAGCGCGGGAGCAGGAACCACACATCCATTCTGCAGAATGGCCTGGTCGCCTTGGCCGGCAAAACTGCTGGTTTCACAGGTATAGGGAGGAATGATGTCTTCGGGGTGTCCACCGTGTCCACCCGATTTCAGGGTGCAGGTGTCGGTGTCGATCACGGAATTGACACTGACCTGTTTCGTGCTGTACATGCGCGCGCCGTTATCCCAGTGGCAGAGCGAGAGTGTCTTGGCGGGAACACAGTGCCCGTCCACGAATTCTTGACCCTCTGGGCAGGTCATTTGCCCATATTTCAAGAAAGTCAGTTGAGTATTATCTGGTGAGATGATCTTTTCACACATTCCAGTGACTGTGCTGAAGGTCTCCCCTGAATCACAGGTAGGTGCGCCAAAATACTCACATTTTTGAGTGGAAATATTGATGATGTAATCAGAATCACACGCTGATTTGGTTATCGAAGTATTAGAACGCTTATGGCATAAGCCATCAGAACTCCAATAATCCCAACCTGAACCACAGCTGTTATGATTCTTTTGATGGTAACAGACTCCATTGGTTACACTGCCATGTTCACATTCAGGTTCGTACGCGCCAGTACCAACCGGCCACAGGAACCAGACAGTTTGGGTCAGGTTCACACCAGCGCCGGCCGGGCTGTTGATGTAATCGTAGATCGGATCGGTCAAACTGTTGGAACCATTTTCCTCGCCAAGAAGTTTCCAGAACTCGTACTTCTCGGTCTCATCGCTCCAGATCGGCAGATCGCATTTGCCTGTGCCGCTATTGTAGGTGGTGCCAGTTAGACAGGTGGGATTGCTCTCGCACAGATGTGTAGCTGGGTTCAAGGACATGGAACCACATTTGGTTGGATAATAATCGGGTCCACCCCACCAGGGTTCGCACATCAGTGTAGTGGTGTTGAAATCATCCCAAGAAGAATCACAAGCGGGATATTTCACGCATTTTCCACCACTCAGAGTCGTTCCTGATGGACAGACGGTGGGATCAATGAACGACGGGGTAGTCTGTTCAGACATGCTGGCACCGATCAACAAGTCGTCGATCTCGTCTTCTGCGTTGGTGCCGTAGTAATCCAGAACGTCCTCACTGTGTGGGTTCTTGAGGATCATGTGATAGGTATCGCTGCCAATACTTTCATCCGGTTCAGCGCATTCCCATTCAAAGTTTGTGTGGCTATCATTGGCATCTTTAATGCGGTAATAACCACCCGATGGATAAATGACCATATCCGCTTCAATGGTGGCTTCCACATTGCCGGTGTTAACCAAAGCCAAAGCGTCCTCGAGGTAACCGTCTTGCTCTCCGTCATTTTCCAGGTCATTCCAAACAATCACCTGATTGGCAAAGACACCAAAAGTGGTGCCAAAATCCGCTTTGAGGATGATCTTGTCCAGAATGGCGAAGCCGGGGATGATCAACTCAGAGTCGATGGTCGAGAGTCCGGCAATGCTACCGACAAAGGAGTTGAACCCGATAAAGGATTGTCCGGCTTTGGTGATCTCGACATTCTCGGCATACACGGTTGCACCCACGTAATCCACCCCGCCAGCCACATATACGGTCGCGTTTTCAGGCGCGTTTGCCACGGCAGTTTGGAATGGGGTGGTGCTGGAGAAACATTGCACATCCGCGGGACAACCCGTTCCATCGACTGTATATCCCACCCAGCCGATATGTAGCGTATTCCCCAAAGAGTCGATCAGTCCTTCGGTGGAATTGTAGAAGAACGGGTCATTACTGGCCAGCACTTCTTCCGCTTCCACGCTGCCCATTTGCAATGAATCTCCATTCTCATCAACCAGGGTGATCCCTTCTTCGTTAAGAACCTCAATAATTTCTGTTACGGTCTCATCAACCACCGGCGTTTCAAGAGGTTCTTCACTAGCAGGTTCTTCGATCACTTCTGTTTCCAATGGAGTTGGAATCTCTTCCGTCCCTATCGCCGCCTCACCGGTTGGCTCTTCCACGATCGCTTCTGTGGGAGCCTGGGTGGGTTCAGCCATGGGCTCAGTGGCGGGTTCCACCACCACCTCTTCGGCTGGCTCCTCGGTCACCACCTCAGTAGGCGCGGGAGGATCAGTGGGTTCGCCATCCTGTGCCAGCACCGGGCGCGGAAGCGCCAGAGCCAAAATGATGAACATCACAAAAATAAATCTGCCCAATTTGCCAATTCTGGTTTTCATCGCTTCTCTCCTTGTAAAACAATACATAAAGATAAGGAATAAAAGGATTTCCTCAGGAATGTGGGCTGCGATTATTTAATTTTTGTTTGGATTTGCCGGCAAGAACGATAAGGTAATCCCACCAATAAGAACCGGCTTAAAACAAAAAACCAACCTGATATATAGGCCGGTTTCGCAATTGGCTCCCCAGATCCCTTTTTCCTTTTCAGGAAAACTGCGACCAAACTCAGGATGTGGTTCAACGCCGCCAAAACACAACAATACAAAAATCTTTGAATGTTACTTAAGTATAACAATCGTTTTACGAAAGTACAGCGTTTCTTTACGCATATTTAACGCAATTCACAGTAAATTCGAATCCCCCTGGCTGAATATGAAAAAAGGAGCCGCCCTATTCAGACGACTCCTTTGTCGCTCATTCGTAGATCAGATGCTTAGTTCTTGATCGCCAGGACGAACAACCCAGGGAAGTTGGTCACAAAATCGAAGCGGTTTGTCTCGGTCTTGTGCGTGCCTTCCATAATCATCCTCAGTTCGCTCTCTTCCTCAGGATGCAGCGAGGTGACGATCGGGGTGCCGTCTTCTGCCTCTGCATAGACCGGAAGCTCCACCCAGTCACCCAGGCCTTCCTTCAACGTCACGTCCCAGAAGAACACGGTCAGTTCCTTATCGCGCAGTTCAGTCGGGATCCTGAACGAGTAGGTCAAACGGCCGGGATCTTCGATGAATTTCAACGGCGCCAGCCCTTCGAGCACTGTCAGGGTCATGCCGAAACCATACTCGTTGCCAGCCGGCAGTTCTTCGGGCAGGTAATCTTTCATCTGCTCAACCAAATCACCCTGCATATTGCAGAAGTCAGCAGAAGCAGTCACCATGTCGCTGGTCGGCAGGCTCAAAGTGGTGGTCGCCGCGCAACTGAAGGTTGAGTAACCCATTCCACCAGTGACAGGCACCAACAGAGGCATCAGGTTGCTGTAGGGGGTGTTGTCGCAGACATCACCGATGCCATCGCTATCCGTATCGAGTTGATCGTTGTTCGCCACGAATGGGCAGTTGTCGTTCACATCGATGATCAGGTCACTATCAGAATCCAGGGAGTAGATCCGCAGGATATTTCCAACATAGGTTATTGCGTAGTTGCTCCCCAGGGTCAGGGTGCCTTGATAGATATCGCGTGTTCCGGGGGCTTCTCCAGCTGCTCTGGTCAATCCACCGCTGAAGCCATCTCCGTCGATCAGGGTGCCAGAGGTCAACCGATAGGTCAAAGCTGGGTCAGACTGCCCCTGGGTTTTCTTGCGATAATCTGCAGCAACTGTCACTGGCCGTTTTAGAACGGTCAGATCGCCAGACACATAGGTAATCTCGTAGTCTTCATCGACTGCACCAAAACAATAGGTCGCGTCAGTGTAAAAACCAGCATCCGGACTCGTGTCTACAAGATCGCAAACCGGTGCAGTATCTGGACCTTCATCCCCGGTTAGCAAGCCACCATAAGATGGAGTCACCCAGGGAAGAACATCACCATAAGTCATTGACTCACTTGAGGCAGTGATCGTCAGCACTGGCAGAGCCACGCAAACGCCGCTGGCATACCTTCCAGGATGTCCGTCGATGGTGCAAGAAACACCATCATCCCAGGTGCAGACGCCATCGACGCGGGTTTGATCCGTTGGGCAGGCATCCCA
>CAZRHZ010000161.1:4086-5298 GCA_964599995.1 uncultured Anaerolinea sp. | reverse complement strand
GTGATTTCGAAGGTTTGGATGGGCTCCACGTCCGGTTCAAAGGAGCGGTAATATTTCAGCTTTAACGTGGTGGTACCGGTGCTCTCGGCGGTAAACTTAAAGGTGTAAAGTCCGCCTGCACCAATCAAGTTTGAGTCGGTTTTGTAGTCAGGTTCACCGGCAGAAGCCAGAATGCTTTGATCGACTTCAGCGACTTCCCACATATACCCGGTGGTCGGATTTCCGGCGATTGCAACACTGACGGTATCCCCTTGTTTGACGGTGATGGTTTGACCGTTCTGATCTTCAGTGACTTTCACGGTTTTCTCTCCGCAGGCGGTCAGCACGACGGCCAGCATCAATCCAAGCACAACAAATTTGAACAACTTTTTCATCTCTAATCCTCCTGATCAACATATGGCTTGTGTATAAGACGTTATGTGGCATTCGCGTGTTCCCGTTCCGAATCAAAAGATCAGGATCAGTGAAACGCATAAAAACCATGCGATGGTAGAGAAGAAGAGCATCCATTCCAAAAAGGGAGTGCGCCAGAAACGAGGCCGTGATTTCTTTTCAGCCGGATCGAGAAGGTAGTTCTCTTCACCATTCTTATCAGTCTTTTTGCTGACAATGATCAGAAAAACAGCATACGAAATGATGGCGATGACCCCGAAAACATTCACTGCCAGGGGAAGTGTGTGTTGACCTGCCGGCTGCAAAAACACCGCGAGGGTGAAAAACAGCACAGTCAACAGCCCTGACCTGAAGAAGGTCATGGCAGCCACCCGGTGTGGGTTGAGTCTCTCCATGGAGAAGATTCCCACAAAGATGCTTGAGATCGAGGCGACCAGACCGGCAGCCATGCCAACATATCCTGACCAGGACTGCAGGGTTAATCCCAACCCGGTGATGAAGGGTAAGTAAAGCAGACCTCCCAGGATCAACCCCCAATTGAACACCACCGCCAGGCGTGACACACCAATTTCTCCCAACTCGGAGATGAAATGGTTGAGCAGTGAATAACGTTCACTGGAGCGGTCCCGGTAGGGGATGGAGGTGATCAGGCATCCTGTCAGGATGATCAGGCTGCCCGCCCAGCCAAAGTGGGTGTAATTCTGCGATAGAAGGGTCATGATGGAATTCTCAGCCATTGAACACCTCAAAAAGGAGATAATTTATTGTATCATTGGCATATCGCTTGAAAGGAATGATTATGTACGATCAATTCGCCTC
>CAZRHZ010000161.1:0-3986 GCA_964599995.1 uncultured Anaerolinea sp. | reverse complement strand
CATCGTCTCTCTCAAACGGGAGGGTGAGACCGGCTGGCAATCTGAAATACATTCCACCACTTTGTGTCCGCAACTTAAAACGGATCTGGTGGAGGCATTAAAGGCCGCCGGGTTTGACCGAATTCAAACCTTTGGCAGTTTGAAGGGCGAACCTTTCGATGAACTTGCGAGCGGAAACCTGGTTCTTTCAACACGAAAAATGATCGACAAAAAGTAACACCCTGTTTTCAAAGAGGGTGTTTAATGAGTGCAATCATCTGATCTTGTCGAGGAGAGCACATGGAAATCGTTCAGGTAACAACCCCGCAGGAATTAAAAGCTTTTATCCATCTTCCTTATGAACTTTATCGCAACGACCCACTTTGGGTGGCACCCTTGCGATCGGAGCAGAGCGCTCAATTTGTCCCTGCAAAAAATCCGATGCTCAATCACTGTAATTACACGCTGTTCCTGGCAAAAAAGGACGGGAAGGTTGTTGGCAGGGTTTCAGCCTTTGTCGACCGTCTGGCTTTGGAGCACTGGAAACAGCCCATTGGCCTGTTTGGTTCTTTCGAGTGCATCAACGACCCTGAGGTTGCCAAAGGGCTATTGCAGGCCGCCGTGGACTGGCTTAAAGCCAAGGGCATGACCAGTATGCGCGGCCCGTGGAGTTTCGCCTCTCAGGAGTGGGGTATGGTGGTTGAGGGATTCGAACCTTCGCCGGTCATCATGGCACCTTATAATCCGCCTTTTTATAACGATTTCCTGACCGGATTTGGCTTGGCCAAGGCTGAGGACCTGATGGTCTATGTGATCGATGCCAGCGAGGGTTACCAATTCCCAGAGCGCTACCTGACCCTCACGCAGATCGTTAAAAAACGGTACGGCGTAAAGGTTCGTGAATTGGACATGAAAAATATCGAAAGAGACGTGGTCACGATCACAGAAATGGCGAACGTCTCCATCTCGGATAATTGGGGTTTCTATCCAGTCACAGTTGAAGAGGCCAAGGCCATGGCCAGGGATATGAAGCAGATCGTTGACCCCAAGGCGTTGTTGATCGCCGAAACCAGCGATGGCAAACCGATCGGTTTTGCAATGACGCTGCCGGATATCAACAAGGTCATTAAAGGGCTGAACGGTAGTCTTTTACCCTTTGGATGGTTGAAATTACTCACCCAGCTGCCCAAACTGCACCAATATCGCATGTGGGCGTTGGGCGTGATCCCCGAATATCAAGGCAAGGCCATCGACACCCTGCTCTATCGCGAGATGTACGAAAAACTCTACACGAAAGACTTGCGCCTTGAGATCAATTACGTACTTGAGGGCAACGATCGCATGAACAATGCCCTGTATAAATTGGGAGTAAAAAATCTGAGACGCTACCGGGTCTATGAAATGGTGATCTGATCTGGAAAACAAAACAGACCTTCCGCTTTTTGGAAGGTCTGTTTTTCTAAGGATCGATGGTCAAACGGGTTAATGTTCGCCCAGTGATTCGACCTTGCCAAAGCCAGTCATGGTCTGGGTGACTTGCGGGCTGCCGTAGTACTCCACGTTGCCACTGCCGGTGATGGTAATGTCAAGGGTGTCTTTTACCCATAATGTGGCGTCACCAAACCCGGTGATCTTGACCTCGGCCTCGTTGCCCTCGAGGTTTTGTCCGTAATAATTGCCGGAGCCCAAGATCTGGACTTCTTGAACATCCGCTTTACCGGTGAGGTTAGCGTCACCGAATCCGCTGATCTTGACATCCAGGGTGAAGGCTTGCAGATCGTCCACTTCCACATCGCCTGAACCGGTGATCTCAAAAGTGGGTTGATCCACGACCATTGAGCCAATATTGATGTCGCCAAAGCCAGAAACTTTGAACAGGCCGTTCTCGCTTTTCACGTTCGCGAGAGTGATATTGCCGGAACCCGTTAACACCACCTCAATGTCTTCACCATCCAGGGTGTCCGCATTGATATCTCCGAATCCTGAAAGGGTGATATCAGTGAGTTCCTTCACGGTCAACTGATACTCGATGGTGCGAGTGGGATCAAGAGAAAGGTTGGGTTTCATGCTGATTTCGAGCGTGCCATTCACCACATCCGTGGTGATGTACTGCAGCAGGTTGTCGTCCGCCGTAATGCTGAGCGCTTCTTCAGTTCCCTCAATGATGGTCAGGTTGCCAATGCTTTTCAAATCCACTTTGGTGAAATCGCTCACTTCGCGATCCTCGGTGATGATGTTCCCTGATCCGCCAATTTGGTCGGTCGTAAAGGTGATCGTGTTTCCGTCGATGGTGCAGGCTGACAAGGCCAAAGCTAAAACAACAAATAGTAGGGTGATTTTTTTGATCATATGAACAACTCCTGTTTGATATACCAAATATACGCAGAGGGGTGTGCTTTGGTTGCAAATAAAAAGCGCTGCAGGTTTCGCAGCGCTTGTAGACTGTGTGACAGAGGTAGATCTTACTTGGCAGATATGTAATAACTGGACCCGTAAGCGCGCGAGGGTACATAGGGCAGCACATCCACCAGTTCGTACTCGTGGCTGCCCAGCCCAAGTTTTTCACCAAAGCGACTCATTACATAGGGATCCTTGTAGGGGCCGTGAAGTTTGGCGAAAGGATGCCCTTCGATCTCCTGCGCTTCCATGCAATCGGGGATATTCTCCACCAGTAGTGGAAGATTGGCTGTTTTGTCGAGAACGGCCGTGTCAAGTGCGACAATGTCATCCGAACCGAACACGCCTTCATCGTTCAGAATCGGCATACCGGTAAAGCCAAAACAATCACAAACCGGGGTCATCTGGGTGGCCAACGCCAAGTTTACAATTTTCTCACTGGCGAAAGTGGAGAGGGTGATGCTAGTGGATATTGCGCATGCCTCCTGGAAGGCATGGAAATTTTCGGGATTGATCTTCAGGCTACCTTCGGGGGCGACTTTAAGGCAGCGTCCGCATTGATTGCAGGGTTCATAGTGCAGATGAAGTTCGTTGGGGTCCTGTTTGTCGAAGACCAGGGCTTTGAACGGGCAGGCATCCACAATTTGCTGGCGCACGGCTTGATCAGTGCATTTCTCTTTGAACCAGTAGCGGTCAAAATGATTGGTATCGTGCATTTTGGATCGTGTTTCACCCACCATGCATCCCAGAGCGATGTTCTTGAACGCGCCGCCGAACCCACAGGAAGGATGGCCTTTGATGTGCGCAAAATTCACCATAAAAGTGGCGTCTTCAACCAGGCCGGCCACTTTCCAGGTCTTGATGTTCTTATATTCGAGGGAGTGTTCGTAATAATGGGTGTCTTTCAAACCGGCCGCTGGGTAGATCGGGCAGCCAAGCACCTCGTTGGTGTAGCCGCGAGTCTCACAGCCAGCCACGTCCCAGTCCACATCGGCGATAAAGGGCTTGCCGCCGCCATCTTTAATGGCTTTAACTACTTTACGTACAAACACAGGATGCACCGTGGAGTAACCGATGTTGTTGCCCACATGTAGCTTCAGGCATACCAGTTCGTCTTTGACACGATCCCGTAAGTGCAATTCGTTCAGGATCAGATCAAGTTTTGCTGGCAGGGTTTCGTCAGCCGAGAGACGTGCCTGATGGGGCGATCCATAAAAAACTTTTGGCTTCATTATTCCGCCTTTCTCGGGAAATATTTGAGTTAATTATACCAAGTGCTTATATCGGATAGTGGAAACACAGAATCCATACGGGAATCAGGAAAAAATCAACATCTGATTAACCAATTTTCAAGCAATTTCTTTTTTACCCTTGACAAGTGTTTTGGGAGGTGTATAATCTCACCTCGTTGCGTAAATGCAACCGCGATCTCGCCCTGATCGGCAGATCCTTGAAAACCCAATACCAGAAATTCCAGCAGTAACCAGGCTGAAAACGAAATTGGGAAAACCTCCCAAATTCGCCTAAAAAAGCCCTTGACACCCTAAAAAAGTGCGGTTACAATAATGCTCCCAAGTGCGTTGAAGATTTCGCTTTCATCAGCAGATCGA
>CAZRHZ010000160.1:4891-5446 GCA_964599995.1 uncultured Anaerolinea sp. | reverse complement strand
CCACTAGTCACCTTGTTTCACTGGGACTTACCGTTATGGGTTTATAAAAAAGGCGGTTGGAAATCCAGAAAAGTAGTTGGATTATTCCGCGACTACGTTAAAGTTGTCGTTGATGCGCTTTCTGATCGAGTGACCTACTGGATGACCATGAATGAACCGCAATGCTTTATTATGAACGGATATATGGCGGGTGCACACGCGCCATTTCGTCATGATTATCTCGCGCTTTCAACACTGACACGTAACTGCATGTTTGCGCACGCGGAGGCCGTTAAGGTCATCCGTCAGTATGCCAAACTGCCACCGAAAGTCGGCATTGCCATGGCCAGCGGCAGCTTTGTCCCTGAAAACGAGGATGATGCCTCCATTGAGGAGGCTAAACGCAACAGTATGGAAATGGGGTTAGGTCTTATGGGTAACCGCTGGTGGATGGATCCCATGCTCGCCGGAAAGCCCGTCCGTGCTTACGGGGTTTATGGCTCCCGCCAAAAAGACATGGAGGAAATCAACCAACCTCTGGATTTTGTGGGGGTCAATGTGTATCAACCCTTCAAC
>CAZRHZ010000160.1:1608-4855 GCA_964599995.1 uncultured Anaerolinea sp. | reverse complement strand
TGGTTGGTTGATGAGCGGGTCTTATATTGGACCCTTCGCTTTGTTTATGAGCGTTATCAATTACCCATCATGGTTACCGAGAATGGCATGGCTGAAAACGATTTTGTGTGCCTGGACGGTAAAGTTCACGATCCGCAACGTACAGATTATATTCAGCGCTATCTCGGCAGCGTAAAGCACGCTCTCAGTGAGGGAATCCCGGTTCTTGGTTACCAGTATTGGGCGGTCATGGATAACTTCGAGTGGTCGGAAGGTTACGATCCGCGCTTTGGTTTGATCTTTGTGGATTATCAGACTGGAAAAAGGAGCATCAAAGATTCGGCTTACGCTTATAAAAAGATCATAGAAACGAACGGGGAGAACCTATAGCCAGGGTGTTTCAGTAAGCTTATCCAGTGATCTCGGCGTTGTAACACGATAGATATCAAAAGGTCGCCTTTCCTTGCTTCACTGATTGGCAAATTAAGGTGCAATTAAGGTGCAAATGAGGTACCAAACAGTGGATTAAATCGACTTGGGAGACATTTTTACCCCCACATGTGGGATTAAGTAGACGATATATCCCCATATATACGGTATAGAACTTGTGTTCTAGCTCTTCGAATCAGTAGGTTGCGCGTTCGAGCCGCGCCGGGGGCGCCTTTTTTAAATCTCTGACTTTGAATCCCATCGAGGGATGTATCAGTGGGTTGTGCATTCCCCGGCCTGGATACCAGTGCAGGCGAGCCGCGCACGCTCTGATGGAGTGCTTCGCGAGGGGCGCCTTTTTTTTAATCTGAATTCGAATCCCATCGAGGGATATATCAGTGGGTTGTGCATTCCCCGGCCTGGATGTCCGTGCAGGCGAGCCGCGCCGGACGATTCAATTCTTCGGATTTCAGATCTCTTCGACTGTGAAAAATTTCCACTAGCAGTGAAGTAATATAAACTATTCCCCCATCACCTGAATCTGAACGGTTCTGCTTCGCGGCCGGGTCTGGTCAAAATCGATAAAGTAAATGTTGCCAAATTCGCCCAGATCCAGTTTTCCATCGATGACCACAACGGTCTCGCTTCTGCCTACCAGTGAAGACCGCAAGTGGGCATCCGTGTTTCTACAGCTAATGTCATCTTCACCATGTTCCTCGCCAAATTTGCGGGCTTTCGGGCCTGGATGGCGGTAGATGCCAGCTTCTGTAAACGTGGGCATGATCTTTGCCAGTGCATCCACAAAATCTTGCTGAAGGGTCTCCAATCCATTAGCGGTCATATCAAAAGCGCATTCATCGATGATGACGCCGCAAGTCGTGTGATGAGAATAGACGACAACGATGCCGTTTTGAATTCCAGATTTTTTAAGGGCATTTCTAGCATGTTGCGTAACATTGTGAAAAGTCGGCAATCCTCCCTTGGATTCCAGATGGATCTCTTCGCGATGGATCATGAATCTTGCCTCCAGTATGCCACAATGAGTTTATTGGTTTTGCCTGGCCAGATCGTCTTTTGCCTTGCGTACAAACCGGACCATTTCGCGCAGCAAAGCATGCGGGTCTGATGAATTGAGAATGCCTGATGAAGCTCCCGCCGCTTCTGAGCCTGCCATGATGAAATCGTACACCTGGTTGGCGGTGGTGATCCCCGCAGCCTGTTCGACCAGGATGCCAGGGTCAATGGCCTTCACAGCGCTGATCACTTCTTTTACATAGCGCATATCGCTGACCTGACCCGTACCAATGAGTTCAGTTGGTTCTGGATTCATGATATCGGGGTGAAGATGGGCAACGGCCTGTGCCTCTGCGACTGTGTCAGCACAGACAAAGGTAAGTAGATCGAGTTCATTCGCCCGATCAATGGTTTTCTTGAGTGTTGTGAGCGTTATAGGACATTCTGAGTGATTGAGCACGACCCCTTTTGCACCCGCGGCTTTCAACGCTTCAGGTAGAATCTCGGAAAGACCGCGCCCCGGTTTTAATGCGTCCATATGTGGAGCAAAAACCATGATCCGGTCAGTATTCTCACAAACCCTGCGTATCTCGGTATAGGGAGCAACAAAAATAACATCAATATCAAATTCCTTGGCCGCAAAATCTGCAGTCTTGGCGTATTCAAGAACCGCATCTCCGTAGATGTAGTTTTTGATGCTGGTTTCAAAAAAGGGTGCGCGGATCAACGTCTTCAAAATGGAACTCCTATTCAGACGCGTAGATAAATGCTACGTTGTCTGATGTAAAATCATCGCTTCGATCGAAGCTTATCCAAATTCAGCAATTATTCACCAACAATCTGCACCCTTACGTTGCGCTGCCGGGCTCGCACCTGGTCAAAATCCGCGAAATAAATGCGGCCGAACTCACCCAACTCCATTTTTCCGTTTAGAACGGGGATGGACACCGAACGTCCCAGGATCACCGAACGTAAATGGGCATCAGTATTGAGGGACCAGGCGGGTTCCTCATTGCGTCCCTTTGCAGCTTCGATGTGCTTGGGACCGGGATGCAGATATTGGCTCTCCGTGCAGCAGGTTGGAATGATCTTTTCCAACACGTTAACCAGATCTTGCATCAAGAGTTCAGTGCCCCAGTAATTCACATCATCCGCTGCTTCCTGAATCAGAACGCTGCAGGTGGTATGCTGTGAAAATACGACCAGGATGCCTTCCTGGATGTTCGACTTGTTTAAGATCTCGACCACCCGCTCGGTCACATCCTCAAACGTGGGGCGGCGATCAGATTGTATTTGGAACATGTCATGATAAACAGGCATAAGGATTTCCTTTAATAAAAACTAAGATAAATAGACTATCATTTTGCGAGTGCACCAATGATCAAACTAAAATCACTTCCACGCCTTCCTTCCGTAGCGCTTCTACGATCTCTGGCGGTGCGTCGGTGTCACTGATGATGGTCTGAAAAGCGGTTAGGGGTTTGACCGGAACAAACCCGATCCGGCCAAATTTGCTTGAATCAGCCACCAGGATAGCCCGGCGGCTTCGTTCCACCATCAAGCGGTCCACCTCTGCCATCAGGATATCAGCGGTCGTCGCTCCCCCGCTGATCGTCAGCCCATCCGCGCCAAGGAACACGATGTCAGCGGTCAAGTCTTGCAACTGGTTGAGTGTCTGCGGTCCCGCGGTCGCCTGGTAATCAGGCAGGTAGATGCCTCCCAGGATGATCAGATTTGGAGACGGCCAACTCAGGACCTCTTGCGAGATGGCCACGGAATTGGTTACCATGCGGATGGACCCGCCATGGCGCAATTCAGCCGGGAT
>CAZRHZ010000160.1:0-1508 GCA_964599995.1 uncultured Anaerolinea sp. | reverse complement strand
CACTTTCCCTTTCTCGATCACGGTCTGGGCGATCAAGGCACGTCGTTCAGACGCGCTTAAAGAAGCCCCCGTTTCTTCCTGTTCCACCCGATCTACTTTCGAGAAATTGTTCATATTAGCCATCTTTCCGCATTGTTCCAATTCACCATAACTATTATTCATTAATCCTATTTTTCTTTAACGAATTCTTCACTGGCAACTAAGATTTTACCAGTGCGAAGAAGTTTATGAGTGTTAGACCTCAATGTATTCCAGGTCTGCCATTTCTGCCAATAATTTAAGCTTTTCAGCCAGGTGACCGTAAGCCAGCGCCATATGATGGGGCGAACCAGCTTTGCACCAGGCATCACACCAGTCTTCAATGCCCAGGCGGGAGGGTTTAAAGAGCATCTGCGGCGCAGAGACCGGACGCGGTGTGATCTTGATGGATTCGCCTTCCGATACGATCAAGCGCCATTTGGAACCACCCATGTTTACCAAGGCCAGGTTGGTCACCGGTCCTGGAGCATATGCGAATTCCAACCCCGCGCCAAATCCGTTCACTCCCTCATAGTAAATGCTGTGTTTGACACTAACATCAGAAGATTTGGCTGCCATTGCGGGATTGCCGTGGCCATCATGCGACAGCATCATGCAGCTTTGTTTGAAATCGATCACGTAGTTTTCCAGCAAGGTAGCCTGACCGGTCAACTCTTGCAAAATGAGCATGGCGGTAAGGGTGGTGATGTCCGCTTCTGGAGCAGCAGGAAGACCCACTTCGCAAAGCCTTCCGGTACCGTACGAGGGAATGATCCCCACACGCGGATCAGGCAACCAAACCTGATCAAAAGAAGCGAGCGCATCGAATTTTCCGTCGCGAAGCACTTTTTCAAGCGCCAATGCCAGGCGGCACGAACGCTCAAATTGCTTGGCGTCCATTTCCACATGGTAACGGGCATGTTCACTCTTCACCAACTTGTCCACCTCGGCTTGGGGGAGATCAAGCATGGCTTGCGAAACTTTTTCGGGTTCCACTGGCCAACAAACCGGGCCAACATATTGGCGCAAGCCCAACTGATCCACCATCAGGTCGGTCATACCCTCAAACGCGTGCCCGGCGATCGCGATGCGAGAACTATGCAGACGGCGCATCACTCCGGCGATCTGGATGTACTCGGCCAACTTCTTGCGACCCTTTGGGTCATCGATATGCGAGCTTACCATCCAGAATTTTCGCCCAATGCGCTGCAGCGCAGAAGTCATTTCTGGAACTCCGCACATGCCGGAATTGACCATAATGAGGTCAAAATCAGCGTTCTCGGGCAGGAATTCGATCTGCTGTGTGTTCCAAACCAATACCGGGGCTGTGGTATTCAGGAAACAGCGCGTGGGGACAATTCCCTTCGTGTAAGCGACTTCAACGGCTACGATCAGATCAACCCCTGCACCATTAAACATCATTGCAGCAGATTCAGCCTGCTCTTCGTTTTCAACCAGCTTGGGGCAAACGGTTTCACCGTACTCTGCCA
>CAZRHZ010000159.1:3237-5540 GCA_964599995.1 uncultured Anaerolinea sp. | reverse complement strand
CGTCTTGCCGCTGGTCCACCAGGTATTGAGAGAACTCGGCGGCAGTCGTCATCCAAACCACCCCGGCCGCCAATCCGATGGCCAGCAGGATGACCAGCACGAACGCGAGGGTGAGTTTGAGAGTAAGTTTCATCGTTATCCAAATGTTACCTAAAGATCAACCGGCAAACTTGTAGCCAACCCCAAAAACGGTTTCAATATGAATCGGTTTTGAGGGGTTAGGTTCGATCTTGGCGCGCAGGTTGCGGATGTGAACATCCACGATACGTTCCACGTTCTCAAAATCGTTCCCCTGCAGATGAGTTAACAAGTCGGAGCGCGAAAAAACCCGTCCGGGATGCGCCATGAGCACAGCCAGCAGCTCGAATTCTGAGGGGGTCAGGTCAACCGGTTTCTCTTCCACGCTGACCGCGTGAAACTCGCGGTCGAGGCGGATGCCGCTGCAGTGCAGCACCTTCTCCTCACGCTGCCCATCCCCTGCTGAGCGGCGCAGAACAGCATGGATGCGTGCCACGATCTCCTTCATCCCGAACGGCTTGGTCACATAATCGTCCGCTCCCAGTTCGAGACCAAGCACCTTGTCTGTTTCATCCATTTTTGCCGTGAGAAGGATAATGGGGGTGTTCCGCTCTTTTCGATAGGCTTGAATAAACTCGACCCCGCTCATTTCGGGCATCATGATGTCCAGCAGGATCAGGTCCGGTTTTTCAGCGCGCGCCGTGAAGAGGGCTTCACAACCGTTGGCCGCCAGAACCACCCGATACCCTTCTGCTTCAAGGTATTCGCGCAGCAGGTTTCGCACACCAATTTGATCGTCAGCTACCAGAATGGTCTTGGGCATAAGTAGATTTTAGCACGAGTACGGATGTGAAAGTGCGCTGTTGTTCTTAATCACTGCGCCGGGATAGTATAGGAATCTTCCACCATCCCGTTCTGTTGGGATGTGCTCTCATCCTGGGGGCGGAAGGAGCGAATGTACTCCACAAGAACATTAGCAGGCGAGACGCTCACCTTCAAGTAGCCGGACTCAGGCCGCGTGATCGCGGAAGGATAGGCATCCTGATTGGGGATCTGAAAATCCGTGTTACCGGGCATGGGCAGCGTCTGGTAGATCACGCCATCCAGCTCTTCGCGGGCGTACAGGTGGTCGTGGCCCTGAAAAAAGATCGTCACGCCATTTTCCACCATCACCTGATGGATGGGCAATCCCCACCCCGGGCGGTGCTGATCGAACCCCCAATTCCCATTGCGGTCGTAACCTCCCCATTCAAAGTATTTGGCCATCTCCGCCCCGCCACGGGTCTCACCCAGAACGTGATGTGTGAAAACGAATTTATAGGCGGCATCGCTGCCCTCGAGGGTATCTCGAAACCACTGATACTGCTCCTCGCCGAGCGTCCAATCCCAGTTGTTACCGCTCTGTTTGGGGTCCGTCTGGGTGCTCCAATAAGGATCGATGACCACGAAGAGGGCATCTCCCCACGTCCAGGCGTAATAATCGCGCAGCAGACCGATGCTGTCCACCTCAAGCGCGTCACCCGTGTAGAACCCGTCTGGAGAAGGTTGGGGATAATACGTGTTTCGAGCCAGGGCGGACCAAACGGTCGGGCTTTCGGTTTTACCATCCAGTCTCCAGCCCCATTCCATTTCATGATTGCCGTTCACCAGGAACAAAGGCGCCGCGGCTAATCCGAAAAACGGACGCTGGTCAAGGTAGAGCTGGTTGATGCTGGCCTGATCCATGGTTTTGAGTTTGTCAGTGCGGAATGTGTCACCCAGGTCAATGAAAAAATCGGGCTGCGCCAGCGCGACGTTTTGCATGGTGATGGCGTATAGCTCCGGGTTACAGTGCTTGTCGGTGTTGAGGTGCGAATCCGCCTGAATCGCGAAGGTGAAGGTGCTGCCAGGTGCCCGCTGGGTGATGAACGTGCCTTCCGGACCGGCGGCGCCGTTGTAGCGCAGGCGGTAGTAGTAGCGCATGTTGGGCAGCAGATCGCTGATCAAGGTCTCGATCGGCTCGCCGGCCTGCGCGGATTGCAGGTCGGTGCGGAAAGCATAACTCCCCGGTTCCAAGCCGTACTCGTAATACACTTCCATTGCGCCAGCAGGCACCACGTTCACGGTGATGGAGGTGTCTGTGGGACGGCCGAGGATCTCGGTTGCGATGAAGTCGCTTGCCGCGTACACACCCGTCTCTGGGGCGGAAGCATACGAGGGAGTGGGAGTGGGAGTGGCAATGGACGAACTGGCAGCGGTCGCCTGGCTTGCGGCTGTCTGCGGCACACAGGCCGCGAAGAGGAAGG
>CAZRHZ010000159.1:0-3137 GCA_964599995.1 uncultured Anaerolinea sp. | reverse complement strand
GCCTTGTCCGCCGTCCCTCCAGTGAGGAACTTGCGCAGTTCGGTGGAGACCGCTTCACGGATTTCCACGATCCCTTCCAAAGAAGGCCGCTGGAGTTCCACCAGACCGGTGATAAGCTGCGCCTGGTCGACGTTCAACACCCCGAGCATCTCCTCGCCCATGTTGCCAGTCATGTCGGTTGGGATGGCGTAATTCGGGTCGCTCATGGCTTTGATGTCTTTCAGGTAGAACGAGCCAAAGTAGGTGCCGTGGCGCTCGGGGCAGAAGTACACATCTGCCTCCACCGAACCGGCATACCAGGCAAACATGTCTGCCGCGTAGGTCATTACAGCCACCTTGGCATCACGGCTGAGTCCCTGGATGTCGGAAGGTTCAGAGGCTTCAGGCCATTCCAGCATGCCTTTACCGACCATGCCGTCAAGCAAGGCAAGCTGTTCCGCACTCATCGCATTGAGCAGGCTGCCCATCAATGCCGCGCGGGCATAGCTGATTTCGCCATCCAGCAGGTAGAGCTCCGCGGAATAAGCCTTGACCTGCTCCTCACTGAGGGTACTCATACCAGTAGACAGATTGCCGTCTAACAGGTTCTGAAAAGCCTGGACCAAGACAAAGCGTTTGTAGCCATACTCGTTGATCTGTGCCACCTGGCTCTCCGCCAGCCCCACCAATTTAGCGCGCTGATCGACAGAAAGCACGTTGAGCATGTTCATGGCCGCGCTGGTCAGAAAAGCTCCGGCATGCCCCATCTCGCTGGGATCGTTATCGCGCAGGTATTGAAAGCCCCAAAAATCAGATACCTTGCCAGGTGGGAAGAACGAGTTGGCTCCCACGTCACCGGTCAAGAAGGCCAGCGCGTCATAGGCGATAGTCATTGATTGGGCTCTGTCTGAGATGGCCTGTTCCACGTTGTACGAGTTGCCATTGGCGTCGGTTTGTCCGTTGCCACCTTGCGGGTTATTGCCTGCGCCTGGTTGGTTCTGGGGTGGGTTGTCGGCCACTGTGCCGCTGGGATCCGTCATGCCCGCGCGGGCATAAACCACGTTCAATTGTGCACTACCCAGGGTGATGTTCTGAATGGCAGCTAGGAACGTTATACGATCCACTTCAGCGGCCGGTACCGAGAACTGCGGTTGGGCAGACAGGGCAAAAACGGTATAGGTGTAGGTCTTGTCCCCCGGTCCCTTTGAACAGGGTGGAGAATATTCCTGCAGGCCGTTGTTGATGTTGTTGCCTAACGTGCCGATGCCGGTCACGTTCTTGGCCAAACTGGTCACGTCCGCAGGGATATCGAAGAGCACCCAATACCAGTGGATATCTTCCGGTGCAGCGATGTGATCCATCAACACGCCGTAGCCCACCGTCCCGATCGGCGCGCCGCTCCAGACCAGCGGCAGGGTGGATCCATCTCCATCGCAGGTATATTCAATGGGCAACCGTCTCCCTTCGATCACATCCGGGCTGGTGAGGGTGAACACCCCGGAGCTAACGCTAGCTACCTCGGGAGCGTTTGACTCAGCAGTAATCTCAGGAGTGACCTCGGTGGATACACTGATCACCTCTGAAACCTCAAGTGCGGTCGGGGTTTGCAGGTTGGTGTAGGCGTGATCGCCTGCGCTGCAGGCAGTCAGGGTCAATACGAAGAAAAGGGCAATCCATTTTTGGGCGATTTTCATAACGCCTCCTTTCGAATTGCCTTGATACTACAAAATAAATGTTCAGAAGTTGTTCAGGTTTGCTTGGGCTTTGGTGTAATTTAATTGGAAAATTCAGCTCAGCATGCTCATGAGTTTGACTCTTGATAGGCCTTGACCGCCTGCCGCGTGGTGTACCAGTTCCTGCCCTGCTTGATGGCCTCGAGTCGTCCCAAACGAGCCAATAAACTAAGGTATTCCTGGCTGTAAGACGTTCCGATACAGGCTTCGCGCAAAGGGATCAATTCTGTATCAGGTTCCGGAGTCTTGATCTGGGTTATACAGGCATCCAGGTACAGGTTCAATCCACGCTCCACCGCTCTACCCATATAATTTTCAAGCGCGTTAGTTTTTCCAGCGTCCGCCTGTTCAAGGACAGAATAGTATTGTTTGCGATTATCGCGCATGATCACTGTCGGCGGATACCCTTGACGCATCAGGAGCAGATTCATCACCAGCCTGGCGGTTCGTCCGTTTCCATCCACGAAAGGATGAATGGCCACCAGGCGATGATGCACTTGTGCAGCCAGGGTGATCGGGTGAAGATCACTCTCGCTTTGTTTGATCCAGTCTTCCCATTCGGCCATGAGATTGGGAATCTGCCAGGGTTCGGGTGGAGCGAAGGACGAGCCCGCAATTCGAACTTGAGTCGTTCGATAGCGGCCAGCATTCTCGTTGTCAATGCTTTTTAAAATTAGTTGATGGATCTGGCGAACATGAAACGCCGTAATCGGATCAGGGGTTTTTACTAACTCTTCCACGTACTGGATGGCGTCTCGATGGTTGATCACCTCAAAATGCTCGCGCAAGGTTTTGCCACCAATGGTCAATCCGGTTTCGAGGATCAGGCGGGTTTCTTTAAGCGTCAGCGTGCTGCCCTCAATGGCGTTGGAGTTGTAAGTCCACTCGATCTGGATCTCTTCCCGCAAGCGTTTGAGCAGCGCAGCTGGAAGGGGTCGATATTGATCCAGTTGAGCTTTCTTTGCCTCAAGACGTTTAAGTAAGCGCGTTTCGATCATGGTTACTCTATATCGGTATCGGATTAGCATAATTATAACATATCCGATACATTTTTTTGATTTATCTTCGGGTTTGAATAATTGTTTTTCAAAGAGAGGGTAAATGGTTTACTACTGTCACTGCACAACGAAAGGGGTAGCCTTGAGAATGGATTTTGGATATGCTACACTGAAAAAAAAGTGGGGGATTAACACTATACCTGATGAATATGGAGCTTTGCCATGATGAAAAAAACCAAGAATACAGTCTGTATCTGGTACAACCGTGGAGCCGAAGAGGCCGCCCGTTTTTACGCGCAAACCTTTCCTGATTCATCGCTGGGTTCGATCACACGCGCACCCGCAGATAACCCATCCGGGAAGGAGGGGGACGTGCTGACGGTCGAGTTTAGCGTGATGGGCATCCCCTGCCTCGGACTCAATGGCG
>CAZRHZ010000158.1:1754-5689 GCA_964599995.1 uncultured Anaerolinea sp. | reverse complement strand
AGCTCGTCTTCATCCAGAACGTCATACTCGTAAATGAAATCACCGCTGGCTGTAAATCTTTCAACCAACTCACGGCTCGCGTCGGTTTTGGAAAAGTCAGCGACCGCCATTTTTACCGAGGTCTGTTCAAACGAAATGCCAAATCCCAGCAAGAGCAGCAGCAACGCCGGCAGCACCACGATCATGGCCAGCGTGCGCGGATCGCGCCAAATATGAAAAATTTCCTTGCGCATGATCGTCCACAATCGGTTCATGCTTTTCTCCTTTATTAATTGGCTTCCAATAAGCTGGTCGCCGAAATCTGTTCAGACACCATGCTAAGAAAGACATCTTCGAGTGATGGCTGGATCGTTTGCCAGGATTCAATTTTGATTTTTGACGCGATAAGTGCACTTTTTACCTGGGGTTCCAGCGCGGGCGTCTCAAGGGTCAGATGGACCAACGCGCCGTGGATGGTGCTGTTCATCACCCCCGGGGTTTGAAAGAGGACCTTGAGTGCCTCTGTTGGGCGGTTGCATGCCAACTGGATCATGACCCCTGGCATGTTATCTTTGAGCGTTTCAGGGCTGGCCAATGCCACCAACCCTCCCTGATACATCATGCCGATCGTGTTGCAGTACTCGGCTTCGTCCATGTAGTGGGTGGTGGCCAGAACGCTGACGCCCTGGCTGGCAAGATCATAGATCAAATCCCAAAACTCACGCCGTGAAACCGGATCCACACCGGCGGTGGCTTCATCCAAAAAGAGCATGGCGGGGCGGTGGACGATGGCACAAGCCAAAGCCAGCCGCTGCCGCCAGGCACCCGACAGGTTGCGCGTAAGCTGGCGTTCGTGGCCGGTCAGATCAGCCATTTTCATCAGTTCCTTCACCCGGTCAGCTCGTTCCTTTTTGGGAACTCCATAAATCGAAGCGTAAAAAAGGATATTTTCCACGGGGGTCAGGTCGTTATAAAGGGAAAATTTCTGCGACATGTATCCGATGCGCTTTTTCACCTCGTTTGGATTTTGCGAGACGTCGTAACCCAAGACATTCACGGAGCCAGACGTGGGCAGCATGATGCCGCAGAGGATGCGGATCGTGGTGGTCTTGCCCGCCCCATTCGGGCCAAGCAGACCAAAGATCTCACCTTGCGGGATGTAGAAGCTGATATCGTTAACCGCCGTGAACCCGCCAAATTTCTTGGAAAGGTGTTTGATCTCGACCGAGTTCATGCTGCACCTCGCTGCTTGTTCACCATATGAACAAACACGTCTTCCATGGTCGGCCGCGAGGATCGTAAAAGGGAGACTTTCAATTTTTCGCGCGCCAGACGCTCTTGAAGCGAGTTTTCAATCTGCCCTGCTGCACCGTTGTTTGGAACGCACACTCGCAATGAGTCCCCAACCGGCCTCCAATCCAGAATGCCCAGTGTCTCGCTCACGATCTGACGCATCATCTTTCTGGGGCTGGCTTTCAACTCGAGAATCTCAAAGGGCAGTTTTCGGATCAAGTCTGCGGGGGTACCGGTTGATAAAACTTTCCCCTGTGAGAGAAAACAGACCATGTGACAGCGTTCCGCTTCGTCCATGTAGGGAGTGCTGACGACCACGGTCACCCCCTGTTGAACCACGTCGGCCAGGATGACCCACAATTCACGGCGTGAGACGGGATCCACGCCGGTGGAAGGCTCATCCAGGATCAAGAGACGGGGCTCGTGAACCAAAGCGCAAGCCAGGGCCAGTTTCTTCTTCATGCCGCCCGAAAGATTGCCCGCTCTTCGGCTTTTAAATTCCTCGAGGCGGGTAAAACGCAGCATTTCAGCGATCCGCGCTGGTTTGCGTGCCGGTTCGACACGTTGAATATCGGCAAAGAAATTCAGGTTCTCCAGAACGCTCAGATCGGGATACAAGCTGAAATTTTGCGGCATGTAACCGATCTGCCTGCGAATGAGATCGGGGTTCTTGCGGGTATCGATTTGCATGACGCGCGCGCTTCCACTGGTGGGCAGCATAACCGAAGAAAGAATACGCAGGGTGGTTGTTTTTCCTGCTCCGTCAGGGCCAACCAGGCCGTAGAGAACCCCCTGTGGAACGGATAAAGTCAGATCATCAAGAGCAGGCAAAGTATTATGGTTGGTGAATTTCTTGGTGAGATGGTCCGCGTTGATTATGGTTTCCATGAAATTGCTCCAAAATGGTGACAATAAAGACACCGATAGTTCAAGAATCAGTCTGCCCCCACTATACCGGCGACAAAGCGGATTCACCAGATGCCGAGAGCCATTCCTTACCATGACAAGCGCAATTTTCAGGTATGACACCAGTCACCACTATCCATATGAAGAAAGGCGATTGTGCTATCATAAACACGATGAAAAGACCGATTGAACCAGGGTTGCTGCGCACATTCAGGTATTTCGCAGGTGTATCGGCGATCTACTTCATGATCCTGTGGTTTTACGCGTTAATGGCCGCCGGTTGGGAACAATCTGTGCAGTTCCAGTTGTGGGGCAACTTTCTGATTTTTCTCGGCTTATTCGGTTATCTGAACTTGCCGTTCTTCGAACACCGTCTGAAGAATTATTTTCTTCCGCTGGGTTTGACCATCGCTTCCATTTTTCCGATCATCGGCGATTTTTCTTACCTGCTCAATCCAAGCCAGGTCAGCATCTACACCATCATCAATCGAAGCTGGTTGTGGCTGCCGATCCTGTTCGTCCCTCTCGTGCTGATCGCGTGGCAGTACAATTTCAAAGCAGTCTTACTTTATACGATCCTGTCCAACGGTCTGGAACTGGTGGTGCTGCTCACGGTGGTGGAACAATTCACACTCGAAACCATCTCACTGGCCAGCGTGCCGTTCATCCGGGCTTTCGCGTTTGGAACCGTGGGTTATATTGTCAATACCCTCAAAGAAATCCAACGTAACCAAAATCAAAAATTGCTGCAGAACAACTTGAAATTAAATCAATATGCCAGCACGCTGGAACAGCTGGCCACACATCGCGAGCGGACTCGCATCGCTGCCGAACTGCACGATACCCTCGCCCACACGTTGAGCGGACTTTCGATCAATCTTGAGGCGATCAAAACAGCGGTGAATCCTGAGCAGGTTGAGACGCAAAGTATGCTGGATCACTCGTTGAAGATCACACGCCAGGGGTTGGATGAAACGCGGCGGGTGCTCAAGGCTTTGCGGGCTGGCCCTTTGGAGGACCTGGGGTTGAAAATGGCGCTTAATAATCTGGTGCAGGCCGCATCCACACGTAGTTCCATCCCGATCGCATTTGAGTGCCCCGATCAGATCCCCACACTGCCCCTGGATGTGGAACAGAGTCTGTATCGCATCACGCAGGAAGGCCTTGAAAATATCGTGAGACACGCGAACGCAGAATCGGCGGAAGTAAAGGTGAGCCTGGACGACAAAAAGTTGGAACTCACCATCCATGACAATGGAAGCGGATTCGACCTTTCACAAGTCGCTCTTGAGAACAAATTCGGGTTGCGCGGATTGCAGGAGCGCGCACATGCGGCAGGCGGCAAGTTGATTCTAGATAGCAATTATGGTGTAGGAACGACCATCCGGTTCGAGTGGGAGCGTTTCAATGATTAAGGTGTTGATCTGCGACGACCAGGAGATCGTGTGCGACGGGCTGCAGCGTATCCTCGAATCTGACCCCGAGATCAACGTGGTTGGCATTGCCCATAACGGAATTGAAGCCTTGGAACAGGTTGAAGTTTGCCATCCTGATTTGGTCTTAATGGATTTGAAGATGCCAGAAATGAATGGGGTGGTTGCGACTCGCAAAATCCGTGAAAAGCATCCAACCATCAACGTTTTGATCCTGACCACTTTCGACGATGACGAATGGCTGATCGATGCGGTACGCAGCGGCGCGTCAGGCTATTTATTGAAAGACCTGCCGCGAACCGACCTGATCAACGCGATCAAAGG
>CAZRHZ010000158.1:0-1654 GCA_964599995.1 uncultured Anaerolinea sp. | reverse complement strand
TTATTCCACGAACCGATCTCGATCAAATTCCCTTCAGGGTCAGCGACCATCGAGGAATGCATGCCCCACGGTTCATCGCGGGGTGCATAGACCGGTCTTCCGCCGGCCTGGATGACCCGCTCGTACTCACGATCCGCTTCCGCGGAGGTGGGTAGATCGATGGCAAGTTCAAAAGTGCCATTAAGCCCCGTTGGGTACCCAGGGGTTTGTCCGAGCAGCGCGGGTAACTGGGCTCTCTCATACATGGAAAAGCGCACACCGTCATTCTCGAACTCAGCGTATGGACCTCGTCCATCCCACTCGATCTTGAAACCCAGCGCGTCGCGATAAAAATCGACCATGCTTTTCAAGTTATTGACAAAAATCCCCACCATATCAATTCGGGTTGGCATAGATTTCTCCGATCAGTCGTGATATCTCTTCTCCCCGGCTTCAATTCGCACAAGCAGCTGGTTCGTTTGCGGTGGAAGCGGGCAGGTGGCATAAGCTGTGTAGGCGCACGGCCAGTTGCTGGCCAGGTTGAAATCCAGCGTGACACATTCCTGGATGGGCTTGGGCAGCGTCAGCCATCGCCCGCCCGGATAAGTGGTGTCGCTTTTGGTCTGATCCACGAAACTGATCAAGCCCTCGTCACCACCATCCTCGACTTCAAGTGTGCAGTCTGTGCGATTGATTTGAAAATGGACCCGCCCCAGGATCGCGCTTTCATGCTGTCCACCGATGGCGTCGTGGATCACGATCGTTTTGGGAGGTTCGTACGGCTCAAAACCAGCCTGCACGTAGTAGGCCGGGTTAACGGGGAAGTACTTCAACCCTTTGAATTCCTTCACAGCTGATGATTCGCGATCCCAGGCGCGCAACAGCCAGTGCTCTCCGCGCCGGATCACCATCATCAGGATCGGCCCCGCTTCGAGCAGATCGGGTTTTTCGTCCATGTCAGTGAAAAGCTGGCGAAGCTCAGCGCTGTTTCCATTAAGGGTTACGGCATGCGCAGCTTCAGAAAGAAACACTTTGCCCTCTTCCAGGCGCAGGCATCCGCAGCGCTCAAGCGGAAGATTGGGGATGAGAATCTTATTCTGGCTGTCTTTTCCGAAAGGATTATCGCCTTCTTCCAACCAGAATAAACCGGTCAACGCCAGCCAGTTGCGGGGTTGGGCGACCATTTGTTGATCGCGTTCTGCACGCTTTAATAAGATGGGATCAATATAATCAGTTACTTTCTCAAGCATGAACCCTCATTTCGATCCGTATTGAAATTAAATGCAAGTGTTACTTTCCAAGTCCCAATAACACGAGGTGCTTCCATCATCTGTCATAAAAGTTAACTGGATATTTCCAAACCCCGAGATCCCGCTGATGGAAAGTTTTTCATTCATAATGTCGAAAGCACTGGCTGCTATGCTCCCCAGTGCAACCTGGTCATCCAGGCTTTTCACGCGAATTTCCAGTTGCACATCCAGATCTTTGGCGTGATAGGAATTGTCGCAACTATAGATTTCGCCATAACTCGAACTGGTCAGCGTGCCTACGATCCCCTGGTTGGTGAATTCCTGCATGACGGCAGCATCGAATTCAGGGGAACCCTCACCGTAGGCCCAATTCCAGAAACAATTTTCATAGGTGGGAGTCGCGCTTGGATCCTGGGGAATTACTG
>CAZRHZ010000157.1:0-5720 GCA_964599995.1 uncultured Anaerolinea sp. | reverse complement strand
TGAACCCCAACATCCGCTCGCAGGGCATCCACCAACTGGCCGTGCTGCCCATGACCGGCCGGCGTGGGATCGTGGGAGTGCTGTGCGTGGCAGCCTGCCACCCACAGCCGCTCGACGACCTGGAAGTGCAGTTCGTGCAAGCCATCAGTTCGTGGATGGCCACAGCCATTGAGAACGTGCAGTTAAACCTGTCTGGCAAACGCCTGGCCGTTCTGGAAGAACGCGACCGTTTCGCCATGGACTTGCATGACGGCATCATCCAATCCATCTACGCGGTCGGGCTGACCCTCGAACACGCTCGGTTGTTGATGTCAGAAGACCCCGAGGCTTCGACCAGCCGCATCGAGCAGGCCATCAAAGACCTGAACCACTCGATCCGCGACATCCGCGCGTACATCCTCGACCTGCGTCCGCGCCAACTGCACGACGAAAGCCTGATGCAGGGCATTTACCGCCTGGTGCAAGAGTTCAAGGCCAACACATTGATCGAGGTCAACGTGCAGGGACCTGAAGGCCAGATCGACGGTCTGCAAGAGGCGCAGGCGGTGGCGTTGTTCCACATCTGCCAGGAAGCGCTGGCCAACATCGCCAAACACGGCAAGGCGCACCACGTGGAAATCGCAGTTTGGAGCACCACTGACCGAACTTTGATCGAGGTGCGAGATGATGGCCGCGGTTTTGACCAGGACAAAGTGGAGATCAACATGGGGCACGGGCTTTCCAACATGGAAGTGCGCGCCGGTAATGTGGGCGGCGCTGTGGATATCTCTTCTGAGCCCGGCAATGGCACCAGCGTGCTGGCCTGGGTGCCTCTTACAGGCTTGAACCTACCAGCAGAAGAATAACCCCAGCTTAAATTTTTCATCTCAGGTTGCCAACCCCCCGCCTTTAGGCTACAATCGCCTCATGAGTTGGGACTTGCTCGGTCACGAATGGGCCGAAAACCTGCTGAAACAGCACATCCGCCACGGAGACGTGCGGCATGCTTATTTGTTCAGCGGCCCGCCCGGCATCGGGCGGCGCAGCCTGGCGCTGGCTTTCGCCCAGGCTATTAACTGCCCCACGCCCAGCGCGCCAGGCGAACCCTGCGGAACCTGCCGGGTGTGCAAGCAAACCACCAAAATGCAGCAGCCCGATCTGAGCATCGTGGAACCCGAGGCGGAAGGCGGCATGGTCAAAGTGGACCAGATCCGCAACCTGCAGCGCAGCCTGAGCCTTTCTCCCTACGAAGCACGCTTCCGCATCGCTCTGCTGCTGAACTTCAATCAAGCCAACGCCAATGCCCAAAACGCGCTGTTGAAAACCCTCGAAGAAGCCCCCAAACAAGTGATTCTGCTCTTGACGGCCGATTCGCCTGACAACTTGCTGCCCACCATCTCGAGCCGCTGCGAGATCCTGCGGCTGCGACCTGTTTCGATCGAAAAATTGGAATCCGCGCTGCAAACGCGCTGGAACCTGCCCGCAGAAAGGGCCAGCCTGATCGCGCACCTGTCCAACGGCCGGGCAGGACTGGCTGTGCGCATGTCGACGGATGCAGAACTGGTTGAAAAGCGCGCCGCCTGGGTGGACGAACTGATGCGCTTGATGCCGCTTTCCATCCGGGAGCGTTTCACAGCGGCTGATGCGTTGGCGCGCAGCCGCGATCAACTGCGCCTGGTGCTGCAGGCCTGGCTGTCTTTCGCCCGCGATCTGCTGCTGGCCGCCAACGATAAGACGGATGCCCTAACCAACCAGGATCACAAGGCCGAGATCGTTAATCTGGCGCGTCAACTACGCAATGAACAGATCGTTGTTTTGTTGAATGAGATCGACCGCTCGATGGAATTACTTGAGCAAAACGCCAACCTGCGTTTGCTGCTTGAAAATCTGCTGTTGGAAATTCCTAAAATCTAAATCCCACCACGAAAATTGCGAAATACACGGAAAAGTGTCTCTCGCACACTGCCCTGGCGGTCAGTGCCAGGGAAGGCGCAAAGATCGCAAAGAAAGTCTTCACCTTTTTCAAAAATGACGAATAATAAGTGTTGCGGACAGAGTCTTTACTTGATGGCCTGCCTCAACTGCTTTTCAAGTTGCTGGAATTCTGGCGTGTAACGCGCTTCTTCTCCGCGCGGGCGGGGAAGATCGACCGTCACTTCCGTGACGATCTCGCCGGGGCGCGGCGAAAGCACCAACACACGGTCCGAGAGAAGCAAAGCCTCCGAGATGGAATGCGTGACCATGATGACGGCGTGCTGTTTACTCTGCCAGAGGTTGAGCAGCTCGGCTCCCATGCGCTCGCGGGTCAGCGCGTCCAGCGAACCGAAGGGTTCATCAAGCAGCAGCAGATCGGGTTCAGCGATGAAGGCGCGCGCGATGGCCACGCGTTGGGCCATGCCGCCCGATAGTTCGGAAGGCCAGGCGGTAGCAAATTCGTCCAGCCCAACCAGGTGGATCATATCTCTGGCACGCCCAAGCGCGATATCCTTGTCGACCCCCTTCACTTCCAGCGGCAGCAGCACATTCTGCAAAACCGTGCGCCAGGGCATCAGGTTGGCTTGCTGAAAGACCAGGCTGATGTTCGGGTCGCTGCCGCCGCAGCCAAAGTGGATGCCGCCCCTGGCGGGCTTGAGCAGCCCTGCGATCAGCCTCAAGAGGGTGCTCTTGCCGCAGCCTGAGGGGCCCAGCACACACAGAAACTCACGGCTGCCCATAGAAAATGAGACATCGTTGAGCACATCCAGCAGGCCGTCCGCGCCGCGGAAAGCCATGCCCACATGTTCCACCTCGAGGAACTTGCAAGGGTCAAGAACCATCAGGGCAAAAACTCGTTGGTGTAACTCAGGGTTACGTCCTGATCGCCTGAAATCAGCCGCATGTTTGTCAGGATGCGCTGCATGTTGACCCAAGCCTCGGGGTTAGAGGTTCCCCCGTCCTCAGCCTGCCAGAGTTTAATGGATTCCTGCAGCACCTGCATTTGGATGTCTTTCACCTCCGCCAGGTTCTCCACGTATTTGGTGGAGATTTCGAAGGCTTCGTCCGGGTGTGCGGTGGTATATTCGACGCCTTCCAAAGTGGCGGCTACCATGGCTTTGACCAGTTCGGGGTTCTCAGACAGGGTCTTCTCGTTGGTGACCAGCCCATTCGCGACCAAATCCAGGGCGTCTGATACTTTGAGCAGATTAATGGAGATTCCCTGCGCGGCAAGTTGGACGGGTTCATTGGCCACGTAGACCACCACGGCATCTTCGCGGTCGGCCATGAGCACTTCCACCTGGTTGTAGCCGATCGAATCCAGCGTCACGTCGCTTTCGGTCAAGCCCGCCGAATCCAACAGGGCGATGGCACCGATGTAACTGGCGCCATACAGGCCGGGCAGGCCAATCTTTTTACCCTGCAGGTCAGCCACGCTGGTGATGTTGGCTTCGGTCTTTGAAACGATGCCGACCGGATACTGCTGGTACCAGGCCATTACGTAGGTCAGGGGCATCTGCTGATCGCGCGCCAGCAGCACCTGCTCACCAGAAAGCACCGCGAACTGGATGGTGTCGTTCGCCAGCAACACAGCGTTGTCGTTCTCCATGCTGTAGTCCAGGTCGATCTGGATGCCGCGCTGCTCATAGAAGCCTTTTTCAATGGCCACGTAAAGCGGGGCGAACTGCACGTTGGGGATGTAACCCAGCGGCAGTTTGACGGTCACCAGGCTAGCGCTGGCCTGGCCGTTCGAAGCAGAACAGGCACTCAACAAGAGCAGAACGCTGATGGTCAGGAAGAGAATGCTTTTTTTCATGATTACCTCCGTATGATTAGCTGCGATGCGCGTTTTTCCAGCGCGTGGAACGTTTTTCGGCCGCCAGCGCCAGACTGTAAAGCAGGATGGCCAGCAGGATCAGGGTGAAGAGCGACACAAAGACCAGCGGGGTGTCGTATTGCCCGCGGCCGACGTTGATGAGGAATCCCAGCCCGCGATCAGAGCCGATGAACTCACCCACCACCGCGCCGATCACCGACAGGGTGGCGCCAATACGCAGCCCACCGAACAGGATGGGCAGCGCGGCCGGGATCTCGAGCAGGCGCAGTTTCTGCCAGCGGCTGGCGCGCATGGACTGCATCAGGTCGCGCAATTTGTCAGGTACGCCGCGGAACCCGAGCATGGTATTGACCAGGATCGGGAAAAACACGGTCATGGCGCAGATCAGGATCTTGGAAAAGACACCCGGCCCGAACCAGATGATCAACAGGGGCGCGATGGCCACCACCGGCACGGCTTGACTGGCAACCAGGTAGGGCGAGAGGATCTTTTCGAGCAGGCTGGATTTGGCGAGCGCGTATCCAATGAAAGTGGCCAGCAGGCTGCCGGCCAGCAGCCCAAGCAGCACCTCGTAAAGCGTGGCCGCGGTGTGTTTGAGCAGGCTGCCATCCTGAATCACTTCGATCAGTTTCTGTAAGACCGCCGCGGGCGAGGGTAATAAAAACTCGGCCGGTTTGCCCCAGCGCACGATCAAGCCCCAGAGGAGCAAGGCCAGCAGTAGAGAGATCCCCACCAGACCGCCGTTGTAACGGGCCAGCCACGTGGTGGCTTTTTCTTTTGGATCTGGTTCAATTTGGGTGTAACCGTTTGTTTTGTTCAATAAAAAAACCTCGAAAAAGAGTTTTCGGGGCTTGAGATGCGATGGAAAGATCGCAGAAAAAGAAAATTTCTTCTCCTTTCCGGACTATACCGTCGACCCCGGAATTTCACCGGATCGTGCGCTGTCGCGCTCGCGGGTTGTCACCGCCGATCGGGAATTGAGGTTCACACCTCGCACCCTGCCCCGAAGAAACATATTCAATTAACTGTAGTATATGCGCATGAGAAGCGTGTGTCAAGTAGATGAAAGTTGCTAATTAACCTGCAAAAGTAATCGTATACTTATTTGAGGAAATTTATTATATCGAAACCAACTAAATTTTCAGAAAACCATTCGATCAATTTGGCAATAAGAAATTTATTGCCTTTTTTCGATGAAATCTCTCAACAAAAAATGATGAAAGCAATATTTAATGCAAACAAATCATTGATGAAACATAAAGATGAAAATTCCGATTCGAATGCAAGGCATATATTTCGTGAATTTTTCCCTGCTGAAGCATTTAACAAAAATGGTTTCAAATTTGAATACAACAAGAAAATATTACAAAAAAAACCAGATTGGGTTGACGAAACATCCAATCTTCTTATTGAATCATTTACATACGAACGAGCTGGAAATTCAAATGTCTTTGATCGTGTAACAAATCAAATTCATGACAAAAACCAAAAGTATTTTGAAGTAATACAATCGAAGCCTTATCAATTTATTATAAGTGTTTACCTCGATTTTAAAACTTATATGACTTTTGAAGAGATAGAAGAGGAAAAACTATGGATAAAATCAGTGTTTACTGAAAATCCAACTTTATGGGCTATTCTTTTTTTTTGTTGAATCACATTTTCAAGGAGATATCCAATATTACAAATTTAAGTGTTACTGTAAAGACTCATCTTATACAAATTTTCAAAATTGGCCTATAGAATTTGAAACTGAATCGATTTTTTATCGTTTAAATGAATTCCCAACTCCTTTGCACATTGAAATTTCTCATAAACTACCAACCTTTTTCAGCCGGAGCTGTATTTAATACATGAGATCTCAACATCACGGATACAAGCATGAACGATCAACAAGCGATTGAACGACTGAAAAAAGGACAACTCGACG
>CAZRHZ010000156.1:2297-5726 GCA_964599995.1 uncultured Anaerolinea sp. | reverse complement strand
CAGGAGTTCCTGCTTAAAACGGCGGTGCTGGACCAGTTCAACAATGAACTGTGCGATTTTGTGACCGGCCGCAGCGACAGCCAAACCATCCTGTTGCAGTTGGAACAAGAAAACCTCTTTCTGATCCCGCTCGACCTGGATCGACAATGGTACCGCTATCATCACCTGTTTGCCGATCTCCTGCGCATTCGGTCGGAACAGGCTTATCCTGGTTTGACGGCTGAACTCCAGCGCAGGGCATCCAATTGGTACGCGGTGCACGGAAAACGGCTGGAAGCGCTGCATTATGCGCTCCAAGCCGGCGAACTCTCAATGGTGGAGAATTTATTTGCTGGCAACGCCACGCTGCTTTTTAACCATGAAGACCTGGGTGCCGCCATGCAAAAATTGGAGGCCATCCCCGCCAAGTGGATCGAAGGCCACCCCTGGCTGAGGATCGCGCGCGCGAGTTTGCCGGGTAGTGGTCAATTTGAAAAGGTGCTTCAAGATTTGGAAGCCGTGTCCAAGTACCTTGAAAGTCAGCCTGAAAGCCCTGAAAAAGCGCGCTTGCGCGGCCATCTGGAGGCTGCCTGGGCTTCTGCCTACAACTCGCAGGGAGACGTGGAGAACACCGTGCTTCACGCTGAACAGGCCGAACGCTGGCTGCCGCCCGAAGAGGTAGACACACGGGCCTTAAACATGGCCATTTGGGGAGACATCCTTTCCAAAGACGGGCACGATCCCAATGCCATGCCGATCCTGGAGCGCGCGCTTGATCTGGCACTTCAAGCCGATAACCCGCATGTGGTGGTGACGGTGGCAGCAAGCCTGGCGATGGGACATCAGAGTGCCGGGCATTTTAACGCAGCCCATCGAGTCTGCGAGCAAGCCGTGGCCATTGCCGATGCCTACCAGCAGCGCACGGGACGAGAAGTATTGATGGTTTGTACCAATTATGCCATCCTGTCGCGCGTGTATACCGAGCGGAACGAGATGGAAAAATCGATCCAAATGGGTCGACGTGCTTTGGCGTTGAGCGAACGACTTGGACAAATCGAAAATGAGTTATTTTGCTGCCAATTTCTTGCGCACGCTCTCATGTTTCAAGAAGACCCGGGTGAGGGCAGGCAGGTTTATCAACGTGCTTTGGATCTGGCCGCTGCGATCTCGCCCTGGGCGGAACAAAACGTGGTCAGCTTGATCGTGGATGGGCTGCTGGACCGCGAACCGGTGGATGAGTTAGCGGTGCAAGAATTATTAAGCGTATTCACAAAGAACCAGATGGAAATACCAAAAGCAATGAAAGCACGCTTCCTGCTAAAAACTGAGCAGCCAACTGCCGCGCTGGCTGTGCTGGATTCCTGGATGGCAGGAAAAAGTGAAGACTTCCTTCGATTGGCGATGCGGCCGCATATCTATCGCGCCTTGGGCTTGCAAGCCTGTGGGGATGAACCGGCTGCGTTGAAGGAGTTAACCCAGGCGTTGATCCTGGCAGAGCCTGAAAACCGTAAAATGACTTTTTTGCGCGAAGGCCGGGCGATGGAAAACCTGCTCAGAACGGCAGAACGAAACGGCATCCGTTCGGATTTCACCCGCCAGATATTGTCTGCCTTTGACCATCGTTCACATCCCAATACTAAACCTGCTGCCGATGAACTGCTCGAACCTTTAAGCGAACGCGAAATGGAAATCCTGCGCCTGCTGGCCGCCAACCTGGACGTACCGAAGATCTCGGAAAAACTGATCTTATCAGCCAACACCGTGCGCACCCACATCAAAAGCATGTATCGAAAATTGAACGCTCACAGCCGCCACGAAGCGATCACGCAAGCCAGAGAATTGAAAATCCTTTAATCTTTTCAACAACCGGATTTACACGATGAGCGATCGGGTAATTCGATCGTTCGCACGAAAATCACCCACCAGGTGTAACTGGTGGGTGGCAACACGAATTCTAGTCGTATAAAAAAAATCCAATCCCGCGGGTTGGTACGCTTTCTGGTTAAGATGCATCCGGGCTGAGCGCGGCTGGTTGGCTTTTTGGCGCTTTGAATTTAAACCAAATCAGGGGGAGGATAACTAAGGTTGCCAGCGAGGTGATCAGAAATGGCGTTTGCGGACTGAAGCGCTCCCAAAGCTTAGCACCCAGCCAGGGGGCGGGCAGCGAGATAAAGCCGCGACTGCTATCAAACACACCAGAGAAAGTCCCCAACATTTTTGCCGGCACAACTTTTGAAATCAACGACTGGTAGGCCGGCCCTAAAAGTCCGCCGCCAACTCCGAAAACAATCGAACTGAGGGCAAAAGTAAAGAAGCTGGTTGCCTGTAAGAAAATCATGAGACCGAAAAAGACCAACAGAAACCCCCCGACGATTGGCAGACGCTCGCCAAAGCGATCGGTAAGCTTGCCTGAGAGCATGGGGATGAACATCAGGCTGAGTGCGCTGATGGAGCCTAAAAGGCTGATCTGTTCGATCGAGATGCCTCCAACCTGCTGCAAGTAAATGGGCTGCAGTTCACCCGATAAGCGGAAAGCAATATCGCTGATGCCATCCGTGACAAAGATCCATGTAATGACACCACCTCCCAACAACATCCCAAACAAGGTGACCAGGCTGGATTTGAATGAGGCCATTGAGAGCGGCGTGCGGCTTTTTTCTTCCGGCGAGCGCATGGTTTTTGCCATCCAAATGCGCAAGCCAACAGCCACAATATAAAAGATGGTGGCAACCAGCAGCATGGCCTTGAAACCATATTTCGCTGCCAGAAAACCACCGATGGGAGGACCAAGCACACCAACAATTTGGTAGATCGTACCGGTGATGCCATAGACCCGACCGCGGTTTTCTTCGGTCGAGTTTTCAGCCAGGAAAGCTCCAAAGCTGGGGCCGACCAGGGCAAACGGGATCTGGTAGACAGCCAATGCGACGATCATCCATTGCCAGGTGGGGGCAAGCAGCATGGCAACAAAGCCGAGGATACCGCCAATACTGCCAATGGCGATGGCACGAAGCCGTCCAATCGAGTCCGAGATCCACCCGCCCATGATCTGCAGGGTGAAAACGACGATTGAGGTCAGGGTAAAGACCAATCCCACCTGTCCAACGCTGGCACCTAATTCGGTCAGGTAGATTGGGAGGAGGGTTCCTGTCATGGCCGCGGCAATATTCGCCAGGATCATTGCAAACATAAACCATCGTACAATCGGGGTCAGAATCGGTTGTTTTTTTTGAGGGGGATGGATGGGATTCATGGGGCAGGTCTCCGAAGTAATAATGATGAAAACCAGATCTCAATGTCAATCAAGGAGATTTTGAACGCCTTCATTGACCTGATTTTTGATTGATGTAATCATACTCGAGTGGGGGAAAAAAGCATCACCAGATAGGTGAAGAAGATGGGTGAGATTTGGCCAGCAAGCATAGTAGTTGAGCGGTGTTACCTGACCAG
>CAZRHZ010000156.1:0-2197 GCA_964599995.1 uncultured Anaerolinea sp. | reverse complement strand
AGATGGGTGAGATTTGGCCAGCAAGCATAGTAGTTGAGCGGTGTTACCTGACCAGTTTTAGGATTTCACCTATAAATTTCACCTATAAATTTCACCTACTTGGTGAAGACATCCAGAAAACAATAGAGTATCGTTATGGGGTGATAAAAATGAACCAGCAGATAACAATATTTCAACAAGACGTTCGATATGAGATATGCGTCAGGGGTCAGCTTGATCCGCGCTGGTCGGATTGGTTTGATGAATTTACCATTACTCACCAGGCGGGAGACAGTCTTTTGGCCGGATCCATCCCTGACCAGGCTGCCCTGCATGGCGTGTTGGCTCGTATCCGCGATCTGGGTCTGACCCTGGTTTCGGTCCAACAAATCGCAATCATAAACCACACCATCAGCAGCGGAGAACTAAACATGGGCACATCCACCGGGTTCACTTTGCGAACTGCTAAACGTAGTGATTCACAAGACATCACCCGTTTGATCTCCCTGACCTGTGAAGCCGAAGGCGATTCCAGTCTGGCGACCACTTCGGAAGAGTTGGCCAACGAATGGGATTACGCAGGCTTTGATCCAGAACAGGACGCGTTTGTCGTGCAAATCGCAACCGGAGACCTGATCGGTTACGGCGCGGTCTTCGACGTTAATGACCATTGTGAAATGAGCGGTGATATTTATGTTCATCCCCAATATAAGGGGCAGGGGGTTGAAGCCACTCTACTCGCTGCCATGGAGATTCGCGTTCAAGACCAGCACGTTCCGCAAGCTGAACCTGAACGGCGTGTGTTCATGCGTGTTGCTCTCGATAACAAAGATGAGACTGGCAAGGCCGCTTTGATCGAGGCTGGTTACAACCCGGTGCGTTATCACTGGCGCATGGGGATCGACCTGGAGAAGAAACCTGCAGAACCCGTTTTACCAGAAGGTCTTGAATTCCGCCCTTTTGTTCAAGAAGAACATGGCACTGCAATCTGGCAGGCGCGCAACGAAGCCTTCCTCAGAAATCCGGACAGTCGCACCTTCAGTTTTGAGGAGTTTTCTTATTTCACCTTCGAAAACCCCGAATACGACCCCAGCCTGTGGATGGTGATCTGGGATGGGGATCAGGTGGCCGGTTTCTCGATCAACCAGATGCGCATGGGCATCGGTTGGATCCACATCCTGGCCGTCCGCCCGGTCTGGCGCGGCAAGAAACTGGGGCTGGCACTGCTGCTGCGCTCATTTGATGAATTCTACCAGCGTGGCATAAAAACCATCGGCCTGGGGGTGGACGCCGCCAACGTCACGGGCGCGACCCAACTGTATCAGAAGGTCGGCATGTCCGTCGTCAGTGAATTTGTGACCATGGAAAAAGAGCTGCGCGCCAGAAAAGCGATCTGAAAGCAGTGAATGTTATTATTTTCTTCATAAAGGAAAAACGATGAAACCCATTTTTCTCTTGTTTTCAGCAATGATCTTGTTTTCGTTTATACTGAGCGGCTGCTCCGCTGCACCAGCAACCAAGTCACCGCTTCCGCTGATTTCTGATGCGACGGCCATCTCGGCTGAAACTGTTTCACAAATAGCGCTTCAAACCAAGTTAAGTGGACACGCCAATCGGGTTTTCTCGGTGGCGTTTTCTTCTGATGGACGACTTCTGGCGTCTGTAGATCAAAATTCTGAAGTTAAGTTGTGGGATCTCACGACCCGCCAGGAAATCAACTCCTACAACCGCACCGGTGGCTGGAACGTATTCTTTTTGGCCGATGACCAGCAATTGGCGACCGGCCAATGCGAGGTGTGGGAGATCGAGAGCGGAGAGACAGTGCATGATGCGATGCAGGATCGCACCGTGTGCTCCTTTTCTCAAGATGGTCGCTGGATGGCTTTGGTCCCCTCCAACAAGCCCATCGAACTGTGGGATACTTCTACATGGCAACATCAAGCCACACTGGACAAACACTCCGATGCCGTGATCGGCATGGCTTTTTCGTCAGATGGCACCTTGCTGGCAACCGGATCTGCAATGGGCCCGGACGGCATTGCGGATATCTCCGTCAAGTTGTGGAGTGTTACCGAAGCACGTGAGTTGTTCACGCTGGAAGGCTATTCTTCCGACATTCATGCCGTGGCCTTTTCTCCAGATGGAAGTCTGTTGGCTTCGGGAGGGATTGACCCCACGATCAAAATCTGGGACGTGCAAAGCGGACAGTTGGTGCGCG
>CAZRHZ010000155.1:0-5771 GCA_964599995.1 uncultured Anaerolinea sp. | reverse complement strand
GTCTCACTCCGCTCGCCAGTGCGTGTGGGTATTGATGAGGGGATTGGTTAAATAATTAGTGCCCCGCGCGAAGCCTCCCGTAGGGACAACGGGACTCGAACCCGTGTTGCCTGCACCGTGAGGGGTGCTTTTCCCCGAAACGGTGCCTGTACCACGCAGGGGCATGGTCTTGAGAGAGCTTTTTAAATGATTAGTGCCCCCAACGGGACTCGAACCCGTGTTTTGGCCTTGAGAGGGCCACGTCCTAGGCCGCTAGACAATGGGGGCAGCAGCGACAAGGATTTTATCATGAAGGCCGGGGGGCGTCAACGAGACGCTTTGCGCAAAATTTTAGCTTGAACCCCGTTCCAGAAAATGCTACACTGAACTGGAAAAAGGAGGGGCAGATGGATTTCTTCCTGATCTGGTTGTTTCCCGCCTTGATCCTGGGCGGCATCGGATGTTTCTTCTTGTTCAGCACACTCAAACACATCAAACGCTGCCAAGCCATCGTCAATTGGTCCACGGCGCAGGCTAGCGTGGAATCCTCGCAGGTGGAACAATTTCGATCGCGTCACTACAACTCACTGACGCGCACGGCCTATCGGACCAAACATTACACGCCCAAGATCGAGTATTCCTACAACGTGTTGGGCAAGCCGTTCCGCTCCAGCGAATACAGCAACTTCACGGGCACCTACCCGACCCACAGCGAAGCAGAAGCCGCGATGATCGTGCAAGCCTACCCGGTCGGAAAAAGCGTGCCCATCCGTTACGATCCCAACAACCCGTCAGACGCACTCCTGGTGCCCGAGACCTCCACGCAGAAACTGGATAAAAGCCGCAAGGGATTGCTCGTTTTGGTGGCGGTCGCGCTTGTCTGGTTCCTGATCGGAGCAGTTCTCAACCTGTCGTCCTGGCTTGGCCAGAAGCATTCAGAAGCTCAGATCGAAAAAAGCACGGGGCTGCTGCCCCTTTCAACAGAAGCGATCACAGAAAACCTGACCACCCTGGCCGATCAATACAAACTTGATTGCCATGAGGAAGGCGCAGCGGGGTACACCCTGGCCTATGAAGACCATGTCTGCTGGTCCGCAGCCGGAGATCCGATCACCTCGATCGAGGTTTATTCACGCAAAGACGCCCCCGAAAAAGTGGATTGTGTCAGCGCGGTTTTCACCCCCTCCAATCAGGAGGAGGCCAGTGCTTTTTTCAAGCAGATCGCCACTCTGGCTTTTTCAGTAGAAGATCTGGCTGAAATGGAAAGCTGGATCGACGCCTCCCTGCCTGGCATTCTGGCTGGCGAGAGCACAACACTCAACACAACCTTCGCGGGCATCGAAGTCACCTTCGATGATCTGGGTGAGACTGTGCGCTTGAACATCGGCGACCTGCAATAACGAACCTGCGGTTTTTGCATGACTCGATGAAAAAACATTTGACAAGATCATTCTTTATTAATGCAATTATGATAATATTTACCTATAATGTGTATATTGGATTAACAAGAGAGCCAAACTATGAAAACAAAAGCCTATCAATCCGTGGAGATCGATCGTTCAGAGATCACCCCAAAAGATCTCTTCCTTTCACGCCGCGAGTTCATGCGCACCGCAGCCATCGCGGCCAGCAGCATCGCGCTGGCTGCCTGTCTACCCAAATCATCCGCTGAACCCCCCTCCTCCCCAACCTACTACACGGACGAATTGGGGAACACCGCCAACACCTTTTATGATGCAACCCATTACAACAATTATTACGAATTCACCACCAATCCGGAGCACGTGGCTGAAATGGCGGCCAACTTTGCCACCACTCCCTGGGATGTGGAGGTTACCGGTTTGGTGAGCAATCCCAAGACCTATCGTGTGGAAGAGTTGGTGGACCTGTTCACGCCCGAAGAGCGCGTCTACCGCTTCCGCTGCGTGGAAGGTTGGAGCCTGGTCATCCCGTGGTTGGGATTTCCGCTTTCAAGGCTGTTAGATCAGGTGGAACCCACCCCGCAAGCCAAATATGTGCGCTTTGAATCCATTTTTGCACCTCAGGAGATGCCGGGGCAAAACTCCAGCTTCTACCCCTGGCCTTACCAGGAGGGATTGCGCCTGGACGAAGCCATGCACGACCTCACCATCCTGGCCACCGGCATGTACGGCGGCGACCTGCCCGCGCAGAATGGCGGGGGCATCCGGCTGGTGGTGCCCTGGAAGTACGGCTTCAAATCCATCAAAGCGGTGGTCAAGATCGAATTGGTCAGTGAGCAGCCAGCCACCCTGTGGAACGATATCGCGCCCAACGAGTACGGCTTTTACTCCAACGTCAACCCCAACGTGGATCACCCGCGCTGGTCGCAGGCCACCGAGCACCGCATTGGAGAATCCAGCCGGCGCGAAACCTTGATGTTCAACGGATATGAGGAACAAGTCTCGCACCTCTATGATGGCATGGACTTGACTGTCAATTATTAGGAATTTTTATGAAAACAAAATGGGATGTCTCAAGGATCGTGGTGCACCTGGGTGCGGCGCTCACCCTTTTAATCCTTGCGCTGATCTTTTTCACCAGCGAACCGGGATATTTTCGGGTGCGCACTTTTGAGCACCAGACTGGCAAGGCGGCCTTGGCCTTTTTGATCCTGTCGCTGGCCTGCACGCCTGCCAACACGCTTTTTGGTTGGAAATTCCCGATCCAGCGAAAACAGGCCTTAGGCGTCTACGGCTTTCTGTTCGCGGCAGTGCATCTGCTCATCTTCCTCTGGCTGGATTACGGTTTCCAACTCAAATTCATCTGGCAGGTTTTGATTCATTCGGTTTACATCTGGGTGGGAGCAACCGCCTTCCTGATGCTGCTTATTATGGCAGTTACTTCCCTTAAAAAGATGAAAAAAGTGCTGAAAGCCAACTGGAAAAAGCTGCACCGCATAGTTTATCTGATCTCCCCCCTGGTCGTGCTGCATTTTCTCCTGGTCCAAAAAGGGAATCTGCTCAGTTTGCAGGGTAACCTTTTGGAGCCCCTCATTTACGGGAGTGTAGTTCTTGTCTTGCTCCTGCTGCGGCTACCCCCGTTGAAGAATGCGATCTTGCGCTGGCGGAATCGCGCTCGCAAGACAAATCCTGTATAATCGTTCTCTATGACCCAAGAGGACAATCCCAAACGCGAAGACAAAGTCCAGCACATGTTCACCCGTATCGCGGGGCGTTACGACCTGATGAACCGCATCATGAGCGGCGGACGTGATATCGCCTGGCGCAGGAAAACAGTTCGATCGCTTCGTCTGCATCCTGGTGAAAAGGTGCTTGACCTGGGTACGGGCACCGGTGATCTCTCATGCGAAGCCCTCAGGCAGCAGCCCGAATTGGATATCACGGCTGGGGATTTCACCCTGGGCATGATGCTCACCGAGCGGGATTGGGACGGGATCAAGCGCTGCAATGCTGACGCCCTGCGCCTGCCTTTTGAAGATCAAAAATTCAATGCGGTGATGTCTGGTTTTCTGGTGCGCAACGTGGTTGATGTTGACCAGGCTCTGGCAGAACAATTCCGCGTGCTCAAACCTGGTGGCCGGGTGGCCATTTTGGATATGACCCGCCCACGCAAAAACGTGCTCAGCCCATTCATCAATCTCTTTTTAAACCGTATCGTGCCCCTCATCGGCGCCGTGATCACAGGCCAAAAAGAAGCCTACAGCTATCTGCCCAACTCAACCCAAACTTTTCTACGCGCCGAGGAACTGGCCGAAAAAATGAAAGAGGCGGGTTTTGTCGAGGTACGCTTTGAGATCCTGAATTTTGGAACCGTGGCCATCCATTGGGGTCATAAAGCAAAACCCGATTAATCACAAAATACATGAAAAACACGTAACTTTTCTTTATAGTCTAAAAACATTTCGTGTGTTTCGTAGATTTCGTTTATTTCGTGTTATGGTTTTTTCTTTGCCATATCCACAACCCCCTAGAGAATCGATCAACCCATGTCTTGTCGCCCGGCCAGGGCGCGCAGCAGGGTATTCTGATCCGCGTATTCCAGGTCGCCGCCCATGGGCAGCCCGCGCGCCAGCCGTGTAACGCGCACGCCCATGGTCATCAACTGCTGCCTCAAATAAAGTGCTGTGGCGTCGCCTTCCATGCTTGGATTGGTGGCCAGGATGATTTCCTTGGCCTCCCCACTGCGCACACGCTCCAGCAGCGGCTTGATCTTCAGGTCATCCGGTCCGACCCCCTCGATGGGTGAAAGTACGCCCTGCAGCACGTGGTAACGGCCGTGAAAGCCGCCCGTGCGCTCCAGCGCCAGCACGTCCAGCGGATCCTCGACCACGCAGATCGTGCCGTCCGCGCGGGTATCATCCGCGCAGATGTCGCACACTTCCTGAGTGGCAAGGGTGATGTTATAACAGATGCGGCACTGCCCCGTGGCGGTCTTTAACCCACTCAACGCGTTCACCAGTTGATTCGCCAGGTCTTCGGGTGCGCGCAAGATATGAAACGCCAGCCGCGACGCAGACTTGGGTCCGATGCCCGGCAGGCGTTCAAGCGCGTTGATCAGGTTCTGGATCGGGAGGGGCAGGATCGACATTCGAGAAAAAATCCTAGAAACCCATACCAGGCAAGCCGCCTGCCAGCGGACCCATGCGTTCTTCGGCCAGTTTGCGTGAATCATCCAAGGCCAGGTTAACGGCGCTCAAAACCAGATCCTGCAGCATTTCAGCGTCCGCGTCTTTGAGCAGTTCGGGGTCGATCACGACCTCCTTGCAGTGCTGGTCGCCGGTCATGGTCACTTTCACTGCACCACCCCCTGCAGAAGAGGTGACGGTGTCGATGGCCAGTTGTTCCTGAGCCGCAGCCATCTGTTCCTGCAGTTTCTTGATCTGCGACATCATACCACCCCCACCCCCCATGCCGCCGCCAACAGGTCGATTGTATCCTTTTGCCATTCTCTACTCCTTCAGTAGTTAATCACGTTTGACAAGTTTGCCGCCCAGATTCAAGGCAGCACCCACAATGCCATCCGAGTCCACGTCCAGGTCAACCGGGCTCGCGCTCATTTTTCCACTGACCACCATGCACACGATTGGCAGATCGACTTTTAAGAGGTGCTGGATCGCCTGCCGGGTCACCTCAATGTTCTCAGCGGTTTCCATCTTGGATTTCAAGACTTCGCTGGCAAACCCGATCACCAGTGCGCCATCCTTCACCTGCACCAGCTTCTGCGAATTTAACAGCGCCTCGGTCTGCGAGCGTCTGCTCTTCACCTCCGCGCGGATGGTGTTCCAATTGGCCAGGATGTCTTGAGTGGAAACCCCTCCGACGGAAGAATCGGTGGTTACGTTTGTCTTCGGTTCAACCGCAACCTTGTGTTCTTGCGGACGGGTTTCAACCGTAGATTTTTTGATCTCTTCGCTCTTGCTCACTACGTCGGGTTGTTTCACGGCCTTTGCCGCTTCTTTGACTGGTTGAACTGCAGCCACAAGCTCGCCTTCAACTCCTGCTGCCTGGGCAAAGGCAATCTCGAGCGCCATGCTCGGCTGCCACGAAGTGCGCAGGTCGTTAATGGCGTTGTTGAACAAGCGGATCCATTCCATCAGCACCGGGATCGCCACAGCCTGGCTGTGGCGCTGCATCAACTGTTTACCTTCTTTGGTCGCTTCCACCTGTTTTTCATTGCCCATACGGATGAGCAGCAGGCCGCGTAAATATTCCACCACCTGGCGCGCGTACTGGCGCGGGTCGCTGCCTGCGTCCAAAGCGCGGTGGATGATCTCCAACCCATGCGCGGTGTCGCGGGCCTGGATGGCGTCG
>CAZRHZ010000154.1:4163-5794 GCA_964599995.1 uncultured Anaerolinea sp. | reverse complement strand
CGCGTTGCGGGCGGCCTCGATGGACATGGTGATCACGTCCTCGTCCAGGCCCGCCACCGCCTTTTCCTTGACGGGTGAACCGCCTCCGCCGCCCGTCCAGATGCGTGAGACCTCGCTGCCCGGCAGCCGGTAGCGCGGCACGTAAGCCCCGTAGCCGATGATGCCGGTCTTGCGGTCGGTTTTCAATAAATGGTTTTCAGGAGTTTTGGTTGTCATGGGATCATTTTCTCCACTCTTTCAGGATCTGTTCCGCCCGGTCGCTGCGGACCAGCTTTTCGTTCACCAGTTGGTTGGCCAGTTTTTCGACCTCGTCGCCTTGCGCACCTGCAGACACGGCCACCTGGCGCGCGTGCAGGCTCATGTGTCCGCGCTGGATGCCCTCGGTGGCCAGCGCGCGCAGGGCCGCCAGGTTCTGCGCCAGACCCGCCGAGACGATGATCCCGGCCAGTTCGGAGGCCGTGCTCACCTTCATCAATTTCAGGCAAGCCTGCGCCGCTGGATGTGCGCGTGTGGCGCCGCCCACGATGCCAACCGCCATGGGCATTTCGAGGTGTCCGCACAGGTTGCCGTCTGCGTCTTTCGACCAGGTCGAAAGGCTGGTGTATCTTCCGCTGCGGGCGGCATAGGCGTGCGCGCCGGCTTCCACCGCGCGCCAGTCGTTGCCGGTGGCCAGCACCACGGCGTCCACCCCGTTCATGATGCCCTTGTTGTGGGTGGCCGCCCGGTAGGGGTCCGCTTCGGCAAAAGCCCAGGCTTGGATGATGCCATCGCGCACCGATTCGCCGCTGTATTGGTCGAATGCCAGCGAGGAGGTTGGGATGCGGCAGGTAGCGCGGGCCAGCCGGCGATCGGCCAGGTTGGAAAGGATGCGCAGATGCACCCGCCCGCCCGCAATTTCCGCGACGTGCGGCGCAATCTTCTCCAGCGCGGTGTTGATGGCGTTGGCGCCCATCGCATCGCGCACGTCCAAGATCAGGTGCACCACCACAAACGCGCCAATCGCGGATGTTCGTATGATGCGCACTTCAAGGTCACGCGGCCCTCCGCCCAGGCGGGTCAGGGTGGGGTCAATATCCGCCACCAGAGCCAAAAGGTCCTGACGCTGCTCCAAAATCCGCTGCGCAGCGACTTCGGGGTCTTTGATATCCAAAATCTGCAGCTGGCCGATCATCTCGGGCGCGTCGGTTTGGGCTTGAAAGCCTCCGCCTGCCCGCGCCAGTTTGGCCATGAAAGAGGCTCCGGCGATGATGGAGGGTTCCTCCACCGCCATGGGGATGAGCACCTCGCGGCCGTTGACGATAAAATTGCGCGCCACCCCCAGGGGCAGGCCAAACACTCCGACGGCGTTTTCAACCATGTGGTCCGCGCCCTCCGGCGTCAGCCCGCCGCTTTTAAATGGATCAAGGTCGGCAGCAGGCAGACCGCTTTCGCGGCACAACTTCTCCAACCTTTCTTCCAGATCCAGTTCGTAGAATTTTTTATGCAACGCTTCAGGCATGTACGCTCCACGCGATGAATAAGCCAATCTTAACCAGCCGGAACTGGCAAAACCTATCAGGATTTCTCACTTGTCTGATCTCTTGCAGCAATTCGTATAATGTAAGCATGAAACCTTCAAGCACTCTTGTCAC
>CAZRHZ010000154.1:0-4063 GCA_964599995.1 uncultured Anaerolinea sp. | reverse complement strand
TGGAAACTCTCTGAGCGCATGCGTAAAGCCACCCACAGCTTCTGGTTTTCCCACTGGCTGCACAAACGTTATCCGGAGGATCCCCGCTTTTGGTATCACGTGGGCAGTCCTCCCGCCCCCTGCGGCGTGGACAAGAATTTCAACGCCAAAGAAGATTTCGCGGAAGCCGTGACCGCTTTCCTGTTCCCAGAAGAAGCCTACCGCAAAGCAGTTAAACGCAATTTTCCTTATGAATCACACGGATATTCGCACTTTCACGACACCCCCCGCGGTAAATTCATCCGTTCTTTAATAAAATAGAAAAACCGCCCTCGTTGAAGGGCGGTTCATTGGGTCATTCAACTTCGATCGTTTCTTTACAGGAAGGCGCGTTCTGGCAGATATAAACCTGCCTGGGTTTCATTAGTAAACGTTTTTCGGTTTGCAGCAGCATGGGCAGGCCGCACGCCGGGCAGGCTGGTGTGTCGTTGAGTTCCATGAACGGCCGTTTATCCTGCGGAGGATAGGGGTCAACATCTGCTGATTCTGTCACGGGGATGTCATAGGTCTCGGTATAAGTGGTGGTCTTGGCCGGGTAGCTCGTTATTACGGGTTCGGCAGCGACAGCCGCGACAGCATAAGCAGGTTGCAGCACCGGCGCGGCAGCCACAGGTTCGGCCGCGACTTTCTTTTTCGCTTCCGGCGGCAGCGATTTTCGAATGTGAGTGGTGTGGATCACCTCAAGGAACTCCTCGCCGTCATACAGGAAGATCGGTTTGCCTTCAGCCCACAGACGGGCTTGGGTGGTGATGGTTCCACTGGTGATCACCGCACCTGCGTCGGCATTGGCAGCCCGCAGCGCGCCGTAGAAGTCGCGGATCACAGGTTCGCCCACTTTGCCGCGGTATTTCTTGCACTGTACCAGCCAGGTTTCGCCTTTGCGCGTATGAACCACCAGGTCGATGCCGTGATCGCCAGTTGCGCCCACGATATCCACCTTGTGACCCTGATCGCGATAGGTCTCCGCCACCAGGCGTTCAAATTCTGAGGGTGACAGCGCGCGCATTTCTTCCAGGCTTCTGGCCGTGACTTTCATGTGCCGTTCATCCAACAGGACGGCCACCTCAAAGGGCAGCAGGAGCAACCCGACGCTGAGGAATACTTTCATGTTGATCGCTTCTGGAAGCAGACGGAAGGTATCCATCTTGGTGAAGTAGAAGATCAGATTGAGCAGGGCGAAGAAGCCCCACGAGATCACCAGTGCCTTGATGGATGTTCTGAGCATCGCTCTGAATCCTTTTCGACGCTTGAACACCCCCACCAGCACAGCCAGGAACATGATTGGCCACAAGCCGACCAGAAAACGGCCAATGGTGATGAGCAATTCCAGAAATGTATTCATGCAACAGCCTCCGCGATCAATAAGATACGCATTGAGTGTTGCATGAATAATGCCAAACAGCGTAATGTGGGTTCGTTATCTTACAAAACGATGGATTCTCCCGGTTTCATCACGCGCACCTGAGCTTGGGTTTCAGCAAGCACGCGGTTCACCCACTTATTCGGATCTTGTCGAATGATCTCAAAGGTATCGTAATGGATGGGCACCACGAGTTTGGGAGTCAGCATCTTGACCGCCCGCAGAGCGTCATCGGGGTCCATGGTGTAGTTGCCGCCAATGGGCAGCATGGCCAGGTCAAGACCTTCTTCGCCGATTAGTTTCATATCGCCAAAAAGGCCCGTGTCGCCGGCCAGGTAGATCCTTTTCTGATCGGTGGTGGTGATCAAGAATCCGCAGGGGTTGCCGCCGAACGTGAGATCGGGCAGCACCGATCCGTGGATCGCGAAGGTCAGTTTGACATAACCGAAGGGATGTTGGAAACCGCCCATGATCTGCTGCGCGTGGGTTTTCACACCGCGCGTCTTCAGCCAGGTTGCGATCTCCCCATTGCAGATGACCGTGGGGTTCGTTCTGCGGGCAATGGCGACCGTGTCACCCAGATGATCGCCGTGTCCATGGCTGACCAAAATGAAGTCGGGCGAGAGGTTTTCAGGCTTTTCGCTCGCCAGATCATTACCGCTAAAAAAGGGATCCACCAGAATAAAGTGTCCGGCAGTTTTAATCCCGGTGGCCGCGTGTCCGTACCAGATGATCTCGGTTGTCATATTTTCCTTCCTTTTGAATAGTATTCGTACGCAGCGAGAAGGTCAGCTTTTTCGCCCGATGGCGACCAGTTCGGTGGCCGAGTGAAATCCCACGGATTTGATGCGCTTGCGTAATTCCTCTCCCTCATCAATCAAGGCCTGATCGGTGGTTTTCTTCTGGTAACTGGTGATGATCTTATCCAATTCTTCCATCAAACCAGCCTCAAAAGGATCGCTGGACAGGTCTGCTTCATCGAAGTATTCCCATGCCGTAATGCCTGTTTCTTTTAATGAGCGCACAAGCTCCTCCCGTTTGTTGGGTGAAGCGTGAAAAACGCCCGTGGCAGTGTCGATCTTTCCCCACCATTGATGCAGCAGGTTGTGCGTTTGCTGCGCGGGGGTTTGACGATCGGTATACATCTCATAGAACAAGAAAACGCCACCCGGGCTTAAAACCCTTGCCATTTCAGCAAGCACCTTTGCTGGTTGAGGCATGTGATGCAGCGAATTGGACATCGAAACCAGGTCGAACGATCCGTCTGCAAAATCCAACCTGGCAGCATCCATTTCGCGAAAATCCATCGACTCTTTGTTGGATGCCCACGCTTCTGATTTTTTAATATCCACGCCAGTCCCGGTTCCAAACCCTCTGAGATTTTCTTTTAAAAAGAAGAGAAAATCCCCTCGGCCGGTTGCCACATCCAAGATCTTGGTGGCGTTGATCGATTTCAGTGTTTCTTCGAAGGTTGCCATGAATGAACTCTCCAGTTTCTTGTCAGGAATATTTGCCCATACGTATTCTACACGAAATATACACGCTTCTAATATATTTCATATTTTCCTTAGTGTATAATGAAAATGTCCCTTAAATAAAAGTGACAGAGAGGAAAAAATGAACATTTTTCTGGACCCCAATGTTGCCTACCTGGTAATCGTTGTGGGTTTTATTTTGGGTGTGTTAGCCCTCTTCACACCAGGTACAGGCTTTCTTGAAATTGGAACCTTGTTTGCCATTTTTCTGGCAGGCTACTCGATCTATAATCTCCCGGTGAATTTTTGGGCTTTGGCCTTATTGCTGGTGGGTGTGGTTCCGTTCCTGATTGCCATGCGCAAGATGAAACGATGGTATTGGCTGATCCCGGCAGTCATCTCGATTATCCTGGGGTCTGTATTCCTCTTTCGAACTGAAACAGGTGCGCCAGCCATTAATCCGATCCTGGCAACGGTTGTCAGCATCCTGGCTGTTGTCTTCCTCTGGTTCATCGGCAGGAAGACCATCGATGCCTTGAAAGCGCGCCCAAACCAGGACCTCTCAAGATTGATCGGGATGATCGGCGAAGCCCGCACCGACATCACCATGGATGGGACGGTTTACGTGGGCGGCGAAGAATGGTCCGCTAGAAGCGAGAAAAAGATACGCGGCGGATCACAGGTGAAGGTTGTGAAGCGTGAAGGGCTGGTTTTGATCGTCGAACCGGCATGAGTATTGTCGACATCCATTTTTAAGAAGGAGTAAAAAAATGCCCAGTGATTTAAATGTAACATTGATGTGTTTGTTAGGCGCACTTCTTTTCATTGTGATCATCTTTTTGATTGCTGCCATCAAGATCGTGCCCGAGTACAAACGGGTGGTGGTCTTTCGCCTTGGCCGCTGCATCGGTGCCAAAGGCCCAGGCCTGGTACTTCTGATCCCCTTCGTGGATCGACCCATCGCGGTTGATCTGCGTGAGCAGGTTCGCGAGATCCCGGCCCAGCAATCCATTACCCAGGATAATGCTCCACTCTCAATTGACTTCTTGTGGTACTACAAGGTGTTTGATCCCGTGCAATCCGTTTTACAGGTTCAAAATTTTGAACTGGCTGCCCAGGGTATCGCGACCACCACACTGCGTTCTGTCATCGGCGGCATCCTGTTGGATGGTGTGCTCTCTGAACGCGA
>CAZRHZ010000153.1:0-5815 GCA_964599995.1 uncultured Anaerolinea sp. | reverse complement strand
GCAGCATGGGAAGACCCGTCCGCAGCGAACCCTACGACCTGGGAGCCGCCATCAAAGCCGAAGCCTGGAAGATCCTCAACGAGCAGGGGGTGGAAGCCCTGGCGCTGAGGGCCATCGCGCGCTCCCTTAACATCACCGCACCCGCCATTTACAACTACTTCCCCAGCAAGGACGACCTGCTGGCCGCCCTGGTGGCCGACGCGGACGAGGACCTGGGCCGATATCTGACCGAAGCCCACACCCCCCACCTGGCGGACGACGCTTCTGTGCAGTTCAGGGTGGTATGCCAGGCTTACCGCCGCTGGGCAGCCGAGAATCCGCAGCGCTATATGCTGTTCTTCTCCTCCAAACCGGAGCAGACCCCCGGCGTGTCGCACACGCTGCAGGCGCTGATCCACATTTTGAACACCGCCCAAAAAAACGGGCAATTAAAAAAAGAAACCGGGCTGGTTTTTCCACCAGGATTGAACAGCCTTCTGGCTGAATGGAAAACGAAACTCTCCGCGGATGACGAGACGGTGCTCTATCTGGCTTTCATCGTGTGGAGCCGCCTGCACGGCTTGATCTTGAACGAGATCGCCAAACGCTACCCGCCATATATCAAGGATGCGGGCGAACTCTTCAGGCTGGAAGTCAAGACCATGACCAGCCAGTATTTCACGGCGTGACGAAGATGACAAGCACTGAGCGCATGCGCACCCTGGCCGTCATCGACCGCAGCCCCAACGTGCCTCACGAGGGCAAACTGGTGTGCCGCGAAGCCGTGAGGGCTGTCATTATTCGCGGCAGCCAACTGCTGCTCATCCACTCCAAGGTGGACGGCGATTACAAGTTCCCGGGCGGTGGGGTGGAAAAGGACGAATGCCACACCGACGCGCTGATCCGCGAGGTGGCCGAGGAAAGCGGGGGGCGCATCGTTTCGACGCCCGAACCCTTCGGCAAGGTACTGGAATTCGATTTTCCCATTGAACCCTGTTACACGACCTTTTGCATGACCTCCTATTATTACCGCTGCCAGGTGGACAAGGAACTGGGCAAACAAAAACTGGATGAGTACGAGGCCAGGCTGGGGTTTTCTCCCTCCTGGGTGGAGATCGCCAGCGCCATCCGCAACAACCGCGACCTGCTGGCCTCGGGTGGAAAAGTGGAGCGTTGGGTGAGGCGCGAGACGCGCGTGCTCGAACTGGTGCAAAGCGAATTGCTCAAGTAAGCGGCGACCAAGAAACGAGGAAAAATGACCAAACTGATTCCCACCGAAGAACGTCTCAGCCAGGCGCGCAAGTTGATCGACAAGGCTCGGGCCGTGCCCGCACCCGCTGACCGCGGCTGGGGCGATTTTTCGTACACCGCGCAGGTCAAAGACATCCTGCGGCAGGCGAATGACCTGATCAAATTCATCCCCATGACCTCCGGTCCGTCGCCCGAGCTGAAGGCGGAAGCGACCCAGTTAATGAAAGACATCAAGGCGGCCGAGAAAGAGATCCTGCAGCGGCCGATGAACGAGTAGAGGAAAAATGGCAAAGATACTGGTTGGATACGTGACCCATTCCGGCACCACCCAAGAGGTAGCCGAAGCAGTGGCCGAGGAGTTGACCAAGGCTGGTCTAGCGGCCGATCTGCTGCCACTGGCAGAGGTGCGCAGCCTGGAGGGCTATTCAGCCGCGCTGATCGGCGCGCCCATGATCGTGGGCTGGCATCGCGAAGCGCGAAAATTCCTCGCGGCGCATAAAAATGAACTAAGCGCCATGCCTCTGGCCTTGTTCATGACCGGCATGAGCCTAACGCAAACTCCACCCCCCGACCTGCCGGGCATTCAACTGCACATCGACCCGAAACTTCCCAGCGCACCAAAGAAGGCTGGTCATCTAAGTTTCAAAGAAAATTTTGCCTCACTCAGGAATTACCTGCGTCCGATCTTGAAACTTACGCCCGCCAGCCTGAAAGCCCTGGCCTTTTTTGGCGGCCGGCTGGATTTCTACCGCCTCAAATGGTATGAGGCCGCCTTCGTGATCCTGGTGGTGGGAGCCAACCCCGGCGAAAAACGCAACTGGGCTGACATTCGCGCCTGGGCGGCGGGGATGCCCAACGTATTAAAAGCAGGCTAATCGTGATCCCGCTTGCCCGGCTGGAAGAACGCCTCAAACACCTGCCCAAAGAAAAGGTGGAGGTCATTCTTGAGGTGCGTAACATCGTGGCGGGTTTATGCCCTGATGCCGTCGAACGTCTGGACCTGCACGGTATCGTTTATTACGACGCCAAACGCGGCGGGTCGGTCAAAGGGGGCATCTGCATGCTGCATTTCGACGCCGACCACTTGCGCCTGGATTTTGCGCTCGGCGCGTTCCTGCCCGACCCAGCCCACCTGTTGAGCGGAAGTAACCTGGCCAAATTGGGCATGAACCTGGGCGAATTCGATAGCGTTCCATGGGAACGTGTCACCGAACTCATTAGCGCGTCAGCCAAATTCGACCCGGCCAGCTTGACGCAATGCCGGATCGAAGAGGCCAGAAAACGCCACAACCGGGCTTAACGAGCTGCATCCAGCAGGGCGCAGCCCAGTTTAACCAGGGCATTCAGCGTTAATTCATCATAGAGGCGTTTTCCCTGCACCTTGACTTCGAGCCCGTTGGGCGAATATTTAACCACCAGGGGCAAGGTTGGTGGCATGTTCAATAAAGCACTTTCCACCGGCAGACTAACTAATTCTTTGGCTGTCTCCGGTCGGTTGGTGTAGATCATGAATCGTTTCATCAGTTCGAGGCTGCCCAATTCGATCGATTCGATGCCTTGTGCGTCTTCGGCGTCCGCGCCGATCATTAAGCTCAAGGCCGCCTGAACCAGGAACGATCCCATGCCGCCCAGATTCACTTCAGGCTGGCGCGGACCGATCAGTACCATCCCATCTGGCATGCGGGCTGAAGCGGTGAACCAGCGCGTGATGCTGGTGACGGTGGAAGACCCGGAACTGCTGCCGGGTTGGCTGGTGGTCTCGTTGAGGGCTTCGATCATCCACTCACCTTTACCAAGTCGGTATCCAGAAGAAAAGCGCTCGTTTACGGGGGTGCACGTCCAGCCGTTCAGGCTGGCGTAATGTTTGATGCGCTCCTCACGCTGTTTTTTATTGCGCGCGACCAGCAAAAAGATCAGACCCACGACCAGCGCGGTGCCGGCAATCACAAATAAACTAGGAATAAGATCGGCCATATTTTCTCCCTTTTCGTACTAGTATAGAAGAAAAGAAGCAGACAAACAATCTCCACAATTCTACATAAATTGGTTACCCAAGCGGCCGGTTGGGCTATAATCCTTTCAGTAGATATTCCATTCCAGGGAGAGAAGAACATGCCGAAAAGCAAGAAAAATCAAAAATCGCAGCGTGACTTGAAAGCCGTGATCTATCCCATTGTCATGCTGCTACTGGCCAGCGCCGCGGTAATTCTGATCATCATCATGACCGAGAACTCCAGGCCACAGGCGCCGATTGAAGCGACGAGCGAACCCCAAAGCGCTGAAGCGCTTGCCACACCCGAACTGGTAGGGACGAAGACCTATTCCTCTGTGCCGCCCATGCAGATCGACACGACCAAAAAATACACCGCCACAGTCACGCTGGCCAAGGGCGGTAGTTTTGTGATCGAACTTTACGCCGCCAAGGCTCCCATCACGGTCAACAGTTTCGTTTTCCTGGCCCGGCAGGGGTATTTTGACGGTGTCACCTTCCACCGCGTGCTCGAGGGTTTCATGGCGCAAGCCGGTGATCCCACCGGAACCGGGGGCGGCGGCCCGGGTTACCAGTTTGAATATGAAGCCAACGACCTGAGCTTTGACAAGGCGGGCGTGGTGGCCATGGCCAACAAGGGCGCGGGGAGCGCCACCAACGGCAGCCAATTCTTCATCACCTTTGATGCCACTCCTCACCTGGACGGCGGCTACACCATTTTCGGGCAGGTCATCAGCGGCATGGACGTGGTCAACGGTATCACTTTGCGTGATCCTGAAGCCAATCCAGATTTTGAGGGTGACGTGATTCAATCCATTGTCATCACCGAAGAATAAACCTCGCGATTCCTCGCAGCCCCCTGTCGCAAGACGGGGGCTTTTTTGTTCGTCTTAGATCGGGAGAGTATGTATAATTAGGCACAGAAGAAGAACAAAACCGGAATTTTGACAAGGACAGGTACACCATGACAGATCTACTCGAATTTTTGAACTCTGCCGACAGCGCCGCGATGATGAAACTGACAGGCATCAACCAGGCTCAGGCTGATGCTTTGATGGCTGGCCGACCGCTGGCTTCACTGGAGGCCTGCTCAAAGATCAAGGGCGTGACCAAGAAACGCCTGACGCTCTGGCAGGAAGAGCTGCAAATAAAGGTAGAAGAAGATAAAAACCTGGCGGAACCTGTTGCGCAGGAGATCACAGAAACTGACACCGTGCGCGAGGATGAACCGGTAGTGGAAGAAAAACCGAAGCGTAAAAACATTGCTGGGCGTATCATCGGCTGGATCCTGGTGCTCTTGATCCTGGCCGGAGCGGTTTACGCTTTCGTCAAGTGGGGCATCCCCTTTCTGTACGAAAAATACGTCAAACCGGTTGAGAACAACGCCGCAGAGATCACCGACCTGGCCGCCCAGCAGGGCGAAGAGGTGGCCCGTTTGAATGAAGAGATCACCGTGTTGGTGGACCGCGTCAGCACTCTCGAAGCTCGCGCAGATGCCGTGGATCTCAGCCTGCAGGCGCACGATGAAGCTCTCGCCAGCCTGGAATCGATGCAAGAGTTATTAAACCTGCAGATTGCGACCCAGAAATCAGATTTGCTGTTGGAGATCTCAAACCAGATCAGCCTGACACGCGCCATTGAACTGCTTTCACGCAGCCGACTTTATCTTTCAGAGAGCAACTTCGGCCTGGCCAAGATCGACCTGCAGACCAGCCGCGACCTGCTTTACACGCTGCTGACCGTCGTCCCGGCGGACCAGACCGACGCGCTCAGTATGGTGATCGAGCGCATCGACATGGCGCTTGAGAACCTGCCAGCTTACCCGGTGGTGGCGGTTTATGACGTGGATATTGCATGGCAGCTTCTGATCGACGGTCTTCCCAACATCCCAGCCCAAGCGGTGACGCCGGTCATTCTGCCTCCCACCGAACAACCCGCGGCGACAGCCACTGTTGAACCCACTGCAGAGCCCACTGTCGAACCTAGCCCGGAACCAACCGCCGTGCCATAGAGGACATGGAACCGATCAAGGTAGTCGTCAACGACCGCATGCAGCAAGGGTATGTTTATTGGCGCACCGAGCCGGCCGGATGCAATTTTGCCCCGGATTTTAAACCAGAATTGACCCCCCAGGAGATGCTTGAACTGGGGGTTTTTGGCGGCAAGTACATGACCGATTGCCGGGAGGAGTTCCCGGCGGAATGGTTCGCACATGCGCGCCTCAACCCTGAGCACCACGACGCCGACCTAAATTTCTTCGGCATCAATGCCTCCAAGCCGCTCGCCTATTGGCGCGCTAAGGGCTGGATCCACCCGGATGATCCGCGCGGCTGGTTCCAATGGTACTGCCGCTATTACATGGGAAGACGCTGCGAAGATGATGTGCGCCAGATCAAGCGCTGGTTGGCGATGAAACGCCACATCGCGCAGATCAAAAAGAACTGCCCGGAAGGTAATCTCAACTGCCGCCGCAAACAACGCCAGGCGCTGCTGCATTGGGCTTACGATTCGAGAAAGACCTAGAGGGCATGTCTGGATCTGATTTCCAAGTTGATGAATTCTAAAGATGGATTCATCGGGAAAGCAAAGAAAAAC
>CAZRHZ010000152.1:1781-5819 GCA_964599995.1 uncultured Anaerolinea sp. | reverse complement strand
ACAAAGAATAACCAGTGATATCCTTCGATATTGGTTACGGCCAATGAACCTCATAAAACCAAAAAGGTTATGGTTTCGTTTTACGAAAATGCTGCGCAACCGATCAATTCAATATTAGGTAGGTAAAAATCCCGCATATGCCAAATTCTGATCAAGGGTACAACCTAAAAAGGCATAATCCACAACATTTCCATAGTCTTTACGAATCAAGGCCTGAATTAATCCATAATTACGAAAACCTAGCTACTACTTTTAAGGCAAACCAATAATAACAATTTTCACATATACCTAGACCTCACCTGCCAAACTGATGATTTATCGGATTGAATAAATCAAATTTGCGCCATTCAATTGAATTGCTAATGACTTGCCATCTTGAGTGAACCATATTCCAGTAACAGGTGAGGTAGTTGTAATTCGACGGATAATTTGTTGTGAATTGATTTCCATGATCTCAAATCCATTGTCAACTTCGTACACAAGCAGTTCGGCATCTGGCGATACTGCAAAATCCGGTTTGAATATGGCATTCTCTATTTTGATCCTGGAAATCTCTTCCCCTTGTGGAATACTAAAAGTCAGGAACTCATCGTCATCGATGGCATAAAGGAATTGATCATTAACTGAGAGGACAAGATCATATACTTCATAAACCTCCTCGATTACCTTTACTTGATTGCCATTTTGAAGATCCCAGATTCGAATAGTATTATCTTCAGATGTAGAAACAAGATATTTGTTGTCACTGGAGATTAATACATCGTTGATCTTCTTTTCATGTGTATCGAATGAAAATAGGCGAGTACCCAGACTGGTTTGAAATACCTCAATGATGTTTCCATGCGTCATTACGAGTAACTTGCCATCAGTTGAAAAAATTTCAATATAGCCATCATGACCAGATTGATAGTAATCACCAGGTCCGCCATACCATTCCGAATAGATCCATTCTTCATCAGGTAAAGTTGATAACACACTAGATTGATGATTTTCTCGAATTGTAAGTTCTTTGTGACCATCAACATATTCAAGCACCAACGAGAAATCATCCTTGTATTCCGGATCCCTTGGGTTGTAACAATATTCACCCGCGAATTCAGCTTCGGTAAAATATGCATTACTCGGCTGGTATGTTAAGTCAAGAAGAAATTCATTATTAGAGAAATCACCAATAAGGATTCTTGAAGGAAAATTGTCGTTTTTCTTAATCAGGAATGTGAAATACGATCCCTCATCTGAAATTTTCAAGATCCCATAACGTCTGGGTAAAACAAACCCCTCCAAAATTATAGTCTCCCCTGACACCATATCAACAGTAACAATATCAGCTTTCAGACTGTTATTGCTAACAACCAGAAAAGCTTTTTGGGAACCCTGGAAATAACCGATGCCTAGCAAGGAATAGTTGTTATCGTCTATTTGTACAGGTTGAAGATATGTATTGTCAATCTCATAAGTAGACGTATTTATCTCATCCAACTGTAATTCATATAATGGTTCAGAATTATGCAACCGACCATACGAACTCATATATATGTAAGATCCATCTGGAGAGAATTGAATATCCTGAATTTGATATTCGGTCGGTAGGATTTTTGAAAATTCTCGATCAGATATTTTCCAGATTTGCATTTCCCCTGCCACTGGATAACCGTATTCATCATTCCTTTGTGTTGCATTAGCCGAAATTAGTTGCGTATTATCAGGAGAAAACTCCAAGAAATCCACTTGCCTATCCAGTAGAATTTCATATTCATAAATCCAATTACCTTTTTCTAAGTTCCAAACCCGGATCATACCGTCTGAAGTGCCGGATGCCAACATCGTATTGTCTTTTGAAAAAGCCAGTGCAGAAATTCCAGCCTCCTGATCATCTTTCAGTTCATATGCCAGGTTACCTTCCATATCCAATACCCGAATATACTCAACACCTCCAATAGCTAGATACTTTCCATCAGACGATACCGAAAATGCTTGCCGATAATAAGCATCTGTTACTAAGAAATGGCTTTCAGTATACCGCTCTAGATTATTTATAAAATATCCATCCGAAGTTCTTGCAACTAGAAACCTTTCATCTGGCGAGAATTGAAAATCCAAGATGTCGCCAATTCCACAAAATCGGTTCAACTCTAATCGATCAATAGTGTTAGCCTGAATCCTTTCAGTAGGAACCGACATCTCCATTGAGAGTATTTGAGAAGTCCATTCATCTTGTGGTAATGAAGAAACTGATACTGCCTGATCTAGATCAATCTGATCAGAAGAGAGGAAATTTCTAATCAAGAACGTGAAAATACATATGAATAGAAATAAGCCGATGATACCCAAAGGTATGATCAAACCCCACCGCTTCTTTCGAACCGGAATCGAAGGAGGTAATTCAGGAATTTCTTTGCCACAACGATTACAAAAAAGAGAATTTCCAACGATTGGGGCTTTACAAAACGGACATTTTTTCATCAATCCCACTCCTTGATCTACCGATATTTTTAAGACTAGTAATATTATAATTTTTTTTGCAAATTTATACATCTCATCAATTGGTATAAACACAATCACGAGTAACGTGAAGTGAAAATTGATGTTGACTACATATATAAAGGGATGGATAGTAAACAATAATAAATGAAAATTTTGATCCTTGTATGGCCTATTGAGATAAACAAAACCCATCCACCTCGGTCGATCGTTAAGATGAATGGGGATTTCTTAATTTAATTTGGTTCACCCAATAAACGTCAAATGCTGGCTTTCATCCGCGGAGTTCACCTTGGTGAAGATCCGGCGTTCCTGTTTTTCCATGGCCGCCAGGATCGGCGAAGGTTCAAAATCGGTCACCAGCAGCAGAAAGCGGCCATTTTCCAATTGCGGCAGCAGTTCTGTCACCTTTACCACCGGTACCTCGCCCTGTTCCAGCAGGCGCGTGCCGTCCAGCACGAACTGCGGCTCGCCAGCAATCCACTGCGGGTCGCCTGCGGAATGCGCGGCCTCAAGCGTCACCGCTGGTGCAGCGGATTCCTCGGCGGATTCCTCCTGCCCCACCTGTCGCCGCAGGGTGTTGATGAACCTGGTCTCGTTCAGCCCGCCCATCTGCGCCACCTGTCCCAGGGTCGCCAGCCGGCCGACCGTGCGCCGCAGCACCGGGTTCTTCAGGCTCTTGAATGCCGGCGAGATTTTGAGGATCTGCTCCTCAAGTTCAGGATAGGCTTCCAGCACCTGCAGCAGTTTGCTCTGGCTTTCGAGTTTCATGCGAACCTCCTACCCCTGTGGTGTCGAGTCGTACTCCAGCAAGCGCCGCTCACCTTCCAGCGCGCGCAGTTCGGTCAGGTCCTGGGTCACTTCAAGCGTACCCAGGTAGGCACCCTTGGTGTCGCGCACCGCGTAATAGCAGATGTAGATGAAGCGCCCGCCCATGTTGATCCAGAAGCGCGCCTGCTCCTGGGTACCCTCTTTGAAATCCTTGACGATCTTGTTGACGATGTGCACGCTCTTGGGGGGATGGCAGTACTGCACCTTGCGCCCCAGAATGGCGCGCGAGCGGTCGAAGACGCGTTCCTTGCCCGGTGTGAAGTAGCGCACCGTGTCTTCCGCGTCCACGAAGGTCACGTCGAAGGGCAGCGTGGAGAACGAAGCGATCAATTCCTCCAGGCTGAAGCTGCCCGTCGGCATCTGAATGCGCCCGTCTTTGGACGCGGCTTTGGGCAGGTCTTTGACAAAATCACCTTCCGGGGTCCACTCGAACTGTGGGGCGTACAAGCAGTAGCCGTATTCGTCGCTCTGCCGGTAGATGTCGTACCAGTCCTGCTCGTTGAGCAGGTCCAGCGCGGTCGGGAACATGATCTTCTCTTCCTTGTAGACCATGTCATCAATGGCCTCAAGCAGCGGTCTCACCGTGAACCCAGCGAAGGCCTTCGCCTCGCCCGCGGAGTAGGTTTGCACTTCTTGCAGCGCGGCCAGCGTCTCTTTTAGCAGCTTGCGCACCTCGTCGTGTTTGCCCCACATCACCATGGGCGGGCCGGGCAGCTTGTTCTTCTC
>CAZRHZ010000152.1:0-1681 GCA_964599995.1 uncultured Anaerolinea sp. | reverse complement strand
TCCTGCACGCGCTCGGCCGAGAGCCCTTCCTGGATCAGCTGAACTTCCATGGTGAACACGTCGCTGTAATCCGCCTCGTCCAGCATCTTTTCCAACTGGAGTCTCACCTTCTCTTCGGTCTCGCCTTGATCCAGTTGTCGGATCAGGCTTTTCATGATCTCCACTCTTTTTTGCCGGTTATTGATCACTTCGCTCATCTTGTTTCCTTTCCACATCTTTTTTTTTATTATACATGATAATTAAGATAATATTCATACAATTTGTAATAATTTTCGACGATAAATTTCCACTCACATTATACAAAAACCCTCCCCGAGAAGGATTAAAACCGCCCCCTTTCCTTGTACACTACAAAAGGAAAATACAAGGAGAAGTCATGAAAAAGATCTGCGCCCTTTTACTTTTCACCCTGTTGCTTTCAGCCTGCACCTCCCCCGTGCTCACCCCCACCGCCGTGCCCACCCCCGTGACCATCACCTACCCGGATGAAGCGCCGGCCGGTGCGGAACCCGAACGTTTTGGCGAGGGCTTTTTCAAGGGTTCCTTCCATTCCGCGCCGGTCTTCTCATCGGACGGGCTGACCATGTGGTGGGCGGGTGAATATAGCACCCAGACCATCTATACCAGCCGGTTTGAGAATAGCGCCTGGTCTGAACCCGCCATGCTGCGCTTCTCGGATTCCATTGATTCCTACCGCGACCCATTCATCTCCCCGGACGGCAGCAAGTTCTACTTCATCTCGGAGGAACCCTTCGAGAACTCCGAGGTGGGTAGTGCTGAGAACATCTGGATGATGGAGAAGGAAGGCGGCGCATGGGGAGAGCCCATCCCCCTGCCCGAGTCGATCAACTCCCTCGAGTTACATTGGACGCTATCCGTCGACAACGACTACAACCTCTATTTCGCCGCCAACGTGAACAACAATTGGGACATTTTCGTTTCGCGCTACGTCGACGGTGCCTACACGGATCCGGTGAAGGTAGATTCCGCTGTTTCCAGCGGAGACCGCGAGTTCACCCCCAATATTGCTCCGGATGGCAGCTACCTGCTCTTCAGCCGTATGCCGATGACCTCTGACACGCCGAAACTTTACATCGCATACCGGACGGATTCCGGCTGGTCAGAAGCCGTTTTGGTCGCCAATGTTCCCTACTGCCTCAGCCCCATCGTCACCCCGGACGGAAAATACGTCATCTACCTCAGCAGCCCGTCCTCCTTCGCCTGGCGTGACGCCTCGTTTATCGAAGAATTGCGCCCCTGAGTAAAAACGAACACCGGCGTAAATTCCGCGTAATTAATCTGGTGTTCTATTGACTTTCTAGAATGGTTCGTGCTATTGTCTAGTCAAGAGCAAAACCCGTGAAAGCGGGTGACGCAAAGCCAAGGGTCTAAAGTCAGTATCGTGACCAAGACGGCCTGGCTGCCTTTGAAAGGCAAAACCGGTGAAAGCCGGCGAAGCAAAGCCACAGGGTCTAAAGCCGCAAGGCCATGACAACCGCGCTGCCTTCAAGAAGAGGTTTGCAGATCGACCAGTTTCGATACTGCGCATGCCTGTGAATAACAAGACAAGTCTCTTGTTACCGGCTCGCTCTTCGCGAAGAAAAGCAAAACCCGTGAAAACGGGTGACGCAAAGCCAAGGATCTAAAACCCAAAAGGTCATGACCGCCTGGTTGCCAAAGT
>CAZRHZ010000151.1:0-5898 GCA_964599995.1 uncultured Anaerolinea sp. | reverse complement strand
TCGCGGCCGTAAAGCTGTTTGGGGCCGTAGGCGATCTCATCCCCGACGTATTGCTCGAAAAAGTAGATCTCTGGGTTTTGAAAGACCAGACCGGCAAAACGACGCAGGGCTTTGATGTCCAGCTTCGGGTCGGAAAAGTCGAAAGGACCCACGCGCACCAATCCGGTTTGCGGACGGTAGAGGGCGTTGAGGTGCTGCAGCAGGGTGGACTTGCCCGAACCGGTGGCACCGATCACGCCGTGTGCCTTGCCGCAGGTGACGTCCAAACTCACATCCTGCAGCGCCGATTGTTCAAGCGGGGTGCCCGGCAGGTAGACGTGGCTGAGATTCTGGATGGAAACCAGGCTTTCTGTGTTTGGTAGTGATCCATCCATCGTCAAGGAAGCCGGTCGGCCGGCGTAAACAGGGATTTGCTGCAGGGCTTTCTCAAAGTTCTCGGGCAGCTGCGCCAGGGCCGGGTTGGCGGCGCGGATGGAGCTCAAGAGGTAAAGGGTCAAGGGCTGCTCGAGCCCGCATTTCTCGAGGAGGGGAAGGTTGGTAAAGAGGGCGGCCGGAGAGCCGTCAAATTCGAGGCTGCCCTGATTGAGGACGATGGCGCGGTCGGCGCGCACGGCCTCATCCATGAAGTGGGTGATGAAGATGACGGTGATGCCCTGCTCGTGCAGGCTGCGCATGGTGTTGAGCACATCCTGGCGGCCGCGGGGGTCGAGCATGGCGGTGGATTCGTCGAAGATGATGCACTCGGGCTGCATGGCGAGCACGCCGGCCAGGGCGACGCGCTGCATCTGCCCGGCCGAGAGCAGGTGGGGGGGACGATCTTTGAATTTGGCCATCCCGACCGCATCCAGGGCGGCAGCCACACGCTGCCGGACTTGCGCGGAGGGAACAGCCAGGTTCTCGGGACCAAAGGCGGTGTCTTCTTCGATGAGGGTGGCCACCATCTGGTCTTCGGGGTTCTGAAAGACCATGCCGACCCTGGAGCGGATCTCGGGAAGATCGGCGGTGTGCGCCGTGTCTTTTTCATTCACCAGCACCCGGCCGGAAGTGGGTAGCAGAAGGCCATTGATGTGCCTGGCGAGGGTGGTCTTGCCTGACCCGTTGGCACCCAACAGCGCCACCCACTCTCCGCGCTCGATGGAAAGGGTAATGCCGTTCAGCGCGGGACGGGCATCGGATGCGCTGGACGGGTGGCGGTAGGTGACGTTGTCGAATTGGATGAGGGACTGCAAATGATTCTCCACGAATGGGATCGGTATGGGGAATTATAACGCCATAGGGGCAGGGATTAGTGATTGGTGAGTAGTAATCAGTAATGAGTAATGGGTAATCAGTAATCAGGAGTCAGGCTGAAGAAGCGTGATGGGAACCGGGAGTCGGAAACCGTAAACCGTAAACTGTTAATCGAGAACGGAGAGCAGAGAACAGAGAACGGGGAGCTTTATTGATTGTTATTTGCATTGAATTTACGGAACAATTCGAAACAATTCAATCCGCAAGATTCGCACCATTCGAAATTGTGATTCGAATCGGGTAGTGAGCTGGAATGGGGATGCAATTGGTAAAGAACGAATTAGAAAAAGTTTTCTAATTTCATTATAAACCCGGTGTCAAGAGGTGCAGAAGTATTTCACCCCAGACTCCCGGGGTCTGCGGAGGGATTGACCTTACGCTTTCAGGAGGTCAAGAGACACCGGGAGTCAAGTACAGGTAAAAATGAATGATGGGTTTGCTGGAAAAAACTCTGATTATGTTACTAGTTTTCAAGTGAACCCATCTACGAATTGAAGGAGTGCCAGGAGATGACACCAATATAGGAATCTCGTTGAACGTATTGATTATGGTGCGGCCAGAAGGTAGATGGAACTGGAGCCTTCCTGGCGGTTGTAATCGCCTGCGCCAAGGGCCAGACGTGTACCATCCGGTGACCAGGCCACTGTCCAGAGCGGGAGGCTACCGTAGCTCCGGGAGGTGATCATTTCTCCGCTGGCCGGGTCGTAGACGCGCAGAGTGGCATCCTCGCCGACCGCGGCGAGGTAGCTGCCGTCAGGAGCCCAGGCCAGCCCGCGCTGCCATCCGGAGCCCTGTTGGAGGCTGTTGACCAGGGTGAAACCGGTCGTCTCCCAGACGCGGATGACGCCGTCCTGGTGCGCGGTGGCCAGATATTGTCCGTCTGTCGACCAGGCCAGGCCGTTGGTGTCGCAGCGCGCCGTGGTGTAATCGCTGATGGTGGTCAGCAGCTCACCGTTAATCGCGTCCCAAATGAAGATGTCGCCGTTCAGGTAGCCCGCGGCGATCTGTGTGCCATCCGGCGACCAACCCAGGCTGATGACCTGGATGCCGGTATAGGCGGTGGTCTGCAGTTCGAAGAGCGGGTCGGGACCGTTGGCTGCCAGATCCCACACGAAGAGCCGGCCGGAGTCTGTGCCATCGGCCAGCTTTGTGCCGTCAGGTGAGAAAGCGACCGAAAAGCCCCAGGTCTCTCGACGGGTGGTGAGCGGATCAAGGGATGGGAACTCCCACAGATGAACGTTGCCGTCCAGGCCGGTGGAGGCGAAATGGCTGCCGTCTGGCGACCAGGCCACCCCCCACACGATGTTGAGCGGACCCGGCAGGGCGGTGGTGAGGGAGTTCGTGGATGTGTCCCACAGGCCGACCTGCTGGAAGCCGCTTGAAAGGAGGGTCTGGCCGTCGGGCGACCAAGCCAGGCTGAAGACCGCGCCGGCCGGATTGGTCAGTTCAGCGAGCAGCGAGAGCGGTTCGGCGGTGGGAGTAGGGGGTGGAATTGGGGTCGCGGCGGGAATGCAGCCAGCCAGAAAAACGAGTGAAATCAAAGGAAAACACCAAAAGCAACGTTTTTTCATGTGAAATTCCTCCTTGGCGAGACCATCTTCAAAAATGACTTTTTTTAGTCTACATGGAATGGGCGGCAGACACATCCGAACGGAGGAGGGTATTTTGGGGTCGTAAGGTGATTCTCGGGGTGGATGAATGGGGAACAGTGATCAGTAATGAGTAATGAGTAATGAGTAATGAGTAATCAGGCTGTTCAGAAGAAATCAGGGAGTAAACCTTGAGTGGAAATCTATCGAGCATATCGAAGGTGAAGGTTATTAACCCCAGACTCCCGGGGTCTGCGAATCAAGTGGTCTTGCGCTTATTGGAGATCTAGAGACCCCGGGAGTCGATGGTTAACTGGGACAAGGGTTAATCTTTCGCAGTGGATGTCGATTAATGGTGGGTCAACACTGTAAAAATCAACAGTTTGGGCAGAACGAAAACAATTTGTCAACAGTTTTAGGGCAACTCCCCGAATTCTAAAAAAAAATGAATTCGGGGAGTAAATCATGAGCAGATATGCAATGAGGGGGGTGAGGGCGGCTGTTGATTACCCCAGACTCCCGGGGTCTGCGGATGGATTGAGCTTGTACTTATCGTTGATCAAGAGACCCCGGGAGTCGATTAACTCCGGGAACACAACACGCGCTTTCGGCGTGCACCCATGGCACTTCGTGCCAGGGCAGGTAAACCGCGATCGTGCCCTACAAGATGGACCAATTGTCTATACAATTTCCCCAAAACCATTGACATATTTCTCATGCGTACTATAATTGCGCCCAATATGTACAACCCGACCACAACCCTGCGCGCCCGACGACAAACCCCCACCTCTCTCCAGGAAGGGCGGGCGCTTTGGCGTTGAGAACGGCCAAGGCAGTGCAGTAAAGCAACTTAAGCAAACACTCCCAAACACCCTCCTTCCTGGAGGGTGTTTTTTGTTGTCCGCACAGAAGCAGGGATGAGTAATCAGTAATGAGTAATCAGGGAAAAGTAATGAGTAACGAGTAATCAGGAATCAGGCGGATAGATTGAATTGATCAATACGCCTGAGCGCCTGAGTGCCTGATCACTAATCACTACTCACTGCACTTATCTATCAATCAAGGAGAATTGAAATGACGAAATCGCAAAAAACAAAAGCAAGTATCCAAAAGGTTGTGCTGGCCTACTCCGGCGGGCTGGACACGTCGGTGATCGTGCCCTGGCTGAAGGAGAATTACGGCTGCGAGGTGGTTTGTTTCTGCGCCAACGTGGGGCAGGGCGACCACGAACTTTGCGCGCTGGAACAGAAGGCGCTGAAGAGCGGCGCAAGCCAGTTGATCGCGCGCGATCTGCGCGAGGAGTTCGCCCGCGACTATCTCTACCCGCTGATCAAGAGCGGAGCGGTGTATGAGAAGAAGTACCTGCTGGGCACTTCGGTGGCACGCCCGCTGATCGCCAAACACCTGGTGGATGTGGCGCACGAAGTGGGGGCGGACGCCGTGGCGCACGGCGCGACCGGCAAGGGCAACGACCAGGTGCGGTTCGAGCTGACCGTGATGGCGCTCGATCCGCGCTTGAAGATCATCGCACCGTGGCGCGAGTGGGATATACGCAGCCGTGAGGACGCCATCGCTTACGCCGCCAGCCACAACGTGCCGGTGACTGCCACCATCAAATCCATCTACAGCCGGGACGCCAACCTGTGGCACATCTCGCACGAGGGCGGGCTGCTCGAGGATCCGTGGAACGAGCCGGAGGAGAGCATGTACCAGATCAGCACCTCGCCTGAGAACGCGCCTGAGACGCCCGAATACGTGGAGATCGAGTTCAAATGCGGCGAGCCGGTGGCGGTGAACGGCGAAAAACACTCCCCGGCCAGGCTGGTGGAGGTGCTGAACGCCATCGGCGGCGCGCACGGCATCGGACGGGTGGACCTGATCGAGAACCGCCTGGTGGGGATGAAATCGCACGGGGTGTACGAGACGCCGGGCGGCACGATCCTGATGGCAGCGCACGACGAGCTGGAAGAGCTGGTGCTCGACCGCCAGACAATGCAGTTCAAGCAGATGGCGGCGCTGAAATACGCCGAGCTGACCTACGATGGGCTGTGGTTCACCCCCCTACACGAGGCGCTGGACGCCTTCATCGACAACACGCAGGGTCCGGTGAGCGGAAAGGTGAGGCTCAAGCTCTACAAGGGCAACCTGATCAGCGCCGGCATCCAAAGCCCGTTCAGTCTGTACCGCGAGGATTTCGCCACCTTCGGGCAGGAGGACGTCTACGACCAGAGCGACGCGCAGGGCTTTATCCGTCTGTTCGGGTTGAGCCTGAAGGTGCGCGCGCTGAACGGCCTGCCGGTTTCGGGGATGAACATGCCCAAGCCGGATTATTCGCGCTTCAAACGCGACTAGGCTCGGGGTTTTGAGTGGAAAAGGAGGACGCATGACGTTATGGGGAGGACGTTTTTCGGGCAGGATGGACGAAGCGGCGTGGAAATTAAACGCCTCGCTGCCCTTCGACCAGCGCCTGGCACTGCAGGATGTTAAGGGTAGTCTAGCCTGGGCCAAAGCGCTGTGCAAGGCCGGGGTGCTGAGCACGGAGGAGTACGTGGCGCTGCTCAAGGGGCTGGACGCGATCGCGCTGGAATTCAAGAGTGGAAATTTTCCGTTTTATGAGACGGACGAGGACATCCACAGCGCGGTGGAACGGCGGTTGGGCGAGTTGATCGGCACGGCGTCCGGCAAGCTGCATACCGGGCGCAGCCGCAACGACCAGGTGGCAACCGATCTGCGCCTGTGGCTGCTGGAAATGCTGCCTGTTGTACAAAACGCGCTGCGCGGACTGCAATCCGCGCTGGTGGAAGCGGCCGAAAAGCACGCGGAGGCTGTCATGCCCGGTTACACCCACCTGCAGCGCGCACAGCCGGTGCTGTTCTCGCATTGGCTGATGAGCCACTTCTGGGGACTGCAGCGTGACGTGGAAAGGCTGGATGACCTGAAAGAACGGACGGCGGTTTGTCCGCTGGGGAGCGGGGCGCTGGCCGGCACCACGATCCAGGTCGACCGCTTTACGCTGGCC
>CAZRHZ010000150.1:4179-6082 GCA_964599995.1 uncultured Anaerolinea sp. | reverse complement strand
GATTTAGGATGTAAGTTACGCCCTTTCCCTCTTGACAATTCATTACAAAATGGTATTATAAGATTAATAATATATAGGATTAATCTTATATTTGAGGAGTATCACAATGTCTCTTGAATTCGCCATTCTGGGTTTTTTAAATTATCACTCCTACACCGGTTATGACCTGAAAAAAATCTTTGATACCTCCATCCGGCATTTCTGGCCGGCAGACCAGAGCCAAATCTACCGCACGCTCAGTCGCCTGACCGAAGTGGGTTATCTTAAAATGGAAAAAATTCCCCAAGAGGATCGCCCGGATCGCAAGGTGTATCACATCACAGAAACGGGTCGAACAGAACTTCTTAGGTGGTTGTCAGGCCCTCCCCCCATGGATGAGCCGCGCAGCGCATCTCTGATCCAGGTTTTTTTTGCCGGGCAGCTTTCTGACGAAGAAATACTGGCCAAATTTGAAGGATTCGCGGACCTGTTGCGCGCAATTCTCTCCACTTACCACCTGGTGCCCGAACAGTTGGGCCCCTATCAGCAAGAGATCACTTCGCCCAGAGAGCATTTCTTTTGGATGCTGACTTTGGAAAATGGACTTAGAAGTATGCAAGCCAACCTTGACTGGGCTGAAAGTGTGATTGAGCGTTTGAAATCAGGTAAGGTTCCACAAGTCTAAGAAAGGACAATCATGAAAATCACAATCCTCAATGGAAATCCCAATCCCTCACCTTTTGACACTTACCTTCAAGAGGTTCAAACCGTCCTCCAAAAAAACGGACAAGAAGTAACCTTGATGAACCTGCGGGAACTGCCCCTCAAATACTGCGTGGGTTGTTGGGATTGCTGGGTAAAAACACCGGGTAGATGCCAAAACGATGAAGCCTCACAGGAGATGGATCAAGCAGTCATCCAGTCTGACTTCGTTTTATGGGCCGCTCCAATTAAAATGGGATACCCCTCTGAATTACTCAAAATGGCTCTCGATAAACACGTGCCCCTCGTTCATCCTTACGTGGTCGCTGACCAGGGTGAAACACACCATCGTAAGCGCTACGAGTCATATCCCCGCGTTGGTCTTTTGGTTGAAAATGAACCCGCTACTGATGAGTCAGATCTAAGGATTATCAGCCAGTTATTTCAACGGACCGCACTAAACTTTAAAACCCGGCTCTATTTTTGTTGCACAAACCAAACAGCGGTTGTCGATCTTGTCAACAAAATTCTGGACCCGCAGGCTGAACCGTTGCCCCTTCCAAAGACACCTCAACCAACCCTCGGCCTTTCCGTTCCGCCTCCCCCCAACATCACGCTATTCAATGGCTCGCCGCGCGGTGCGCGTGGCAACTCTGCCATTTTTCTGGATCAATTTTCGCAATGCTTTAATGAGAATCGAAGGATTTATCATCTGGTCAACGTTAATTCCACCCCGGAACATGTGCATGCCTTTGAACAAGCCAAAATGGTTTGGTTGGCTTTTCCACTCTACACCGATGCCATGCCTGGAATTGTGAAGCATTTTATTGAAGCTTTGGAACCCCTGGCGGGAAAACTCGACAATCCTCCGCTTGGTTTCATTGTCCAGTCAGGTTTTCCAGAAGGATTGCATTCGCGATACATTGAACAGTATCTTGAAAAGTTTGCCAAACGCATGGGTTCCCCCTATCTTGGCACAATCGTAAAAGGCAACGGAGAAGGCGTTCGGCTGATGCCGGATGAAATGAACCGGAAATTATTCGCCAATTTACAGTCCCTGGGCAAGGATGTGATCGAAGGCAAACCAATGAATACGAGTACCTTGTCTGCGATAGCCAGACCAGAAAGATTTCCTTCAATCTTGGAGCCAATTTATCGTTTGTTCCTGAATCTGCCCATAGCAAATGCCTATTTTGATCAAATGTTGAAAAAGAATCGAGTC
>CAZRHZ010000150.1:0-4079 GCA_964599995.1 uncultured Anaerolinea sp. | reverse complement strand
GATTGCGGCACACTGGTAGTCCCTGAAAATCGCAACAATCCGGCATCTAACCTGATCGCTCTGCCGATCAAGCGCATCCACTCTTCCAATCCGTCACCCTTGGAACCGGTTTTTTTTCTTGAAGGAGGGCCGGGTCAATCCAACATGAATTTTAAGCCACCAGTTTGGCTGCTTGCGGATCACGATGTTGTAATGGTTGGTTATCGCGGAGTGGATGGAACCCCCAGGTTGGATTGCCCTGAAGTATCTGCTGTATTTCGAGAGAAGACAACCGATCTATTAAGCCCTACTTCTTTGGATTTAGTTGGTGCAGCCATTAAGAAAAGCTCGACCCGCCTGACCGAATCTGGTATCGATTTGCAAGGGTATGTCATTCCGCAAGTAGTGGAAGATATGGAATCTGCCCGCAAGCAGCTTGGCTATGAAAAAATCAACCTCCTCAGTCAAAGCTACGGCACTCGGGTGGCTCAAATCTATGCGAACATGTATTCTGACATCCTGCTCCGCAGCGCAATGATCGGAGTCAACCCACCAGGGCATTTTTTGTGGTCGCCAGATGTAGTGGATTCCCAGGTATTGGATTATTCCAACTTATGGAAAAATCAAATGGGTGAGAATGCTCCTGATCTTGCGGCTTCCATGAAGACGGTGAATACCAACATGCCTACTCACTGGCTGTTTCTTCCCATCAACCCGGGCAAGGTAAAAATTATCTCGTTCATGTTTTTATATCATCGCACAACAGCTCCATTGGTCTTTGAGGCTTATCTTTCCGCTGCGAAAGGTGATCCCAGCGGATTGGCCTTGTTGTCGCTCGCTTTTGATCTGATGGTGCCAAATATTATGACATGGGGAGAATTATTCGCCATTGGATGCAGCGCAGATTATGAACCTGGCCGCGATTATCGCAATACATTAACGTCTCCTGGCGCAATTTTAGGTTCCCCGCTTTCATTGCTAATTTGGGGCAGCGCTGCTGAAAATTGGCCATCTTTCCTGATAAATGAACGTTTCCGTCAAATCAATCCCTCAGATGTTGAAACCCTGTTAATCAATGGCAACTTCGACTTTGCCACCCCTGCCCGCTTCGCTGAAACGGAATTACTTCCTGCGTTATCACACGCGCAAAGTATCGTCCTGAAAGATATGGGTCATGTTAATGATTTCTGGAGCTTTCAACCAAAAGCCTGCCAGACCCTGCTGACTAGTTTTTACAAAACAGGTCAGGCTGATTCATCCATTTACCAAACCATCCCTATGGATTTTAAACCCAAGGTCCGTCTTACTGTGATTGCCAAGGTCTTGTTTGGAATCAGCCTCGTGTTGCTTTTTGGACTGGCAGCCTTGATCTGGAATATGCTTCAAAACCGGAAGCGAAGACAGTTGTCATCAAACAAATAACCTGCGCCTGAAATCGATCAAATCTTGGAGAAATCAATGAAAATCGAATTGCAATGGATGAACTGCCTGTGGCTAATGCTGCCGCTTTTAGCCTGGAACTTCATCCTTGGACCTCGCCTGAACGATCCACGTATCACCTCGGATCTCAACTCGCCCAAATGGCTCTTGATTGCTGAAAACCTGCTGCGCATGGTAGTTTTTGTCCTGCCCCTCTTGATCCCCTTGCAAACTGAAACGCCGCTGCAAAAGGCCGGGCTGGCTGTATATATCGTTGGCACGCTGATCTACTTTGCCTCGTGGCTGCCCCTATTGCTGGCGCCCCAATCGGTCTGGAGTAACAGCATGCCTGGTTTGCTGGCCCCGTGCATCACACCATTGTTTTCATTTTTGGGGATGGCACTGATCGGCAGCTCCTGGCCATACGCCCTTATCTCCTTGCTTTTCATCCTGCTGCACACCTGGCACGGCATACAAAATTTGAGTTAAAAAAAAGATCAGGCGAATTGCCTGATCCTTTTTACTTCTTGCCAGTTTGCCTTTCCGAAAAGCTAACTTTTCGGCCCCGTGTAAACCACCTCAAACAACAGCTTGTCAGGCGATTCGAACATGACCTGGTAATAGGTGTTGCCGGGTCCCGAAAATTCAGCGCGGTGGCGCGGCGTGTCGAACAAGGCCGGGATGCCGTGCTGCTTGAGATACTCCACCGCCTGATCCACTTCAGCCTGTTTTTCCACCGATACGGCCAGGTGGTTCATGCCCCGTCCATCGTAATCGTTGGCCAGGCCTTTGAGGCCAGCCCCGAACCATAGGCTCGCTCCCTGCTCACATCCCACCCCCAGCATATTCTCGTCTTCGTACAACACCTTCCAGCCCAAAAAACCGAAGAGTTCCTTGTAAAAGCCCAGGTTCTTCGCGTCGATGTTGATCTGCAAATGACCCAAATTGGATTTCATGATCCCTCCCAGGATGAATGATGAAAATGAACGATTTATTTATTATAAAACAAACGTTCTATAATGTCAAGTGGCCGGATTTTCACCTAATCCCCGAAATCCCGGTACGACATGAAGAAGTTCGTCTGTACATCCGCAGATTTCGGGGATTAGCAATAAATTCGATCAGTTGAGGTTCCTGACATTTGGATATCTCCATGAATTTTTTTTGAAACAAATTATTTCATGGTTTTCGTTCTTTCCGTGCCTTTCGTGTTTACAGGTTTTTATTAAATATGAAAATTCACAACAAAAGTATAATCAAATGAACCAAAAATTAATTCTCAACCCCGAGGTGGCCTCTTGAAAAACACCCTCCTGCCCGTCATCCTGATCCTGTTCGTCCTATCCGCTTGTGCCGCGCGCAAGGCACAACCCGTCGAACCCGTCACACCCCAACCCTTCGCCTACGAGCCCCCCATTATCGTGGCCCACCGCGGAGCGCGTTCCGTGGCACCCGAGAACACCCTGCTGGCCGCCCAGCGCGCTTTTGAACTGGGCGCCAACCAGTGGGAGCTGGACGTGCAGGTCAGCGCGGACGGCGAACTGGTCGTGCTGCACGACGGCAGCCTGTGGCGCACCTCCAATGCCGGGCAGGTCTACCCGCTGCGCCTCTTCTGGCAGGTGAAGAACTTCAGCCTGGCCGAGATCCAAACCCTGGACGCCGGCTCGTGGTACCTCAAAAAGGACCCCTTTGGCGAGATCGCCACCGGCACGATAAGCTCCGAGCAGCAGGCAGAAATCGCTGGCGAGCCCTTCCCGACCCTGCGTGAAGCACTGGAATTAACTAAGACCAAGGATTGGTCGGTCAACATTGAACTGAAGGATGTCTCGAAGACCCCCGGCGATGCTGTGATCGTCGAGAAGACCGTTGCGTTGATCGAGGAAATGGACATGGTCGACCAGGTGCTCATCTCTTCATTTAAACATGATTATCTGGTGCAGGTAAAGGCCTTGAATCCGCAGATCAAGACCGCCGCGCTGGTTGGTGAAATGGAAGACCCGCTGGCCCTGCTCCAATCCATCGGTGCGGACGCCATCAACCCGAACTACGAGAAGATCACCGACCTGGGCATTATCAAGACTCTCCGCAACGCGGGGTACGACGTCTACGTGTGGACGGTCAACGACCCCGAGATCATGATGCAGTTCATCAACGCCGGTGTGAGCGGCATCATCACCGATTATCCGCAGCGCATGCTTGAGGTGCTGGCGGGGTATTAACATTCCGAGAACAAATGAGTGGGTAGAAACCGTAAGGGCGGTTAAACGCCCTTACGGTTATTTGATTTTATATCCTATTCTCATGGGGCTTTCAAAGCTTCTGCGCTCACCGCTTGAATATAAGCATGGAACAACATCCCGTCGCTGGTTTGCCCGCTGAAACACCAGACGGGCATCAACGTGCGCAGCTCAGGTGCCGATTGATCGGTCAGCGGGGAGATTTCGGGAGTGAGATAAGCCAATTCCACCTTTTCCACGCTGGCCATTGAGATCGCATTCGGATCAGGCATTACCCATTCGGCGGGTTTTTCCTGGATGCGACTCCATTCAAGCCGGTCCTCCAACCTACCGCCCTGCACAAATACCGCCGTGCCGTCCATGATACTCTCGGGCAGATCGGGAAGTTGAAGCACCGATCCAGAATCGGTGATGAGCAGGCCAACGCCCTCCTGCCGTTGAATG
>CAZRHZ010000149.1:0-6149 GCA_964599995.1 uncultured Anaerolinea sp. | reverse complement strand
GACGCGTCAAATGGGAACGGATGGACGGCGATACGTTGAAACCAATTTCAATCGATTTGTGTTGGCTGAAAAAATGGAAAAAGAGTTTCAGAAGTTAGTTGACGCGCATGAAAAGTAGAATCTTAATTGTCGAGGATGAAAAAACCCTTCGGGAAACCTTGGAATACAATTTTTCCAATGAGGGGTACGAGGTTGATACCTGCGCTGATGGCCTGCAAGCCCTGCAACACACGCGGGATTTTCAACCCGACCTGATCCTACTGGATCTAATGCTTCCAGGTATGGATGGCTTTGAAATCTGTAAAAGAGTACGAGCGGAAATGAACACTCCGATCTTAATGCTAACTGCCAGGGATGATGAAATCGACCGCATTGTTGGTTTGGAAGTGGGGGCTGACGACTATATGGGAAAACCGTTCTCCATGCGTGAGCTTTTCGCGCGTGTAAAAGCCATGTTGAGGCGGGTGCGCCTGATGCACGAAGAGTCTCAACCTGTGGAACCCCCTGAGAGTCGAAAAGAAGTTTTCCAATTTGGTGACCTGGTAATTGACACGATGCGGCGTGAAGCACGTTTGAAGGATCACAAGCTTGACTTGAAACCCAAGGAATATGATTTATTGACGTACCTGGCAAACAATCGCGGCAGGGCACTGTCGCGTGAAAAGATGCTGGAAGAAGTTTGGGGTTGGGATTATTTGGGTGAAAGCCGGACGGTGGATGTTCACGTCCGCTGGCTGAGAGAAAAGATCGAAAACGATCCATCCAAACCCACAAGAATTGTTACCGTCAGGGGTTCTGGTTATCGTTTCGAAGGATAGAGATGAAGGGCTTATCGTACGTACAAAAAACGGTTTTGCCTTATTTGATCCTGCTCGTATTTTCTTTGATCGGGATTGGAATCAGCGCTTCGAAGTATTTTGACGAATTTGTGATGCGTAATTGGGAGAAAGAGTTAACCTCGGAATCCAACCTGATCGCGGAACAATTGGCACCCACCTTCGGAGAGAAAACCGCAGAAAGCGATCTGTCTGCCGAAGCAAAGAAATTCGGGGTAATCACTGGCAATCGTGTGACGATTATTCTGACCAGCGGAGAAGTGATCGGAGAATCAGATTATTTCGTCGATAAAATGGAAAACCATCTTCTGCGGCCTGAAATCCAGGCTGCGCTGCGGGGAGAAAACCAATCTTCTGTTCGGCTGAGCACCACTCTGCATCAGAAATATGTCTATGTGGCGGTACCGATTTATCAGGAAGGAAGAATCGTTGGTGTGGTCAGGCTGGCAAAATCGCTGGCTGAATTTGAAAACATTTTATTAAAATTTCGTTCCCTATTGTTGAGCGTAGCAGCCATTTGTTTGGCATTCTCGCTCATTTTTATGCTGCTGCAATCAAACAAACGCTTCAATCCATTAAGGAAGATCAGCGAACAGATCTATACCTCTTCAAAAGGAAAGCTTGAAGTCATTGAAGGGATAGAACGTAAAGATGAGATCGGATTGGTGGTTGCAGCGCACAACACACAGGTTGAAAAGATCAAACTGCAAATTCAAAATATGGAAAATGAACACACCAAGTTGACCGCGATCTTGTTTAACATGACGGATGGCGTGGTTTTGGCAGACGCGGATGGAAAAGTCACCCTAATCAATCCCGCAGCCCAACGAATTTTTAGCACGAATGTTGAGACTGTTGAAGGTGATTCACTGATCGAAGTGGTCAGACAGCATCAAATTGTCGACCTTTGGAAACAAACCCTCAGCACCGGAAAAACCCAATCAACCACCATCCAAACTTCATTCGACAGAGATACGATTCAGGTAATCGCTTCACTGCTTGGTCCGCTGCTGCCAGGTGAGGTTTTGCTGCTGTTCCAAGATCTGAGCACAATACGCAAACTTGAGAACGTGCGTAAGGATTTTGTGAGCAATATTTCGCACGAACTACGCACTCCACTAACGACACTCAAAGTGTTAACAGAAACCCTGCAAAACGGAGCAGCCAAGAATCCGGCAGACGCTCAACGCTTTCTTAACCAGATGGATGATGAGATCGACAACATGACGCAAATTGTGCAAGAACTGCTGGAACTCTCCAAAATTGAATCGGGACGCGTACCCATTGAAAAGAAGGATTATCCCGTTGACGAGATCATTCGCAAACCGATAGAGAGAATGCAACTACAGGCCGAAAGATCGGGGATTTCAATCATTGCAACCATGGAGGATGCACTGCCGGCTCTGTATGTAGATTTGCCACGTATTCAACAGGTTTTTATCAATATTATTCATAATTCGATCAAGTTCACCCCGCCTGGTGGAAAGATCACAATAAGCGCGATTAAAGAGGATCACCAAATTATCTTTCACATCGTCGATACAGGGGTTGGCATCTCCCCAAAAGACTTAGACCGAATCTTCGAACGATTCTACAAATCCGACCGTTCGCGTTCTAGTGGTGGGACCGGATTAGGTCTTTCCATATCAAAACACATCATTGAAGCGCACGGCGGGAAAATCTGGGTCGAGAGCAAACAAGGTCTCGGCAGTATCTTTTCTTTCTCAATTCCCTTATCGGAAGAGTCTTAAAACGTTAACCAACCGTTAACAATTCGTTTTTCCCTCCTTAACCTTGCGTGGGTATTCTGAGAATATCTAAAAACAAGGAGAAGAAAAATGAATCGAAAATCAATGTTGTTCGTCGTCAGTCTCGTTTTAACGGCCGCCTTAATTTTATCGGCCTGTTCGCCTTCCGCCCCAGCCGCTACAGAAGCCCCGGTTGAACCGGCAAACACCCCGGCGACCGCGACCGAAGCTCCCACTACAGAACCCACTGAAACAAGAATCCTGCCGGAAGTTGACCCCTCGACCGTCACTGGCGACATCATTTCAGCTGGCAGCTCAACAGTTTATCCTTTGAGTGAAGCCATTGAAAAACTTTTCGAAGAAGAAGGATACACCGGTCAGCACACCTTATCCTCCATTGGTTCAGGTGCCGGTTTTGAGCGCTTCTGTAAAACTGGTGAGATCGATATTGCCAACGCCAGCCGTGCCATCAAGGATGCTGAAGTGGAAGCCTGCGCTGCCCTCACCCCTGCCCGCACCCCGGTTGAATTCAGAGTCGGGACAGACGCCATTGCCATCGTGGTCAGCAAAGATAATACTTTCCTCACCAACGTGACCATGGATGAATTAGCCCTCATCTTCACCACTGCGCAGAAATGGTCTGATGTGAATCCCGAATGGCCTGCTGAAGACATCTTGCGCTACACACCAGGCACCGACAGTGGAACGTTCGACTTTTTCACCGAAGAAGTCGTCCAAAAGCCGCAAGGGATTGAGAAGCTTGATGAAGCAAAAGCCCTGGTTCTGGCAGCCACGAACCTGCAGACCAGTGAAGATGACAATACCCTCGTCCAAGGTGTGGAAGGCAGCCGCTACGCCATCGGCTACTTCGGATATGCCTACTACAACGACCAGGCTGACAAGCTCAACGCCATCTCTGTGGAAGCGATCGCCCCTTCCTTTGAGACCGCAGAAGACGGCAGCTACAAACTCTCACGCCCCTTATACATCTACTCAGACGCCGAGATCATCAAATCGAAACCCCAGGTCGGCGCGTTCATCACCTTCTATCTGACGCGAGTCAATGAAGTTATCGGTGAGGTGGGTTACTTCCCCGCCAGCGAGGAAGCCCTCACAGAAGCCCAGATGAAATTGGCAGAAATTCTAGAATAAAAAACCTCCTATCGCAGAGAGAAGTGGCTGAGAAAACCTCAGCCACTTCTCCATCACCAGAAAAATGAGTAAAGAAAACAAAAATGGCCAACACCTTAACCAATACCCCCCCAGGCGATCCGCCCTGGTTGGAAAGTAGAGTGAAAAGCACATCAATGACCAATATGTCAGCCGAACCTGTCTCTACCCATCTTTTTGCGAAAAAGAAACGCTGGTCTGAATCCGTGATTAAGGGTTTTCTGACTTTCGCGGGTATTTTTTCCATCTTCATCACCATTGGGATTGTTTACGAACTTGGAAAAGAGTCTTTGTTGTTCTTCCGACTTCCCGATGTTAAATTAATTGAGTTTTTAACCGGCACCACCTGGCAGCCCTCCATTGGGGAATATGGTGTGTTGCCGTTGGTGACTTCCACCTTCATCACCAGCCTGGTGGCAATGCTGGTCGCAATTCCCCTGGGATTAGGAGCGGCGATTTTTTTGAGCGAATACGCACCAGATCGCACACGCAAGCTGCTTAAACCCGTTCTTGAAATCCTGGCTGGCATCCCCACGGTGGTGTATGGATATTTTGCCCTAACTTTCATGACGCCCCTTCTGCGAGGACTCTTCGGCGAGAACAACGTTGAAATCTATAACATGCTCTCGGCCGGGTTGGTCATGGGTATCATGATCCTCCCTTTGATCAGTTCGATGAGCGAAGACGCCCTGCATGCGGTACCCCGCTCACTGCGTGACGCAGCTTTCGGACTCGGAGCCACCCGGTTTGAAACCTCGCTTCAGATCGTTCTACCCGCAGCGCTCTCAGGAATTATCGCCGCGGTGATCCTGGGCATTTCGAGAGCAGTTGGTGAAACGATGATCGTGGCAATCGCAGCAGGATCAGGGCCAAATTTCACCTTTAACCCTTTGAACGCCGCAGAAACAATGACGGGATACATCGCCCGCATCAGCGGCGGTGACCTGGGATACGATACTCCCGATTACAACAGCATTTTTGCGATCGGCCTGCTGCTCTTTCTGATCACACTCCTGCTTAACATGATCAGCAGAAGAATTTCCAGAAAGTATCATGAGGTGTACGAATGAATCCCTTTGGTGGTACACGGAGTGCATTTTCTTTTCACAAGGATTCCAATCTAGAGAAACGAAAAATCAAAGCCAGTTTTTGGAAAGCAATTTTCCTGTTTTCAACGATCGTCGGTATCATCGCATTAACCATCCTGATCCTGTCGGTCATGAATCAAGCCATGGGACTGGTCGCAATTCAAGATACGAATGATCGCTCCACTATGATCTCCAAGCCGATCAATTCACTCGCACAACATGAACTGATCACGCTAATCGAAACCCACCTAACAAAAAACAGGGTAAAAACACTTGACAGGGAAATGCCCTTGCTGGAAAGATCCCTTGACGATTTGAGAACGCTAGTGGAAAACGAGGTTTTTGAGGTTCAAATTGTTGACAGTTACCCGTTGTTAAGATCCCTTCTCACACCTGACGTATTTCGAACAAAAGTGCAGGCTGAATATCCGAATGCAAGTATCGAATTCCGTTCCTGGTTGAATTTTAAGTTCATCAGTCAAAGCATGTCGAACATCCCTGAACAAGCGGGGGTTAGAACGGCTCTTCTAGGTTCCCTTTTTTTGATCTCGATCACATTAGCTATCGCATTTCCGCTGGGTGTGAGCGCAGCAATCTATCTTGAGGAATACGCCACCCAAAGAACTCGAATCAGTAGGATTATTCAAACCAACATCGATAACCTGGCAGGTGTTCCCTCGATCATCTACGGCATCCTGGGTCTGGCGATCTTTGTCAGAGCGTTAAACCCCATTACCAGCGGGGAATTATTCGGCGTCGAAGGGACAAATGGGCGCACAATCTTCTCCGCAGGGCTGACCATGGCACTTTTGGTCCTACCGATCTTAATCACAAATGCCCAGGAAGCGATACGGGCTGTGCCAAATTCAATAAGGCTCGCCAGCTACGGATTGGGTGCCACAAAATGGCAAACCATATGGCATCACGTGCTGCCCTCCGCATTGCCAGGGATACTAACGGGTACCATCCTGGCAATAGCCCGCGCACTTGGAGAAACAGCTCCACTGATCATCATTGGTGCTGCCACCTATATCACCAAAGATCCAACTGGATTGTTCTCAAATTTCACCGCAATTCCAATTCAAATTTATAATTGGACTACCAGACCGCAAACAGAATTTCGAAACATCGCTGCAGCGGCAATCCTGGTCTTGTTGGTCATGCTATTATCTATAAACGCAGTCGCCATCCTATGGCGCAACAATGTACAGAAAAACAGATAGGTTAGCACATCATGCAAAATAAAACCATTAAGCAATGGGCAATCGAAACTGAAAACCTCGATATCTATTATGGGGATTTTCGAG
>CAZRHZ010000148.1:4613-6204 GCA_964599995.1 uncultured Anaerolinea sp. | reverse complement strand
CGGGATTAAACCTGCCTTCCGATTTTGTCGTGCCCGCCTACAAAGACCAATCCATATTAAACGTGCCCTCGACCGTCTGCCAATATTTGGGAGTGCCGCCAATTCACAACGCGCCACTGCGCCAGGAAGTCAGCCTGAATGGGCAATCCGAAGTCAAGCGGGTCATTCTGATTTTGATGGACGCGCTTGCTTTACACCGACTTGCAGCCTGGATCGAGCAGGGTAAACTGCCCCTCTGGGATCGTCTGCTTAAGTCGGGTCGTCTGTCGCCGATCACCTCCATCTCGCCCAGTACCACCTCGACTGCCATGACCACTTTTTGGACGGGTCATTCCACAGTCGAACACGGTGTGGCCGGTTACGAACTTTGGCTAAAGGAATACGGCCTCGTGACCAATATCATCGCGCAGTCTCCCATGAGCTTTAAACACAGTGATGCCGATATCGCTGACGCTGGATTCGACGCCGACACGGTTTTGAAAGTCCCCAAACTTGCCAACCATCTGAGACAATACGGGGTCTCGACCTATTCCTTTCAACATTACTCCATCTCCAATTCCGGGCTGTCGAGGACATTCTCGAGCGGCGCAACCCTGTGCCCGTATGGGACAGACGCCGAGTGCTGGGTGAATCTGCGCCAGGTCATGGAAAGAAATCCCGACGAAAAGCAATACTTCTGGACCTACTGGGGAGCCTACGACCATCTCAGCCATATCTACGGTCCGGATGATGAACGCTCTGAACTCTTCGTGCGCAATTTCTCGGCCGCCCTGGAAGAAAACCTGATAAACCGCCTGACCCCCGAACAGCGCAAAGGTACGCTGCTGCTCCTCACGGCTGATCACGGCCAAAAACAAACCACGCGTTATCCCATTTACGACACCGTCAACCACCCTGATTTTTTGAACTGCCTGCATATCAAACCTACCGGTGAAAGCCGTTTCACCTATTTACACCCGAAACCTGGAAAAGAAAAAGCCTTGCGTGATTACATCTCCTCAGTTTGGCCTGACCAATTCGTCGTCGTGGAATCGAAAGACCTGATCTCTTCAGGTTTGTTTGGCCCAGGTCTTCCAATGCCAGAACTGAACGACCGCGTCGGCGACATTACCTTGCTCGCCAAAGGCAACAGTTATCTTTGGTGGGCCGATGAACCCAATCCCCTAATCGGGCGTCATGGAGGTCTGTCCTCCGAAGAAATGGTCGTGCCCTACCTGGCTGCTTTTTTGTAAACTGAAACTCGAAAGGAATGTCATGAAAATTCTGCGAAGAATCCTGTCAGCGCTGCTTGTGCTCGTCTTCATCTTTGGATGCGCGCCAAAAAACACCCTGACCCCTCCATCCGGAACGGACCATCTGGTGATCAGTGAGATCATGACCGGGCTCACCGGCAACAACAACTACGATTACATCGAACTGTTCAATCCGACTGAAAACATATTGGATCTGCAGGGAACTTCGCTCTGGTACCAACTCAATTCAAGTCAGCCCGACGTGTTGCTCTATTCGTGGCAGACCACCGCCCTGGTTCCCCCTCACGGACATTACCTGCTGGTCCGCGAAGGGCAGCAAACCGATTTTGAAGTTGACG
>CAZRHZ010000148.1:2126-4513 GCA_964599995.1 uncultured Anaerolinea sp. | reverse complement strand
CACTACACCAGATCCCTTGAACAGCGCCAGCCCGGCCACACCACCCCTCACAAGTGGTCTTGCCCTGACACTGGAAGCACCCTATGAGACCGCTCCCGGCAGCACATTGGGATACAACATCACAGTCGCCAACACCACCGCAGAAAAAATGAGAAATGTCACGGTGTTCTTCCCCACCCCGGCTGATCTGACATTCCAATCCAGTACCATCGAGATGGTTACTGAAGAAGACTGGATGAAATTCACGCTTGGCGACTTGACCGCAGGTTCAGAGACTTCCTTAACCATCGTCTTCTCCGCTCCATGGAAATATGCAACCATCACTGTTCAAGGCCTCTACGCTGAAGCGGAAGGAAATTCGCCCGTTTTTGGACGGGTTCTCACCACCTCCCTGCAAGGAGGCGCGGTTCCAATCAACATCGCGCGCACCTTGTTGAACAACGAGACGGTCACCATTGAAGGCACGGCCACCATGTACACCGGCGGATTTTACGCCGGTTCCTCCGGGGTGAAATTCTATGTAGAAGATGAGACCGGGGGTGTGCAGGTGTACGTCCCCGGTGGGAATGGCAAGGTGGAGATCCCGCAAAACGCCTATGTGCGCGTCGAAGGTATCCCACAACTCTATCGGGGTGCGGTGGAACTGGTGCCATCCACTGATGCCATCGAAATATTGAAATCCCCCGACCAGACCATCTCGTTTGAACCGCGTTCAACATCGATCAGCGAGATCATGCAGAACCCGGAGGAATTCGCCGGCAAATTGGTGACGCTCAGCGGTGAAGTGACCCGTGTAGAAGAATTCTCTTACAGCTATGAGATGGATTTATTCGAGAACGACACCGCCATCGGTGCCTACATTGATAAACTGACCGAGATCAACGTAGAATCCATCGAGGCGGGTCAATACTATCAGTTGACTGGTATAGTTGAGAAGGTGGATGACGACCTGCTGATCTATCCGCGCGTGCAGACCGACCTGGCGGAGGTTCAATCACCCACTGTAACCCTGCAAGCCAGCATGCCAGTGAATTATGATCCGGCTCAGGACCTCACCATGCAGATCGTGGTCAGCAATCATCTGGAAGATTCCATCGACCATGTGAGCGTTTCACTCACTGTCCCGGCTGGCTTTACGGTTTCCTCCATTTCGGATGGCGCACAAAATGAGAACGGACAAATCATCTGGAACCTCGCCGATCTGCCCGGCAAAGGATCTGAAGCTAAAGTTTCTCTAACCGGCAGAGTTTCCAGTGCTGCCGAATCCCTGGTACTCGAAGATTACTTTTTATCCTATGGCAGTGAACCCACTCAGATCGCGGGCGAAACGCAATACAGCTTCCCGGGTGAATCCGTGCCTGTATGGGCCATCCAGGGTCCTTCCACCCGCTCCCCCTACCTCTTGCAGCAGGTGAAAACCTCCGGCATGGTTACCGGCGTCTTCCCTGACATGCAAGGATTCTGGATCCAGGGAGAAGCGGACGAAGACGCGCGCACCTCGCAAGGGCTGTTCGTTTACACCCAAACCAAGAACATCAGCGTATCACCAGGTGATTTGGTGATGGTGTCTGGAACAGTTCACGAATCTCACAACGAAACCCAGCTTTACCTCGAAGAATCCGAGATCCTCCAATCCGGGATGAAGATGCCCGAATTCATCAGCCTCGACCCGCCCATCAGCGCATCTGAAAGTTTTGCCTATTACGAAGCGCTGGAAGGGATGCTGGTCAAAGTGCAGGATGGTTCCAGGGCGGTATCAGCCACCAACGCTTACGGTGAAACCGCGCTGCTTCTGCCTGATTATGAAAATGAGCATTTGATGCAGGGAGAAGAGAACGGCATGGCCATCCGTGTGGACGACGGCTCTTTCGACACACACACCGACCAATCCAGCATGCTTTACGCCGCCGCAACTGGTGATCTGTTTTATGGAACTCAAGGCCCTCTGGCCTTTAATTACGGGTACTTCAAAGTGGAACCGCTCATTGCCCCTCGCTTGGAATCGCAGAATGCAACATTGCCACAGATTCCCGCCATCGAAGACGGCCAAATTCGTGTCATGAGCTGGAATACCCTGAACTTGTTCGATTTTCTTGAACCTCATCCGAGCAGCCCCGCTCTACCAACAGTGGCTGAATACCAGGTTTCACTTGAGAAGATCGCCAATACCATCCTGCTGGCGGGTTCTCCCCATGTCATCGCATTACAGGAGATCGAAAATGTGGGTGTGCTTGACGACATCGCAGCCATGCCTCAATTGGCTGACGCCGATTACCAGGCTGTCGGTCGGGTCATGGACGACGGCGGAGATCACCGCGGCAGCGATCAGCACCAGCACCAGGGGGCTGGTGAACTGGTGCAGCAGCAGGCGCAGGGGAGAAGCCTGC
>CAZRHZ010000148.1:0-2116 GCA_964599995.1 uncultured Anaerolinea sp. | reverse complement strand
TGTGCTGATCGAAGGCACCGACAGCCGCGGTATCGACGTGGGCTACCTGGTGCGCGGTGACACCGAGATCGTGGACGTTCAGCAGTTCCCTGCACCCAACGGACTGACCTCGCGCCCGCCCTTACAATTGGAGATCGAAGTTGAATTGAGCGGGAAAACCCAGACAATCTTCTTCCTCAACAATCACTTCCTGGCAATGAGTGGAGGGGAAGAATCCACCGAACCACGCCGCACCGCGCAGGCTGCCTGGAATGCCGGCCTGGTCGAACAGATCCGCGCAGAGAATCCCGATGCAATGATCTTCGTATTGGGTGACCTCAACTCTTATTTCAACTCCCTTCCCATCCAAACACTGAGGGAAGCCAACATGGTGCACGTTTTTGACGGTCTTGCACCTGAGGAACGCTACACCTACATTTATCAGGGTGTCGCTCAAACGCTTGACCACATCCTGATCAACCAGGAATTCCAGGATAAACTCGCCCGGGTGGACGTCTTGCATGTCAACGCGGATTACCCGCTTCAATTATCAGAAGACACCTCCGCCCTGCATAAGTCTGATCACGATCCGGTGGTCGTAACGCTGCAATAAAGTCTCTCGATGCACAGCCGGGGCACAAAAAGATGCCCCGGCTTTTTTATTGCCAGAATGATAGATCGCAATTATGAAAAAACTACAGTCTGACCGTAGATTGAGTTAAAATTGAGATATGTCCATTTCAGAAATGATCGTGCGCAGCAAGATCATTCCTCCCAAACAGCAAAAAGCAATTCTCCACCGGCAGCTCCTGCAAAACAAACTGGATCAGGCTGTGAAGTTCCCATTGACGATCATCCATGCCGGTGCAGGATTTGGAAAGACGACCACTCTCATGGAACTGGGGAAGTCGTTCTCTCATGTTTATTGGTATAACATCACCGAGCCTGATCGCGACCCAACCCTTTTTCTGGCGCATTTGATCTCTTCTGTGCTGCCCACTTCGACTGCATTGTTCGAGCGTGTGGACAAAGAGAACCTGTTGGCCAGTTCCAATATCCTCAACCTTTTCTTGAATCAACTGATCACTGAACTGGAAGAAGACGCGGTTTTAATCCTGGATGATTATCATCTGGTCAGCGACGTTAAAGAGATCAATGCCTGGGTGGAACAAATCATCGAACAACGGCCTCCACGATTAAGAGTCGCTTTCGCCTGCCGCCAGATTCCAGAGACGCCTGCCTTCATCCGCTGGAGGGTGAAAGGCGACATTTTGGTGATCGATCAGAACGATCTCGCCTTTGCTGAATCTGAGATCCTCGAACTCTTCTCGAACCATTACCAGTTCCCGATTACTGAAGAACAGGCTCAAACACTCTACGCATACACAGATGGTTGGATCATCGCCCTGCAAATGATCTGGCAGAGGTTGCAAACCAGCCGCATGAAAAATCTGGATGCCATTCTGGCTGAATTACCCTCGGTTCTTTCTGAAGTGTTCAACTTCCTCGCCCAGGAAGTGCTCATGCAGCAACCCGAATCGGTGCAACAATTTCTGCTCTCGAGCGCCGTGCTGCGCCAGATGGATGTGAACAGCTGCAACCATTTGCTCAATATCACCAACAGCCAAGAGATCCTGCAGCAATTGCTCGATAAAGCTCTTTTCATATTCACCACAGACAATCACAGCTTTCGCTATCAACGCCTGTTCCAGGATTTTTTGCTCAAACATTCCGTCAAATCACCTCTTGGCATTCCTGACCTGCATAAAAAGGCCGCCTTATATTATTACGGGATCAAGAACTATGAAGAAGCGGTGTTCCATTATTTCAGTTATGGCGACCTGGGTGAAGCCGCCAACATCATCGACATGGTAGGCCCGAAAATGCTTGAAATGGGCCGCTTGCGGACGATCAAAAAATGGGTCGAGCAACTGGATGAAAAACACCTGCAGCTCCACCCCGCCATCAATCTTCTCATGGGCGATGTACTTCGATTAAGATCGAAATTTGAAGACGCCATTGTCTATTACAACAAAGCCGAGAACATCTATCTGGGCATGAACGACATGTACGGCCGAAGCCAGGCATTGCGCCGCAAAGCCCAGGTCTATCTGGATACTGTCAGGCCGCTGAAAGC
>CAZRHZ010000147.1:0-6206 GCA_964599995.1 uncultured Anaerolinea sp. | reverse complement strand
CCGATCTCTCAAAGCAGGAACTTCCGCTCACCGAATGCCTCAAAGATACCGTGGCGCGTTTTCTGCCATTCTGGCATGAGACGGTTGTGCCTTCCATTAAAGCCGGCAAGCAGATCATCATTGCCGCGCATGGCAACAGCCTGCGCGCCCTGGTGATGTATCTTGATCATATTCCCGAAAACGAGATCGTGGAATTGAACATCCCGACCGGTATCCCCCTGGTGTATGAGCTGGACAAAGACCTGAAACCCATCAAGCATTACTACCTGGGTGACCCTGAAGAGGCCAAGAAGAAAGCCGAAGCAGTTGCCAACCAGGCAAAAGCGAAATAAACCCCGCAGCATTTGAGTGTTGCTTGTTGGCAAAAAAAAATTAGTAAAAAGACAGGCACTTCATTGGTTGGGTGTCTGTCTTTTTTTTGAAATCCTTATTGTTTTCAGCAATTACGATTTAGCCGGAGTGGCTTGCAATTGCAGCCCCAGGGCATCAACGACCTTTAAAATAGTGGCAAATTCAGGATGTCCGTCAGGAGACAAGGCTTTATAGAGGCTGGTGCGACCTAAACCAGTTTTTTCTGCAATTTCAGCCATCCCTTTGGCTCTGGCAATATCTCCAAGCACTGCTGAAATGAGGGCAGGGTCACCTTCTTCAAGCGCGGTTTCAAGGTAAGCTGCCATATCTTCTGGGGTTTCGAGGTGCTCAGAAGCATCCCATAATGTGGTGGTAATCGTCTTTTTTTTCACTTATTGCTCCGTAATCTGTTGGGCAAGGGCATGTGCCTTTTGTATGTCTTTTGCTTGTGTGGATTTATCTCCACCACATAGTAGGATCACGATGATGTTGCCCTGATTTAAGAAATAAATTCGAAATCCGGCTCCATAATCGATTTTGAGTTCAGAAACACCCTTGCCAATCGGTTCAACGTCACCAAAGTTCCCAAGTGAGACTCTTTTGATGCGCACATCAATAATCGCTTTGGTCTTCTTGTCTTTAATTGTAGTAAACCATTTTTTATAGACTTCTGTTTCTCGAATCTCGATCATATTGTATCCTACAAGATACAAAAAGTCAATAGATCTGATAACACGTACAAATTAGGAAAAAAGAAAGAGATGGTTGTCTTGTCTTTTTATTTTCCTTTGTGGGCCAATCGTGCTCCCAGAAAGGTACAAATAACGCCCCCCGCCAGGGTTAAAATGCCCATGAAGGTAAAGGCGTCCACCCACAACTTCTCAGGGAATAAACGGATCAGCGTATCATCGGTGTAGAAAAGCCAGGTATCGCCGGTAAAGAAGATCTTATGGAATCCGGCAAACAGGGCATTAAAATCAAGCAGCACACCCAGCAGTACCAGGGCAATAAAGCCGAGCGTGACCCATCCGCCCGTTGACACGGCCTTCCAGAACTGCGGCAGCCACTTCATCCGCCAGGCTAATAGCCAGGCAATCACCATAAAAAACGCCAGCGGGATCATGATCTTGAACATTAACTGGATGAGATTCTTGACATCCAGCATGTGGCTTAATTCGCGATCATTATAGATCGCCTGCCCGTCATCGAATTTCAGATCGGCGAGAAACTCCGGTCCCGAGTTGTTGGTCAGGTATTGTAGCGATAATTTCCCCCAATGTAAGCGGTCCGCTTTGCTGAAGCCAAACTCGTCGGCAGGAAAATTGGGCAGGTTGTATTCGTAATCGAGGAAAAACGGATTGAGCAATGCGAGAATGGACAACATGAGTAACATGAAAGGAACCGCGATGGTGATCAACACAGAAAAGATGCGGATATTTTTCTTCATTGAAGCGACTCCACTTCTCCAGAAAAAATGAAATTCATCACGATGGAATTGGTGAGCTGCTCGATGGGGGCGAGGTCATCAGTGAAAACCATTGATTCCACCGCCGGGGGTTCCTGCAGACCGTCATACGTGGCTGCCATGACCTCCAGCAATAATGGGGGTGTTTCAGGGTTGTTATAAAGCTGGACGTAGTTGTCGAGGAAATTTTCCAATGTAGTATCGCTGTTGGTGGCGAAAAGGATCGAATTGAAAGAAGCCGACAGGTCCGTTACATACAAGGTTGGAAAGACCGAATGGATCGTTGAATACAGGCTGTCGATCAAGCGGCGGTCATCCCCTCCGCGGCCGACATTGATCACCAGCACGCCGTCTTCTTTCAGGTGATCCTTCACGATCAAGAAAAATTCCCTCGTCGTCATGTGCCAGGGAATGTAAGGGGGGCGGTAGGCATCCACGCTGATGATGTCATATTTTTTGGTGCTTTTTTCAAGTGCCCATCGGCCGTCCTGAATGATGACATTCAGGTTGGGATCGTTCACATCAAAATACTGCCTGCCCACTTCCACGATCTTGGGATCGATCTCGATCCCGTCGATCTCGGCATTCGGGAAGACCGCAGCGGCCTCGCGTGCAGTGGTGCCTGCTGCCAGACCCACGATGGCAATATCCGTTACCTTTTGTGGGTCAACGGGCGAGGCATTAAAAAAGGGAGCAGCGATCACCTGCTCCCATGGTCCGTTGAAGTTCAAAACGCCTTCCTTGTATTCTGAATGCACTCCCTGGCCTTCGTTCAAACGCAGATAGTAAGTATCATCAAATTCGAGAACTTGGATGTAATTGTAGCTGGATTCGGTTTCATAGATCAAACCGGTTGTATTCTTGTCTGTTCCAGGAACACCCCAGATGAAAAGCGCGATGATCACCAGCGGCATCCAGGCGTACCGAATGAGTTTTTTCAGCCCACCAGCCAAATACAAACCGAGCAGGCTGACAGCCATTAGCAAGCTTGCGAGAATGAGAAAGGTGCGATAGGTGCCAACGGTGGGGATGAGCAGCAGGGTGGGTATAAAGGTGCCCAGGAATGATCCAAGGGTCGAAATAGCGTAAATGCGGCCTGAGATTTTGCCAGCCTGCTGGGTATCTGAGATCGCGAGCCGCACCGCGAAGGGGGATGCCGTTCCGATCAAGGTGACCGGGATGATAAACAGCACCATGACCACGGTAAACGAGCCTACCAGCACGCCAAGTTGAAGCTGGTCGAAGGCGTTGCTTGCCAGGCGCAGGATGGGGCGTGAAGCGATCGGGATCAATCCCACGGTTAATGAGGCCCAGGCCAGGATGGCATAAAGGGTTTCGTGCTTTGGAGAACGATCTGCCCATGCGCCGCCAATGAAGTAACCGGCAGTCAGGTAAATCAGGATCAAGCCAACAATGCTTGCCCAGACCAGATTGCTCGTTCCAAAATAGTTGCCGAGCAGCCGGGAGGCCGCGAACTCCACCCCCAATGAAACAAGTCCCGAAACGAAGACGATTATGTAAAGGAATTTTTTCATTGGATAATTATACCGTAATGCCTTTTTACCGGTTTCACTGCAGCTCGGGTTGTATAATCAATACGAACACGGAGGAACGCCATGAAACTGATCACAGTCGAAAAAATGAAAGAACTTGAAGCGGCGGCCGATGCGGTCGGCTACTCTTACGCAAAAATGATGCAAAAAGCCGGGACCGGATTGGCGAAAATAGTTCATTACTATTATTTCCACTCGGACTTTGAAAACCACGTTCTCGGGTTGGTGGGGGGTGGCAACAACGGCGGCGATACGCTGGTGGCATTAACGGAATTACAGAAATCCGGCTGGATCTGTGCGGCTTTCTTGTTGAAATCGGAAGAATCACAATCCACTTTGGTAAAGGAGTTTCAAACCGCAGGTGGAATTCTTTATTATCTGGAAAAAGACGGTATCAAGGTTCTGGAAAATGAAGTCTCACTGGCCTTCGTGATCCTAGACGGCCTTTTTGGAACCGGGTTTAAGGGGCCAATGAGACCACCTTATACGGAAATCCTGAACAAGGTTGGCAAACACTGTGACGGTAAGAAAATAGTTGCAGTGGACTGTCCATCAGGAGTCGATTGCACGACCGGTGAGGTATGTGTTGAAACGTTGGAAGCGAACCTGACTGTCTGCATGGAAGCAGTTAAAGTCGGTATGATGCAATTCCCGGCATTTGAGTATTGTGGGGAAATTGAAGCCGTTGAGTTGGGAATCCCTGAAAAATACCTCAAGATTTTTGATGAGGGAGATAGGGTCATCGATCGAGATATGGTGACCGGTAGCCTGCCCATACGTACAGTAAATTCGCACAAGGGTTCATTTGGTCAGCTTATTGTGTGCGGTGGTTGTGTCAATTACCCGGGGGCACCGATGCTAGCCGCAAAAAGCGCGTATCGAATGGGTGCAGGTTTGGTGGAATGCGCCATTCCGGAACGTATTTATGAAGCGAGCGTAGCAAACAATCTTGAAAGCATTTTTACCTTGCTTGAAGACCAGGACGGTGTCATCTCGGAAAATGCGGCGGCCACCCTGATAAAAAGGTTTACCTCTGCTCAGTGTTTGCTGTTGGGTCCTGGGATTGGTAGAGAGGAGACCACGCAACGGTTCATTCAAAAAGTACTCTTCGAATCGGATAAGAAAACGTTGCCAGCGGGAGTTGGTTTTGTGCCTGGAGTCAGTAAAAAGGCAACCAGTCATGAAAAACAACCTTATCCTCCCATGGTAATTGATGCAGACGCACTCAGGTTACTCGCCAAAACAACCAACTGGCACGAACAACTTCATACAAAAGTGGTATTGACGCCTCATCCAGGGGAGATGGCAGCCTTGACAGGGTTATCCGTGGAGGAGATCCAAAACAATCGCATGGAAATTGCACGAAAGTACGCGGTGCTTTGGCAGCAGGTTGTGGTACTAAAAGGTGCTTTATCCATTGTGGCATCACCAGAAGGAAAAATTGCAATCCAACCATTTGCCAATTCCGTATTAGCTAAAGCAGGCACGGGTGACGTGCTGGCAGGTATGATCGCAGGATTGATGGCACAGGGAACCAACTCATTTGAAGCTGCAGTAATAGGAGTGTGGATGCATGCTCAAGCTGCTGCGGAGATATTAATATGGCAAAGAAACGGATACTGTCTGCTGGCGAGCGATCTAATAGATGCCCTTCATATGGTATTTAACAATATAAAAAATACCCCTCGATTGATCGAGGGGATTAGTTACGTGATTTGACCTACGCGGCTTTCTTGGGTTTCTCTGGTGCTTTGGCCGGTTCGAGTAAAACCTGGTCTTTTTTCACGACTTCTTCTGCCTTAACCTGGGCGCGTTTCAACAGGTCCTGGGCTTTGGCGATGGCGTCGTTGGCGGCAGCTTCCGCTTTCTTGTAGGTTTCATCGAAAGTCTCAACGGTTTTGTCTTTGAGTTCGATGGTTTTGTCTTTGATGACGGTTCGAGTCTCTTCACCGGAAGCGGGAGCATAGAGTAAAGCCACGACTGCCCCGGCAATCCCTCCAACCAGCACGCCGACCAGGAATGAGCCAAAATTATCTTTTTCTGACATGATTATTCTCCTTTACATTGAATGAGAAACGCTATTTCTTGGTTATTTTGAAAATATCCAGAAGCTGTTTCAACCCGGCGAGATAGCCGTTCATCTTGATCACCGGTTCGACCAGATTCGAGCTCAGGAACTCAGACGTCCCCTTGAGCGTATCCACGGTTTCTTTGGTGGATTTCAGGATGGGTTTGACTTCGTTTTGAAGCAGGTTGATCAGGGTGGAGATCTGAACCACCAGAACCACCAACGCGACGCCGATGACAATGGATTCAAACGCCATGAAGATGATGAAAATATCCCGTATGTGAGAAGTTGCTTCAAGGCTTGCTTTGGACAGAAAGACAATGGCGGTGACGATCAATCCCAGGATCAGGACCGCTAAAAGGATCACAAGCCAAAGCTTGCCCGAAGAAGGTTGAGACGGTTCTTGTTCGGGTTTCTCAACCGATTCTTCCAGTAAGGGAGTATTATTCTCATCCATAAAAATAATTATAACATAGCCATTTTGGCAAGGGTGCAGTAGGTTTGATAAACCTTATATGACTTGGTCGAGAAATGAAGTGTTTTTTGATCACTTATTGGTCAACTGGCCAAGGTTCAATGTCGCAAATTCCATTGCAAAAAGCATGTTCTCAAATTCAAAATCGATGGAGCCACCATCTGATTTTGAGAATAAACTGGGAAGTTTAACATTGGCAATTTTCACGCATTTATTGATCTTTTTTTGCTGGTCTTTCCTTAGCTTCTGCTGCTTCTTCCATTCTTGTTTTTGCTCCGGGGTAAAGCCGGCTGT
>CAZRHZ010000146.1:0-6209 GCA_964599995.1 uncultured Anaerolinea sp. | reverse complement strand
CCTGATATATAATCAACCTACGACATGTTTGCATTGGGGAGGTTTTGGTGAAAAGATCCGTCATTCTCCGTTGCTGCGCTGTTCTTTTCTTGATTTTCACTTCTGGCTGCTCACTGGTTGCCAAACCGACAGATCGGGTTGCAGAGAATATCCTTTCTCCAACCCCTGCCATCCAACACTCCTCCACCAGGCAGCCCACGGCCACCAGCCTGCCGACCTTAACCCCGACGGCCACGCTCTCACCCATGGGCGCCACGCAGACGATCCCCGACGGTTATTACTACCTCGGCGACACAGATGCCATCGCTTTGGGTTTCAACCTTGGCGCGGGTGGAGCCATCGGTAGCTTGAAATACAATGGCATGGAGTTGATCGATGATGCTGATTACGGCCGTTATTTTCAATTTTCACCGTATGATAGTTCAAATGAATATGTCTGTGATTCATCCTCATGCTTTACCACCTGGGGCTGGAATCCTCTACAGGCCGGTTCCGCTGATGGGCAGCCTGCCCGGGTGCTTGATTTCCGCACCTGGGAGGATGGCCTTTACATAAAAGCCCTGGGGATGGAATGGGGGAGCGCAAAAGGGGAGTCGGATGTCTATTATGAAACCTGGGCTTGGGACCGGGGAGGGTACTTCGAGATTTTCACCCGCTTAACTCATTTTGGGAGCGACACACACGACCTGGCCATCGCTGAATTCCCTGCCGCATACTTTAATTCCTCGTTGCCTGTGGAATATGGGTATTCGGGCGTAAAACCCTTTGAGGCTGAAGAGGTCCAGCGCTACGACCTGTGGACTCAGGATCTGAGTCAAGACACCAACCTCCCGGTTGTGCCTTCAGAAAACTGGCTCGCTTTTGGCAACGAACAAGGGGTTGGTTTGATCCTGGCGGTGCCCCCCCAATCGAAACTATCTCCGCTATGGTCTATGGTATTCATCCAAAACGCAAGCCCCACCGGAAGTGGGTATATGACCCCTTACGCTCATTTGCTCACTTTACCCGGTACCGTGCATGATCTTCATTACTACTTGATCCCAGGCAAGATCGCAGAGAACAGGGCAATCGTTTACGACCTTTTTCCCCACACCACCTGGACTTTTGATCTGAACTCAGCAGAAGGTTGGCAAAACTTGACTTCACCTGTTCGCTTCGAAAATGGCATGCTTTCCACCTTTCTTTCAACTTCTGATATACTAACTTCCTCATCAAACCTCCCGGTTTATGGCAATCAAGTACCAACTATCGAACTACAAGCCAAAGCAGACTCAGCGCCCGTTCAAGTTTGCGTTCAATTCATTACGAAAACAGAATATCTTTGGGATGACATGAAATCTTCATGCGTGCTTGTATTGGATGACGAAATTCAAAACTACTTGATCAATTTTTCAGGAAATCTCTTATGGGATAAAGGCCAGATTGATCAGATCCGCATCTATACAAAAACCCCTTCAAACATCACCATTGATCAGATCAGTTTTATTCACGAGTCTTATGGATGGGAATTTTCGGATTCTACCGAGGGCTGGGCGGCCTATTACGATATGGGGCCATTGACACTCGAAGATGGCGCATTGACCTCCTATTCGACCGGCTTCGATCCATATATGGGAGCGTCCTATCTGGGCATCAACGCAGAAGAGTTCTCGAAAGTCGAAATAAGAATGAAAACCGAGAACGGAGTTGAGGGCAAGATCTATTTCGTGACCGACCGGAACCCAAACATGGATGAGAGCACATCCATGGGATTTCCTTTGATCAATGATGGCGAATACCACACTTATAAAATTGATTTGAGTGATCTGCCCGCCTGGAAGGACACCATTACAGTCTTTAGGTTGGATCCCACTGATTCCACCGGGAAATTCCAAATAGACTATATTCGCATACTCAGAAGCGACTGAAGAACAAAAAAGTGAGTGGGCCCTGCCCCAGGTTCATCGGGGTCCGGCCCACCATTCCTCAACGCCATACGCTCCTTTTGCTCTTTCACCCCTCGCGCCCGCTTTACTCCATCACGTGATGAATCGATCTTTCCCTTTCGTGTATTTCGTCCCTTTCGTGGTGGTTTTTCCCAAACCCAACCATTGTCGCACGGTTCGCATCCATTCTAAAGCTTGACATCGGGTTTATAATGAAAATATGGAACAAAAATTCTATTCCCGCGAACCTTAACAACTGAATACTCCTGCTGATTCGTTTCGATTTGTTTTTGATATTCCTCTCAAACGAAAACGAATCGCGACTCCCCGTGAGCCGTGCTTACCAGAAATCCTCACTCGTGCTTCACATAATACGTGGCCCGGCCGCGTCCCCGGCGTTCGATCAACCCCAACTCGATCAACTTCTGAAAATCGAGCGTACGCGTGGCCTTTGCGCGCTGCGTCAGCGTGGCGTACGTGCGGTCGTCGATGAACCCGTGCTGTGAGAGGTACTCCAGCAGTTTCAAGTGATGCGCTTCCAACCGGCTTTGCGGTGAGATCCCCAGGGTCGGCAGCAACTTTTGCACCCGCAGTAACTCGTCGATCAGCCCCTCCGTGAAATACTCCAGCCAGGCGCTGAAATCCACGCGCTCCACCAGATCGTAATAATTTCCGCGTTCCCCCACCGTTTCAAAATAGCGCGTCACGTTCTGGTTGTAATAATTCTCGAAGCTGAAGAGGTTGAAGGTGTTCAAACCCATCTTCGCCAGCAGTACCTTGGTCGCCAGGCGCGTGGTTCGGCCGTTGCCGTCCATGAAGGGGTGGATGATCACCATCTGCTTGTGAAAAATCCCTGCCAGAATCAGGGGATCAATCCTTTTCCGGTTCTCCTGCACGTAAGAGATCAATTCTTCCATCAACCCCTTCACCTGCTCATGATCCGGTGGCAAATAGACCATCTTTCCGCTGCGCGGATCATTCACCACCACCGGTTTTTGGCGAAGCGCACCCGTTTCATACTCCGGCATCAAGCCTTCCATCACTTGCCTGTGGATTTGCAATATCAGGGGAAGTGATACCTCCGCCTGGCCTGATTCCAATTGCTGCTGCAAGGACTCAAGCGCGTGATTGTAATTGATCACCTCCCGCTCACTATCGCGCAGATTTTCGGGCTTGGAACGCAGCACCTTCTTCACCTCGGTCAGGGGCAGCGGGTTCCCCTCGATGCTGGTGGAAGCGTAAGCCGATACTTCATGAGCCCTTCGCTCGAAATCCATGAGCACCGGCCGTGGAAACCTGCGGTCATTTAAATCCCTGACCAGCGAGTTGACTCGCGTGATATTCAGCAGCAGTTGATCGGTGATCTGATACCTGGGTTTGAACATAGTCGAATACTAGTCGATTATTAGTCGATTGTCAAGCGGCCATCCCTCAACACGGCGCGCTCCTCTTGCTCTTTCACCCCTCGCGTCCGCAAATCCCCGTTTTGGGTCGTGTTGGCCTGCCCCAACGCGTGGTTTTCGCAAGGGGGGCTTATTGCAATAAGCCCCTACCATGGCTATCACGATTCGTGTCCAAAAATAAATATTCTCGGTCGTGTGCCCCTACCATGACCATCACCCCTCGCGTCCGTCCATCCCCTGAAAGGGGAGCGAGAACCCGATCTGGTCGTGTTGTTTACCCTGCCAGGAGCGCTCGCCAACCTTGCCCAGATGGATGAACCCCAATGACTCGATGCCAGCGATCGAGTACCTGTTTTCCTTGATGATCCAGGTATGGATCTCGTTCAAATACAATTCCTTGAACCCGTAATTGATCACGGCCTTCAACGCCTCTTTCATAAACCCCTGATGCCAATATTTCTCATTCAGATCAATGCCGATCTCGGCTGTGCGTTGGCTGAGGTTCAGTTCACTGAAACCACAGGTCCCGATCAATTGTTGGTCCCCGTTCTTCAACTCGATCCCCCAGCGCAAAGCCTTCCCGCTTGAGATGCGTTGCTGCCACCAACTGATCAACCGGTCTGCCGCGCGCATCGTTTTCATGGTGGGCACATCATAGAAGCGGGTCACGTTCGGGTTCGAAAAAATGGCATAGATCGCCTCGCGATCCTGCGGAAGGATCGCGCGCAAGATCAAACGTTCGGTGAGGAGAGGATATGGATTCATACTAGTAGTTAAATGTGCATTATTGGATGCTGGTAACGATTGACGCAGTGTGCTCAATGCGAAGGTTGATCTGGTCGATCAACTCCTGCACCATGTTCCCATCGGGATCTTCGATCATCATATCCATGTCAAAGTGAAAATCCGAGTCATTATTGATGACGGGCAGTTCCCAAAAAATATACTTTTTATCGATGATGATAAAACAGGTTCGAGATAGAAAAATGGGACAGGTTTGTAACCTTACGTGTTTGTTGGTTTGATTGACCTGCATGATCTGTTGGTAATGTTTGATCACCACCGGATCAAAATGGTTGGCGGCCTTGAGTGAATCGGTAGCTCCCTTCTTTAGCTGCAGGATCCTTCGATATTCGATCTCCGGGTTTTCGTTGATAACGGTGTTCAACAGCTCATACCAATCGATGTAAGCCTGTTCCAATTTGGTGTCGTATCGGACCGTTTCGCCGTGATAATCAAGCGCGATGATCGATTTGGCGTTATGCAGAAGCTTGGTGGGCATTTGAAAAGTGTTTTGGTAGTCGCTTCCGGGTCCGTAGGTGAGCAGTTTGATGTTGACCCCAAATTTCTTGATCAGATCATCATGCGATTTTTCAGTAGCTCTAAGTAGTTTTCTTTGACCCAAAACGAGATCTTTCATTTGGTTTCGGATCATGATCAATACTGCCAGGGTCAATCCAAGTGCAACGGATACAATCACAACCAGTACAATGTTGGGATTTCCTTTGTAATCACCCCAGATAAAATCATACAAGAAGCTCAGCGCAAAACCCAGACCTGCTGAAACAAAATTGATCATTAAGTCGTTGGCTGTTTTTCCGCTTCTATCTTTGACTGCTTTCATTTTTCCCTCCAATAGTGGCGAATTTTCTTTATCGAGTGATTTTCGGTAGTTCAAAGCATATAATCTTGGTCTTTAAGTCACGTGTCTTTCTCCAGCGTCACCTGGCGTGTATACCCCGCCTCGTGCAATTGATGCGACGAAGCGCCCTGGCCGATGCCGCGCATGACGGCCTCGGGGTTGAGCACCACTGTCCCGCACAGCAGATCCACCCCGTGCTCGAACAGGACGGGCGAGAGCGGCGTGGATGGCCCCAGCAGCATCACTCTGCTTTCAGGCCTGCACAAGGCAAGCAGCCCTTCGAGAGTGTGGTTGATCAGCGTCGTGGCGGTGATGGCCACCACGTCCGCCTGGGGCAATATCTCGGGGGCGCGCTCGGCCGGCAGGTCGCCGGGTTTGGGGTTCAACTCCAGCACCCACAGGTTCTGCAATTCGGGTTTCAGTCGCTCAATGAACGGGAAGTGCCCAACCATTGCCACGTTCCTGCCGTGTGCGTGTTGGCGCAGATACTCCTCCGCGCCCAGTTCGCGTTCAGCGGAGGGATGCGTCGGCACCAGCGCGTTGATCACCGCCAGCCCGATCGACACCTCCGTGTGGCTGTCGGATTCCGCCAGGCCGGCCAGCTCGGGCGCGCTCATTTCAAGCAAACGTCCGGCCTCCTTCACCGAGGGGCGGCAGCGGTGGTCGAACTCCGGGTTGGAGAGCGTGGCGGCCAGCCCGCAGATCAGGCCGTGCTCCGTCTCGGCCAGCACCGCCGTGCGCGAGTACCCCACGTGGATATCCACCACGTGGCCGGGCAGCAGGGAGCGAGCCATCTCAGTGATCAGGCTCATTTTGCGCTCTTTTCAGAGCTTAATTTGGTGTGCAGGTCGTTCTTGATCTCGCGCCCGTGGCGCACAGCCGTCATTTCAGCCAGCACCGCCAGGGCGATCTCTTCGGGCGAGACCGCGCCCAGATCCAGGCCAATGGGGGCGTGCAGCCTGGCCAGCTGCTCCTCCGTGGCGCCCAGTTCACGCAGGGCGTCCAGGCGGGCGGGGATCTTGCGGCGGTTGCCGAGCACCCCCACGTATTTGGCAGGGAACTTCAATGCCGCTGCCAGGGCGGGATTATCGAATTTTTCATCATGGCTGACCGCCGCTACGAACGTCCCCGCGTCGGGTTTGAGCCGCTCAATGGCCTCGGAAGGCCACTCGAGCACCAGTTCGTCCGCGTCTGTAAAGCGCTCGCGCGTGGCGTAAGCCTTGCGCGGATCGACCACGA
>CAZRHZ010000145.1:0-6257 GCA_964599995.1 uncultured Anaerolinea sp. | reverse complement strand
TGGTGATCGTCTTCATGATCCTTCAGGCTCGTGGGGTCAACCCCAAGCTGGATGACGAACCCTGGGATCCTAGCAAGCTGCCCGCCATTGAAGACACCAACGAGATCAAACGCGGTGAAGTGATCTTCGGCATCGCCGGAGGCAGTGTTTTGCTGGCCGTGCTGGCCATCATGCCCGAAAAGATCGGAATCTACTCCTTCCCGGGCGGCGAGTTCTTTGCCAACCCTGTCATCACGCAGTACCTGCCCTGGATCTACCTCACACTGATCATCGGGATCGGCTTGAATATCTATTTACTCTGGCGTGGACACAAAGACATGTTCAGCCGCGGCGCAGAACTGGGTTCAGATATCCTGTCAATCGTTGTGCTGGCCATGCTCTACCAGGGTCACACCGCCTGGCTGGCAGCCCACGGTTCCACCGGGTTCTTCACCAGCATCGAGCAGTTGACCACCAGCCTCGACGATGGGCTGCAGTTGATGGGCATGGAAGCATTCAGAATGGGCTTTGGCGTGGCGTTGGTGGTGCTGGTCGTGACCACCATCATCACCCTGGTGCAGTGGATCATTAAAAGTTTGAAATCCAAGCCCCAGGCTTTCGAAGTCCAGAAATAACCCAACTCCCTTTCCTCGAACCCCCGGATGGACTCCGGGGGTTTTTGGTTAATCTTGCAGCAGCGCGGATACGGTAAAATAAGTTTATGATTCACATCAGCCTCAACAACAACCCTCTTATTCAACGATGATAAAGCGGAAAGGGATGATCCGATGACAAAAACGATCCTGATCACCGGTGCAACTTCAGGCTTTGGCGCGGCCATGGTGCAGCGATTTCTTTTGGCAGGTTGGCGGGTGATCGGCACCGGCCGGCGCTCAGACCGCTTGCAGGCGCTTTCTTCACAATACGGCAGTGAAAACTTCCACGCGGCCAATTTTGACATTCGCGACGAGCAGGCCATTGAAAAATTCCTGGCCGATCTGCCAGCGGATTTCCGTGACGTGGACGTGCTGGTCAATAACGCTGGCCTGGCACTGGGGCTCGAACCCGCCCAACAAGCCAGCCTGGAGAATTGGCAGACCATGATCGAAACCAACATCACCGCGCTGGTCACCCTGACCCACAAACTACTCGCCAAGCTGATCGAACGAAAAGGAATGATCGTCAACATCAGTTCCATCGCGGCGCACTATCCTTATCCGGGCGGCAATGTGTATGGCGCGACCAAAGCCTTTGTCTCGCAATTCACGCGCGGGCTGCGCAGCGACCTGCACGGCACGGGTGTGCGCGTGACCTCGATCGAGCCGGGCATGGCCGAGACGGAATTCACCCTGGTGCGTACTGGCGGAAACCAGGCGGCCTCTGACAACCTCTACCGCGGAACCCATCCGATCAAGCCGGAAGACATCGCCGATATTGTGTTTTGGGTGGCCAACGAGCCCCCACATCTCAACATCAACCAGATTGAGATCATGCCGGTCAGCCAGAGCTGGCAGGGTTTTCAGGTGCACCGCGATCCGCAGGCTTGATCCTCGATCCTCAAAAATAAGCGCTGTTGTCGTACCGGAGACAGCGCTTCGTAAAGGGCAACAAAAATCATGATCTCCATCAGTCTCAACAATATCCATCTCATCCTCGGCGCACGCACCATTTTCAGCGGGCTCAATTTTGAGATCCAGCACGACCAGAAGATCGGTCTGATCGGACCGAACGGGGCGGGCAAGTCCTCGCTGTTCAAGCTGATCACAGGCGAGTATGTGCCCGAAAAGGGCGGCGGTATCGCCCTGGCACGCGGAGTGACGGTGGGCTACCTGCCGCAGGAACCCCAGCTTGACCCGGATCAGACCGCATTTACCGCCGCGCTGCAGGGCAATCCGCGCGTCGCGCAGGTGCGGGCTGAATTGGAAGTCGTGGAGACCAGCCTGGGCGACGAAGCGGTCTACGGCAGCGAGAAAAAGCTGACCCGCGCGCTCGAGCGCCAGCAGGAACTGCTCAACGAGTACCAATCCCTGGGCGGGGACCAGTACCCTGAGCGGGTCAGAGGCTTGCTGCACGGTCTGGGGCTGGCGCAGGGTGAAGAGGAAAAGCCCATGCGCGTCTTGAGCGGCGGGCAGAAGAAACTGGTCGGCCTGGCGCGCCTGCTTTTGGCTGCCCCCGACGTGCTGCTGCTCGATGAACCCGATAACCACCTTGACCTGGCCGGCAAGATGTACCTCGAACGTTTAATCCAGAACTACCCCGGTGCGGTGGTCATCATCTCGCACGACCGCTACCTGCTGGACGCGGTGGTGACCCACATCGCTGAATTGGAAGACGGACGCCTGACCACCTTTGAAGGGGATTATTCCTCCTTCATTATAGATAAACAGCAGCGCATGGCGCGCCAGAACGAGTTGTATCATGTGCAGCAGCGCCAGATCTCGCGCATTGAGACCGCCATTAAACGCTACGCCATTTGGGCTAAGACTTACGACAACGAAAAGTTCGCCAAGCGCGCCAGGGCCATCCAGAACCGCTTGGACAAGATGGACCGCATCGAAAAGCCGCTGATGGAACGCCGCCGCATGGAGCTGAAGCTCTCGGGCTGGCGCGGCTCGCAAAAGGTGTTGGAATACAAACGTGTCAACAAGGCCTTTGGCTCACGACGGGTGCTCAAGGACGTGAATTTTGTGCTGCACCACGGCGAACGGGTGGGGGTGATCGGACCCAACGGCACGGGCAAATCCGTGCTGCTGCGCCTGGCGCTTGACCTGCTCCAGCCGGATTCGGGCGACGTGATCCTCGGACCGAGCATTCAGACGGCCTATTACGCCCAGGAACACGAAACGCTCGACCCCGAGCAGACCGTGCTGGATACCGTGCGTCTAGCGGGCAACATGAGCGAAAGCAGCGCGGTTTCGCTGCTGGGCAAATACTTGTTCAGCTACCGCCAAACGGCCCAAAAGGTGAAGGAGCTCTCGGGCGGGGAGCGCAGCCGCCTGCAGTTGGCCCTGGTGGTGCTTTCGAAGGCCAACTTCCTGCTGCTGGATGAGCCCACCAACAACCTCGACATCGCTTCCGCAGAGGTGCTGGAAGACGCGCTGGCCGATTTTGAGGGCACCGCGCTGATCATCTCGCACGATCGCTATTTTCTCGATCAAGTCGTGGACCGCATCCTCACGCTGGAGGACGGTCTGCTCTTGAGTCATCCCGGCGGTTACAGCGATTGGATCCAGGCCAGGAATCAGTGATTACTGTGATCGAAAGAAAATAATCCAATTTTTGATTCGCCCTTGCAAAGCAAGGTGGTTTTTCTATAAAATTAGAGAGGACATTTCAACATCGCGCGAGCCTTTACTCAAGCATAAGAAAGGATAAGGGAGCCTTATGAAACGGTTTATTTCAGGATTGCTTTGGATCTTTCTTTATATTTTGATCACCTTTTCTCCGCTCTTGATCTTGCTGATCGGCTCCCGACCGGCAGGCCGCGAATTTTGGCGTGATCTCTCGGTGGGGCTGGGGTTTTGCGGGTTTGCCATGCTCGGGTTGCAATTTGTGTTAACCGCCCGCATCAAAACCATCAAGGCTCCCTTTGGCAGCGATATTGTTTATTTCTTTCACCACAAAGTATCGCAGGTCATGTTCTTTTTGATCGCTTTGCATCCGATACTGCTATTTATATTTGATCCCCAATCTCTCCGCCTGCTTAATTTGGTCAAGGCTCCCTGGGCGGCCCGTTTTGGGGTCAGCGCTGTTTTGTCGATGGGGCTGTTGATCGCGCTCTCGATCTGGCGTAAGAAGATCAAACTGGAGTACGATCGCTGGCGCATCTGGCATGGCATCTTGGCCACGGCAGGCATGGCGCTCGCCATGATCCATATCGAACTGCGCGGGTATTACCTGAACACCCTGTGGAAACAGCTTTTTTGGGGGGCGTACGGCGTTTTTTGGATCGGAGTGATGGCCTGGGTGCGCGTGATCAAACCGTTCATCCTGCTGCGCAGGAAGTATGTGGTTGAAGCGGTCATCCCCGAGCGCGGAAACGCGTATTCACTCGTCCTGAAAGCCGAGCGTCATTTGGGGTTCAAATTTCACCCCGGCCAGTTCGCCTGGATCACCCTTTGGGATTCACCTTTCCAGGATCACGAACATCCCTTCTCGATTTCGAGCAGCGCGGCACACAGAGACAGACTGACCTTCACGATCAAGGAGTTGGGGGATTTCACCGGCAGGATCAAGCAGGCGACCGTCGGCCAGTACGTATATGTGGATGGCCCCTACGGCTCTTTCAGCATTGACCGGCATCCTCATGCGAAGGAATTCGTTTTTATCGCGGGAGGGATTGGGATCACTCCACTCATGTCGATGCTCAGAACCATGGCTGACCGGGGAGACCAGCGCAAAGCCACCCTCATCTATGCCAACAAGACCATCGAAACGACGACCTTTTCTGAAGAATTGCAAGAGTTGTCAGGCAGGCTGAATTTGAAGCAGGTTCTGGTGCTCGAAGCACCTCCGCAAGGGTGGGAGGGCGAACGCGGATTTGTGACCGCCGAAGTACTCAAGCGGCACCTGCCAACAGAAAGGGGTAAGGATCAGGTCGAGATCTTCATTTGCGGGCCTGGTCCGATGATGGACGCCGTGGAGCGTGGCTTGGGTCAACTGGGCATCCCAGTTGGCGATTATCACTCGGAGCGTTTTGATCTGGTTTAGCAAGGAGGAAGAATGCGAAAACGTACTGCCAGCTGGCTGGCTGTTTCGATCGGAATCATGGTATTTTTAATAGCCTTGCTTTTTGCTTTCATTCAACAAGCGGCATGAAAGATTGATCATCCAGGGTACTATGCACTTCATTGAAATAAGAAAGGGCATCATATGGTAAAAAACATCGAGCGCTTCCTAAAGCTGTTTGAGCGTATCATTGTTGGCAGCTTGATCCTGATGATGATCGTGGTGATCCTTCTTTCCACCATTGAACTGGGCCGTATTTTGGTGGTTGACATCATCACTCCGCCAAATTATCTGCTGGATATTAACGAGTTGCTGGATATTTTTGGCTTCTTCATGTTGATCTTGATCGGGGTGGAGCTTTTGGAGACCATTCGGGCTTATTTGGATAAGCACGAGGTGCACGTTGAAATTGTGCTGGAGGTGGCGTTGATCGCGGTCGCCCGCAAAGTGGTGATCATCGATGTGAAGGAATATGCCGCGGGATCCTTGTTCGCCATTGCCGCCATCGTGATCGCGTTGGCCGGGGCGTATTTCCTCCAGAAAAGCCTCCGCTGCCGTCAACCTGCAACGGCAATTAAGACTGAACCCCCCTCAACCCCGCAGGGACAGTAAAATCAGGATGGCTTTGCTGCCAGTCTGATAACCTCGAGGAAAAACCTTATATAATGGAAGGGTCATGGCAATTTCGCTGATCCCCACCAAACTTCAAATGCCAACCCTGCGGCCGGGGTTGGTGCTGCGTCCGCGCCTGGTGGAATATCTTAACGAAGGATGGGACAGAAAAATCACGCTCATTTCTGCCTCGACCGGATTTGGCAAGACGACCCTGGCCTGCGAGTGGCTTGAACAGTGCGGCCGACCGGCGGCCTGGTTGGCCCTTGATGAGCTGGATAACGACCCGCTGCGCTTTCTGACTTACCTTATACGCGCCATTCAGTTCGTTCAACCTGGTTTCGGTTCAGACTTGCTTGAGAGCCTGAATTCCGCCAACCCGCAGGATTTTGACCCGCTTCCGACCCTTTTTCTCGAAAAGCTGGTCTCCGAAATTGCCGCCATCCAGACTATCTTTATTCTGGTGCTGGACGATTACCATCTCATCACTCGAACAGCCATCCAATCAACCCTCCAATTTTTGGTTGCCCACCAACCCGCCAATTTGCATCTGGTTCTGGTCACTCGCGCTGATCCACCCTGGCCTCTCGGGCGGCTGCGTGCCAGCCGTGAGTTGAGCGAAATCCGCGTAGCGGATCTGCGTTTTACACCCCAGGAGGCTGCTGAATTCCTGAATCGCTGCATGGGGCTGAACCTCACTTCAGAACAGGTCGCAGCGCTAGAAGCGCGTACCGAAGGCTGGATCGCAGGGCTGCAATTGGCTGCGCTTTCTCTGCAGGGGCAGCAGAACGCGCAAGAGATGATCGATCATCTGGCGGGCAGCAATCGCTACATCGCTGATTACCTGATCGAAGAAGTATTGGAAAAACAAACCCCTGAAGTGCAGGAGTTCCTGCTTAAAACGGCGGTGCTGGACCAGTTCAACAATGAACTGTGCG
>CAZRHZ010000144.1:0-6316 GCA_964599995.1 uncultured Anaerolinea sp. | reverse complement strand
ATCTTCATCACTGAGCGGATCTCACCCACGGGCAGGTTGCGCCAGTTGGTTTGCGGGCGATCGGTAAAATCAGCCAGCTCGGCCAATTGGGCATCATCCAGCGCACCCAGTTGCTTTAATATGGAGATCATTGCCGTGTTACGCGCGCGGTTGGCACGGTCGCCGTCGCTGATCTTCATCGTGATCCCCAGGGCGGGGCTGTTCTTTCCACATGCGCCGGGCTTTAGGGCAACCGCCTGATAGCCTTCCGCACCGCCCTTTGCGAGGATATGTCCGCGCCCGACTTCCATCAAGCGCGTGTCAAATGCACCCTTTGCAGCCACCATGTCTGGATTGGAAGTCATTGCCTGAAAGACCGTGTTTAAAGCATTCCCTCGCAATTCTTGTAATGAAGATGGGTCAGCCAACCTGGCGAAGGCGGCGGCAGCCTTTCGCAGCGGAATGGCAAAAACGGGTGCAGAGCAGCCATCCACCCCCAGCGGAATCTCTGAAACGGAAACCTCGCACAATTCAGCGAAGGTCTTGAGAATGCTGATTTGTACAGGATGGTCGGGAGAGAGATAATCCGCAGTAGGCAGCCCGCGCAGTTTGCATTGCGCCAACATGCCCGCGTGTTTGCCCGAGCAATTGTGGCGCAGTGGCGTGTTGGGTTCATCATGTTTGGCCATGCGTCTGGCAGTCGCGCTGTCTTCGGGGGGCTGCATGCCGCAAGCCAGGGCGTTTTCGGTCAACCCCAATCTCAGAAGGACACTGAAAACCACTTCTACATGTTGATCTGTGCCGTAGTGTGACCCACACATGATGGCCAGTTCCTGGTTGGTCAGATGGTACTTTTCCACACCGCCATTTTCGATCAAGGGAATACATTGAAAGGGTTTGGCGGAACTGCGCAGAAAGATGGGACGTTCCGTGTCGCCACCGGCGTGCAGCAGATTACCTGCGCTGTCGCAGATCGCGAAGGAACCGTAATGGATGCAGTCCACCAGCGGACCACGTGTGACTTCTACCAACGGAATGTGAGATGGGTTCATCTGGATTACCTCTATCAGGAGAATAGCTTGATTTTATCACCAAGGGCAAGAGACGATTGTCACCGAGTGGGTATGCCGCTTTCTGCATATTTCTTCGCGTGGATTGCACAATTTCTGCACATTTCGGAGCGAGAATGGATTCACGCCCTTAAGCGATTCTTAATTCGCTATTTATTTCATATTTAGCTGCTCTGCATAATTTCTGCACATTGCCCTGCTATTCTGGGAATGCTTTTCCACCAACAATTTAACAAGAAAGGGAAGGAAAAATGATCAATTCGATTCAAGGTGTAAGCTCAATGATGGGCGGCATGATGCCGCAAAGAACAGCAGGATTGACGGATGACCAAAAAAGCACCATTGCCTCCATCCTGTCCAACTATGACGCTGAGAACGTCAGCACCGAAGATGCCGTCGCGATCTTCCAGGAGTTCAAGGATGCCGGCATCACACCAACCAGGGGCATGAAAGAAGCCATCGAAGCAGCCGGTTTTGACGCAGAAGACCTTCGTTCAAAAGGTCTCTCAGATCAGGGCATGCCGCCCCCGCCGCCTGCTCAAAGTTCAGGGTCAGGCTCGGTCAATCTTTCCATGCTCCAAAGCCTGCAGGAGATCCTCAGCCAGTATGATCTGACCAACCTGTCTGACACAGATCAGACCAGCCTTCTCAGCCAGCTTGAATCCAGCGGTTTCGTCTACCCGGGCAGCGTTCTGGATATCAAATCATAGTTGCTGAAAGGCAGGAAAATGGAGTTGGGTTTGTGAACGGATTCACAAGAAAAGAATAGGGAAGAGAAAGGTGTTGAGCAGTTTTCACCTTTCTCTTTGTGTCTCAAGGCAGAAAATCTGCATGATACAATTAGCATGAAAAGACCATGAAAAAGATCAACTATTTCACCCTGACGATATTCTTTTGTTTATTAGTTACGCTGCTGTGTGCCTGTTCAGCCCTTTCTGGTCAGACTGCAACAGAGGAAGGCGAGACAACCCCCACGCCCATCGCGCTTCCTACCCAGTTGAGTGTTCTAACGCGGGTTGAAAGCCAAACCTGTTTGATCCTTGAAACGGCGGCCATCCAGACTGACGAGCTGCAGGGAGATTTAATGGCCTGGTCCCCTGTGTCGGATCAGCTTGCCCTCGTTCAGCCGGTCAACCAGTATTCCGGCTGGTATGTTGGTAACATTTTAGTCTATGATGCAAAGGAAAAGGGGGAAGTCGCCATTTCTGAAAACGCGGCCGTGTTTGGCGACCTGGCCTGGTCGCCGGATGGCCAAAACCTGGCTTATGTGGCTCTGGATCAACAGGAAGGCATCTATACCATAAAAATATGGACCCTTACTGATGTGTTTGAAAAAGACCTCTTTGGGGATATCGAATCTGCTCGCACCAATGATTATTCCAGCGCGAAGGGCATCCGCGGATGGGCACCTGAGCAGAATCTAACCGTCGTGTCCAGCTGCGGGGTGGATTGTGTGCGGGTGTATGAGTACAATCCGGTGTCGCTGAGCCTGATCGTGCAGGGAGAAGTCAGGCAGAACGAAGACACCAGCCTGGTGCTGCAGAATGAGATGACCTCGCCGGACGGAAAATGGTCGATCTATGTCGACGACGATGATGATCTTTGGTTGACTGCAGTGCAGACGAATGTGGTTTCGCTGCTGCTGCCGCGTATTGAGATGATCGAAGCCAAATGGTCGGCGGACTCGCATTACCTGGCGCTGCGCACGGCTGACCAGGTGAAGGTGTACGAGCTGGGGTGCACTCCTTAGGTTTTCGGCAACAGATCCACAAGCAATTATTTGTTGATTGTTAGTGCCAGGGGGATGGCGAACTTTTTTTCATACAACATTCAAACGAACTTCACAAGTTCTTCATAAGCAAGCCTTATCCTTGAGAAAAATACGAATCGAGGAGAATCAGGCATGCAGAAAAAAGGAACGGTGAGCTCTCTCACCAAAAGGAATTGGATTCTTGACGCGGGTCTTTTCTTGACCGGTCTGGTCGCCACGCTTTCGGGCATTTACTTTTTGATCTTCCCGGAAGGTGGCTACAAGGGTGGGCGCAACCCCTATTATGGCATCCAGATCATCTTTGAACGCGAAGGCTGGGAATGGATGCACACCTGGATCAGCTTCGGGATGGTCGCGATCGCCCTGGTCCATTTGATCCTGCACTGGAAATGGGTGGTGGGTACCGTTCAGAGAATCAGCAACTCCATCCGTGAACGCAAGAATTCTATCAATGCGGGTAGCTGGCAAAACATCCTGGTGGATGGCCTTCTGGCGCTCAGTTTTCTGGTCTGTGCGATCACCGGCATCTATCTCTTCTTCGTGCCCGAGGTCAAGGCCAACCTGTCTATGGATCCCATGATCCTCTTTAGCCGCACCGTGTGGGATAACCTGCACACCTGGTCGGGCGTGGCTTTCATCAGCGCCGCTCTCATCCATTTCGTTATCCACTGGGGATGGGTGGCTAAAGTGACCCGCAAGATCGTGCTTGGAAGATCAAGTCAGGCATTGGAACCTCAAACAGTTGTTGTGAATCAATAAATAAAAATATAGTGAAAAGGAAAAATAAAATGAAAAAGACAAAGAAAATTATCGGAATCGGTGTGTTGGTGGCGGTCATCGGCTTGCTCATTTTTGGAGCGATCAATCGAACCCTGGCCATGAGTGAAGAAACAACCACAGACGAACAGGATCTTGTGCTGGTCGATGAGATCTACGGGAACGGCAATGGCACCGGCAATGGGAACGGGAATGGTTATGGCGACACGGTTTCAGAAGAAAATGTGGATGAGACCGGCAATGGTGTTGCCACAGGTGAACCGGGCTACGACGTGGATCACACCACCACGGCTCTATCTCTGGAAGTCTTGCCCCTGGGCGAGTTGAGTCAGGCAGAAACGGATGCTTTACTCTTCATGCGCGAAGAAGAAAAACTGGCTCGCGATGTGTATAACGCCATGGCCAGCCTGTGGGGCCTGCCGGCCTTCTCGAACATCGCCTCCAGCGAGCAAACCCACATGGACGCCGTATTGGCCTTGATCGAGCGCTACGGATTGACCGATCCGGCTTCCGACCAGGCGGGTGTCTTCACCAATCCTGATCTGCAGAACCTTTACACCCAGTTGGTCAGCCAGGGCAGCCAGTCCGTGGAAGAAGCCTTCCAGGTTGGCGCGGCCATCGAAGAGATTGATATCCTCGATCTGCAGCAACGCTTGACCCAGACTGACCAGCTGGATATCCAACAGGTCTTCGACAGCTTGCTCAACGGTTCCTACAACCACCTGAGCGCTTTCGCCGGCAACCTGGAAAGCCGTTATGGGATCGTCTACGTGCCGCAGTACCTGTCTCAAGACGCCTATGAGTCCATTCTGGCCACTGCGGGCGAAACCGGTGGTTCAGGCTTCCGCGGTGGCGGTAACGGTAACGGAAGACCATAATTAACAACTCTATCGTCCAATTCGAAGAAACCTGTCAGCGCTGTATGGTTGACAGGTTTCTTTCTCTCTATATAAGGTATGTTACTTTATTGCTCTAGCAGTACAAAATTCCGGATGATCAATGTTAATTGTTCAGGTAATTCAACAAGTATTGATATTCCGGTTCCAGTCCTGCATTCTCAATGATTTGCGAAGCTTCCTCAGGCCAGTTTGCATCAGGGATGTAATGAGTATTCAGTATCCGAATATTATTCTCTTCATCAATATACGGATTCGCTTCAGTTAATTGAAGAGGTGTCATGACGTTGATAGCTTCAAGTACATTCGTGTAGTTGTTATTAATCAGAATATTTTCTCCGGGAATTTTCTGGTTCATATATCCAGTTGCCAACCAAAGTGGAGCATTTTCGCATACATTATTCTGTACGTCTATGTTTACATTTACAATATCCAGATAAAGGCATGCATAATTGTGAACAACATTTGAAATATAGTTGCCTTCGATTACAGAATTTTCAGCGGATTTTGAGAAGTATATTCCCCCGGCATCACTGCCACCTAAAATCCATTCTGATACATCGCCTCTTAAAGATACCTGGTCAATACGATTGTTGAGGATTTGGATGTTTCCGGATATTGTTCCGTCATCTTCACCTATTGGAACAGCCGTAAAAGTAATCCCGTTGTTCGGACTTTCTTGTATGTAATTATGAGCGACCTTGATATTACTTGTGAAATAACCAAGAATTGATGTCGATGCCCAATATTCAACCCCTGCTTTTCTGAGAAGATTGTTTTCAATTGAAATATCATGAACAATTGCTTTCTCTGATTGATCAAAATGACTCTGTTCTCCACCATTTCCCATTGTTATCGCAGCACCAGACATGTCGTTGAAGTAATTACCAATCACTTCAATGTCAAAAGCATTATTGTCCATTCCAAGGGCCACAGAACCCATGTGCTGAAAAGAATTCTTCTTCAAAATAATGGAATATGCATCCTGTATTTGGATGGCAGGTGTAGTGGTATCAAGCGCAGCAGATAGTTCAGGGCAAAATAAGGCGCATTCCCCATCCAGTATTTGATCCGAGGATACGAATGCAGCTCCTAGAATACTTGCCCTGGTCCAGGAAGTATGTGCAAAGTCAATTCCTTGAAATTTCAGATTGTGAATTTCTTCACCTATCCCGTTTCCGCTGAGTGACACTAGCACCTCAACTTGGGGAATAACCGTAGTCGTCGTTTGAATGGATTCGTCTCTAAGCGGGAAGTAGAACAATTCGTGAGTATCAGTATTAAAATACCATTCTCCAGGTTGATCCAGCAATTCAATCGCATTTTCGATTAGAAACGGTCGATCCCATCTGGGATTGTAGTCATTACCACCAGGTTCAGGCCAGTTTTCCCAGCCGATATATCGAAGATTTTGAGCCCAACCAAAAAAGGGCTGGGACATTTCTAGGATGATTTCTCCCGTCTCAGAGGTCGAAATATGCTCGACTGGTGAATGAATATCGATCCATTGGAGGTTCCAATGTAATTCGAGGTCTTGCGGTCTCGAAAAAACGGGCAAATCCGCTGTATCCATGACATTTTGAAGGGAGGTCCATTTTTTATCTTCATTTTTCCACCAACCGGAAGTGTTCGGATCCAGGATTATTCCGTCACGTTCACTCCATTCCCCCTGCCACCAACTCACGCCGAGTACACTTTTTTCTGTCTGTGCCCGCGTGGCACGTTCACCGTTCACATATAGATTTCGAAATGGCTGAATTTGTTCGGGAACCTCAAGCCGCCAATAGGTCTCTCCGTCCACTGCTTCCCAACCTGTAACACTA
>CAZRHZ010000143.1:4978-6324 GCA_964599995.1 uncultured Anaerolinea sp. | reverse complement strand
CCCACCCCGCGGACACCTAAACCGATGATCAAGCGCTCAAGCGGCTGGTTTTTGGAGGCCTGGATGCCGTCGATAAGGTTATCTGCCTTTTTATCCTTGAAGCCCTCCAACTTGAGCACGTCTTCCTTTTTTAACCGGTAAAGGTCAGCCACATCCCTGACCAACCCGGATTCGGCCAATTGCTCGGTGATCTTGCCGCCCACCCCCACAATGTCCATCGCGCCACGCGAGACAAAGTGTTCCAGATTGCGCACCAGTTGCGCCGGGCAGGAACCGTTTACGCAGTACCAGGCGACTTCGCCCGAGAGATGTTCCACTTCCTGTCCGCACGAGGGGCAAACTTTGGGCTTACGATAGGGCAGTTCCAGTCCGCTACGCGCTTCAAGGATCGGACCGATCACATAGGGGATGACGTCACCTGCCCGTTTGATCAACACCCGATCAAGGATTCGAATGTCTTTTTCAGCGATGAAATCAAAATTATGCAGGGTGGCTTTGGTGACTGTTACCCCACCCACCTCGACCGGTTCAAACACCGCGTAAGGGGTCAACACGCCTGTGCGCCCAACGTTGACGCGAATTTCTTTTAATATGGTGGATACCTCTCTGGCTGGATACTTTAAGGCGATCGCGCCGCGCGGGTCCTTGCCGACAAAGCCCAGGTCTTCTGCTACGCGCAGGTTGTCGAGTTTAATGACCACGCCATCCACCTCGAACGGAATTTCGTCCCTGCGCTCGATCCAACTTTGGGTTCGTTTCAAGACCTCTTTAATGGAGTCGACTTTATCACTATAGGAACTGGTCGGAAACCCGAAAGCTCTGAGTGTTTCCAATAACTGCCACTGAGATGCGGGGATGGGCTCTGAAGATTGCACGATGGCATAGGTCAAGATCGTCAGGGGCCGCGTGCTGGTTAAGGCAGGGTCCAACTGCCGCAGCGAGCCGGCTGCCGTGTTACGCGGATTCTGATAGGTCTTTTCTCCGTTCTCTTCCAGCTTCTGGTTTAATTTTACAAAGTCATCTCTCAGGATGAACACTTCTCCCCTGACCACCAGTAAATCGGGAACTTTTACCGAACCTTCCACCACAGGAATCTTTAACGGGATGGATTTGATGGTTCGCACATTGGCGGTGATATCCTCGCCAACCTCCCCATCTCCGCGCGTGGCGCCCTGCACCAGCAGTCCCTTTTCATAACGCAGCACCACCGTCAATCCATCGATCTTTGGCTCGAGCACGAAACCAGAAGAAGCCACACCAGCATCTAGTTTCAGGATGCGATCGTACCAGGCAGTCAGGTCCTCATGATTGAAAGCGTTGGCCAGCGACAGAATCGGTGCGGGATG
>CAZRHZ010000143.1:0-4878 GCA_964599995.1 uncultured Anaerolinea sp. | reverse complement strand
TCAAATGATTGTATAATCCACTTGAGGTAACATCGATCCTGTTTTCTGAATAATTGGAGGTTATATGAAAATTGTTGCATTTATCGGGGCGGGTTTACTTATTCTCTTTGGCGCATTAATGGCCATTGGCGCGACTGATCCTTCAGGTCAAGTAGGCTGGCTGCCGGTTGGTTTGGTGCTGATCGGTGTCGGTCTGGTGATCATCTTCTTCGCTGCCAGACGAAAACCGGTCGATCCCACCACGAACGTGACCTTGAATGTCGATCTGCCTGGCAACACGAAAATGGATTCGATGAAATGCACCTCCTGCGGTGGTGTGCTTAGTTCAAAAGACATCAGCATGGTTCAGGGTGCCCCCATGGTCACCTGCCCCTACTGCCACACGGTTTATCAATTAACTGAAGAACCCAAATGGTGATCGCGTTCTTGTCCTCGGGAGGGATGAAATGAAATTTCTGAGATTCGCCAGCATTTTCCTGATCCTGCTCTTTCTGGGCGGTTCCGCGCTCCCGGTGCATGCGCAGGATTACAGCTTTCAGGTCTCCGACGAAGCCGTGGTCGTATCGATCAACACGGATGGCTCGATTAACATCGATTACACGATGACGTTTGTTAATGATTCGGGTGCGCATGCCATCGATTACGTCGACATCGGTCTGCCAAACTACAATTACAACCTCAAAACCGTTTCAGCCGAGATCAACGGGGTTGCGGTCGCGAAAATCGCGGATTCAACCTACGTATCGCCTGGGATTGAATTCTATCTTGGGTCAAACGAAATTCCCGCTGGCGGCAGTGGCACTTTTCACGCTTATATCCAAAACGTAAAAAAGGTGATCTACCCCGCCACGCAAACCGAATCGGAAGATTACGCCAGTCTGGTCTTTGCTCCGCATTATTATGATGTGGCGAACGGGACAACCAACTATCAGGTCACCATCCTCCTGCCTGCCGGTATTGCGGATGGTGAATCACGATACTACATCCCTGAGAATTGGCCGGGGGTGGATGAACCTGAATCCATGATCATGGAGGACGGCCGCATCTTCTACACCTGGGTTTCTGACCAGGCCAACATGTATACCGAGTATCGCTTTGGCGCCAGCTTCCCTTCACGCTATCTTGAAACAGGCGCGGTGGTTCAAGAGGAATACGTTCCTCCCTCCTCCACCAATTACAACACATCACCTTCGTTCGATCTTGATAATATCTGCCCGACCGTTTTTTGCCTCGGTTTCACGGGCATCTTTATCCTCGCCATTTATTCCGCCACCATTGGCGCGAAGAAACGCAAGATGCAATATCTGCCCCCCAAGATTTCGGTCGAGGGTCACGGCGTCAAACGCGGTCTGACCGCAATTGAAGCCGCGATCCTGATGGAACAGCCCATGGACAAGATCTTCACCATGGTCTTGTTCAGCCTGATCAAAAAGAATGCGGTTGAGGTGGTCACCAAGGATCCCCTTGAGATCAAGACCTCCGTTCCCCTGCCGATGGATCTCTACGGCTACGAAACGGATTTCATCGCCGCCTTCGCAGAAAAAGCCGCGGCGCCTCGCCGCAAACTGCTGCAGACCATGATGGTCAACCTGATCAAGAGCGTGGGTGAGAAGATGAAAGGCTTCAGCCGTAAAGAAACCACTGCCTTCTATGAAGACATCATGAAGCGAGCCTGGACGCAGGTGGAATCTGCTCAGACGCCGGAAGTAAAAGCTTCTGTTTACGAAGAGGTCATGGACTGGACCATGCTGGACAAGAAGTTCGATGACCGCACCCAGAATGTGTTCGGTGGAACTACGTATATCCCGGCACCGACCTGGTGGTGGCGCTATGATCCCACCTTTGCTCGCCCCATTTCAACTCCGCCGATTTCAACGGTCTCCACGGGTTCAACGCCACCTCCCATTTCAGTATCTGGAGGCAAAGGATTCTCGATGCCCACCATCCCTGGGTCCGCTTTCGCGGCTTCTGTGGTTGGCAGTGTGTCGAATTTCTCGTCCAAGGTCATGGGCGGCCTGTCAGGTTTCACCAGCGGTGTGACCAACGTGACCAACCCACCCCCACCACCCTCCACCTATCGCAGTTCTGGTGGTGGTCGTAGTAGCGGCGGTGGTCATTCTTGTGCCTGTGCGTGTGCATGTGCCGGCTGCGCCTGCGCATGCGCTGGTGGTGGTCGTTAGCCAGCCTTAAGTGAGATGAGCATTTTTAGCCGTCTATCACGTGTTAAGAAAACAACACCAGCAGCAGTGGGTCTGCCTGCTGCTGGTGTCTATCACTTCCTCAGAGAGAAACCAGAAGAAAAGACCCGACTTCATTTACGGGTAGACCAAGACGGATCCGGCTTGCTTATGATCAATGCCAGTCGTGTCTTTCAATTGAATCCTACCGCTTCAGCCATGATGTATCTGGCTTTACATGAAACCGCTCCTGACTTGGCCGTTAAAGTGCTTGACAAAAGTTATGACGCTCCTAAAAACAGCCTGCGTCAGGATTACCTCACCATCCAGGAGCAACTGGAAGCGCTGGTATCCAACGAATATTGCCCGATCTGTGAGCTTGACCTTGAAACCACCATGCCTTTTTCAGTCAGGCCATCCGCGCCCTACCGCATGGACCTGGCACTCACCTACCGCTGCAACAACGCCTGTTCACACTGCTACAACGGCCGGCCGCGTAATTACCCTGAGCTCTCCACCCAGGAATGGATCAAGATTCTGGATCAACTCTGGAAGATCGGCATCCCACACATCGTTTTTACCGGTGGAGAACCTACATTGCGAGACGATCTGCCGGAATTGGTTGCGCATGCTGAGCATAACGGTCAGATCACCGGAATCAACACCAACGGCCGCAGGTTGGGTGACAAAGCCTATCTGCAGCGTTTGATTGACGCCGGGCTGGATCACGTTCAAATCACCTTTGAATCTCATCTCCCCGAAATCCACGATCAAATGGTCTGCCACGCGGGGGCCTGGCAGGAAACCCTGGTAGGACTAAAGAACGTGCTTGAAGCAAATCTTTATGTCATGACCAATACCACCATGTTGACCACCAATAAAGCTGCCATACCCGGCACGCTGGAATTTTTAGGGCAGCTTGGGTTGAAAACCATCGGCTTGAACGCCCTCATTTATGCTGGGCACGGTGCAAAAGTTGACACGGGTCTTTCTGAAAGAGAATTGGAACCGCTTCTTCAAGATGCAAAAAAGATCACAGCCAAATACCAGCAGCGTTTGATCTGGTATACCCCCACCCAATATTGCCATTTCAATCCTCTGGATCTGGGGTTGGGAGTCAAAGGTTGTTCGGCTGCCTTGTATAACATGTGCATCGAACCGGATGGCGCGGTCATCCCGTGTCAGTCGTACTATCAATCGCTCGGGAAAATTCAGGAAAAACCCTGGAATGAAATATGGAATCATGAATTGGCGCTCTCCTTAAGGGAACGCCGAGTACTACCGGAAAAATGTACGGATTGCTCGTTGCTAAGTGAGTGCGGGGGTGGTTGTCCGCTTGCCGCAAACAGGAATTAATTCTTTGTCCCGGAGGGAAAAATGAAAGCCAGGATCAAAACACTGTTTGACAATCTTTTTTACACGCCGAAACCATTGCCGGCCGGGAATTTTCAGGCCATGCTTAAGCTTGACACGGGACCTTCCTATCGCCTTCATCTGCGCATCGACGGACAGGGAACCGGAATATTGATCCTCAATGCCAGCACGATCCTGCACCTGAACGCCACTGCCGTGGAATACGCGTATCATCTGATCAAACAATCCCCCCTTGAAACGATCACCTCTGAAATGATGAAGCGTTACCGCGTGGATGCAGTCTCTGCAGAACAGGATTATCAGGATTTTAAAGCACGCCTTGAAGCGCTGGTGGCCACACCTGATCTTGATCCCGAGACCTTCCTCGACATGGAGCGGGTTGAAGTGCACGACCAGAACGCCACCGCTCCCCTACGGTTGGATTGCGCACTTACCTATCAATCCTCAGGAGGGAATTCTGCTGTTTATGCTCCTGTCGACCGTGTCAAACGCCTGCTCGACACGGAAGAATGGAAGCAGATCCTCAAGAACGCCTGGGATGCCGGCATTCCGCATGTGATCTTCACGGGCGGCGAACCGACCACCCGTCCCGACATTCCAGAACTGGTGAAATTTGCCGAGGAATTGGGCCAGGTCAGCGGCCTGCTCACGGATGGTTCGCGCCTGGGCGAGACCAACTATCTGCATGATCTGCTAATGGCAGGGCTGGACCACCTGATGATCGTTCTGAATCCCGAATCCGAACCGGCCTGGGAGGCCGTCAAAGACGCCATCAACGAAGACATTTTCGTCACGGTTCATCTGACGTTATCTTCAAAGAACCAGAAGGATTTCGAGCAAACCCTTCAAAAATTATACGCTCTGAACGTGAAATCCTTATCCTTGAGCGCGGAAACCGCTGAAATGTGGAAACTGCTGCCCCAATACACTCAAAAAGCGGTGGAAGCCGGTTTTTCAATGGTTTGGGACCTGCCCGTTCCGTATTCAGAATTCAACCCGATCGCCCTCGAACTGGAACAGGGTGAAAGCCGCACCAGCGGAGCTGGTACAAGCTGGCTGTACGTGGAGCCGGATGGTGACGTGTTAACCGGCCAAGGTCTGCCTGCCGTGCTTGGCAATCTGCTTACCGACTCCTGGTTAAAGATCTGGTCTGAAGCCAAAATCCTCAGGCATGGATAAGATCGACTGGCATCAACGTTTTCTTGTTCAAGCCCAATGGACTGAGCCGCTGCGCCAGTTCCTATATCAGCAGGTTGGAATTAACTCACAGTCCCGCGTCCTTGAAGTTGGATGCGGGACAGGTATTATTGCTTCAGAGATCAACTCC
>CAZRHZ010000142.1:0-6349 GCA_964599995.1 uncultured Anaerolinea sp. | reverse complement strand
GAGTGCCTGTCTCCAAAACAGGAGGTTGCGAGTTCGATTCTTGCCTGGCCTGCCAAGTAACTCGGCGCCGTCCGAACAGGCGGCGTTTATGCACTAAAAATAAGGAGTAGCCGTGGCCGATAAAAATGGCAAAGAGAAAAAGGAAAACCGGATCGCCCGCTGGTGGCGAGAGACCATTGGCGAACTGCGCAAAGTTCAATGGCCGACTCCGCGTGAAGCATGGCGTTTAACCAAGATCGTGATCCTTGTCATTGTCTTGATGGGGCTGGTTTTGGGTGGCCTGGATTTCGGCTTCACGAAATTGATTGCCTGGATCGTTGGATAATTACCGCAAAACGCGGTGAGGTTTGGTGAGAGATGGATTCGCGAGACGAATTAGACCACGATGAACTGGATGAGACCAATCCTTCAGAAGAAAACACTTCTTCTGACCAGTTCAACGCGCCTCGGGATGAATCCCTGGAGCCCGTTGAAATGTTCAAGGAATCACAACCGGTTGAAGTTCCTGACAGTGTGGCTGCGGCCTCCGGTTCAGAACGTTCATGGTTCGTGATCCACTGCTATTCAGGTTACGAGAACAAGGTGCGCTACAATCTTGAGCAGCGCATTGAGACTATGGGGATGAAAGACCGCATTTTCGATGTCGTGATTCCCACTCAGGAAGAAATTGAAGTAAAAGACGGCAAACGCCGCACCGTAGAACGCCATGTGTTTCCTGGCTATGTTCTCGTGAACATGATCCTCTCTGAGGAATCATGGTACGTGGTGCGCAACACCCCGGGCGTAACCGGTTTTGTGGGCATGGGTAACGACCCCACCGCCTTGCGACCAGAAGAAGTGCAGCAGATCCTGCGCCGCATGGAAGCCGAAGCCCCGCTTGTGAAGGTTTCCTTCAAGGTTGGCGAACGTGTGCGCATCGTGGATGGTCCCTTCAATGACTTCCGCGGACAGGTCTCAGAGATCGACATGGAACGCACCAAGGTGCGGGTCATGGTCAATTTCTTTGGCCGTGAAACGCCTGTTGAATTGGACTTCTTACAAGTAGAAAAAGCGTAGGTAAAAGCCTGCAAAGGCTTATTTGTGGGAGGGTGCTCCCCATTATCACCCGTTAGTACCACCAAGGAGAGATAAAGTGGCAAAGAAATTTAAAGCAATTGTTCGTCTGCAGATCGCGGCCGGTAAGGCCAACCCTGCACCCCCTATTGGTCCTGCTCTGGCCGGACACGGCATCAACATCATGGCCTTCTGCAAGGAATACAACGCTCGCACGCAGCAAAAAGCCGGCGAGATCATTCCTGCAGAGATCACCGTCTACACAGATGGTTCTTTCACCTTTGTTCTCAAGTCATCCCCTGCTTCAGTCATGCTGAAAAAGGCCGCGGGCGTTGAGAGTGGTTCTGCGATCCCCAATCGCGAAAAAGTGGGCAAGGTCACCAAAGCCCAGATCCGCGAGATCGCTGAAGCCAAGATGAAAGACATGAACGCGAAAGACCTCGAAGGCGCCATGCGCCAAATTGAAGGCACAGCCCGCAACATGGGTTTGACGGTCGTAGAGAAATAAGTTTGTGGGAGGGCGATATGCTCGCCCGTTCGCACCACGAAGGAGAGAAAATGGCGAAACACGGTAAGAAATATTTGGAACAGCTCGCCAAGGTGGAGCAAGACACCCTTTATTCACCAAAAGAAGCAGTCGCACTCGCGAAAGACACCTCTTATTCAAAATTTGACGCGACCATCGAAGTTCATATGCGCATGGGTCTGGATCCACGACAGGCAGATCAGCAGGTGCGTGATGTGGTGGTTCTGCCCAACGGGCTAGGCAAGACCGTTCGTGTGCTGGTTTTCGCCCAGGGCGAAGGCGCCACCAAGGCTCAAGAAGGTGGAGCCGATTACGTGGCCGACACAGACGAGATGATCAACAAAATCGCCGCCGGTTGGACTGATTTTGATGTCACCATCGCCACCCCCGATATGATGGCAAAAGTTGGTAAATTGGGCCGCGTTTTGGGCCCCCGCTCTTTGATGCCGAACCCCAAAGCGGGTACCGTCTGCCCCGCAGAAGACCTGCCGCGCGTGATCAACGAAGCCAAAGCCGGTCGTGTAGAGTTCCGTCTCGACAAAACCGCCAACATCCACGTGCCCATCGGCAAGGTCTCTTTTGAAGCCAAGAAACTATTCGAGAATTTCGCCGCGTTGATGGAAGCCATCAAGAAAGCGCGCCCCACTGGCGCCAAAGGTATTTATATTCGCAAGATCTCGATTGCAGCTACCATGGGCCCCGGCGTCAAGGTTGACCCGCTGCAAGCCGTCACAATCTCGCTCGAAGATTAGTGGTATAATCACCACCGTTGAAGGGAGACCTTCAACGAACACACTGGTTGAATTTCCAGTGTCACCGAAGAAAGCTGGTGCCTGCAAAGGCTTAATATCCTGCCGAGGTGGAGACTCTCAGTTCGATCTATCCCCCATTGATTGGGGATTCGAAACAGTCTTTGCCTGGCAACACCAGACAAAGACTGTTTATTTCTAAAGGAAGGAGGTAATTTTCATTGGCCTTTACAAAGAAAGAAAAGGGCGAGATGACCGCCCAGTATGAAAAATGGTTAGGTGACAGTCAGGCTGTATTCGTGCTCACCTACGAACGTATGAACATGAAAGAAATCGACGCGTTCCGCGCCAAAGTTCGCGAAAGCAACAGTGAAGTTCACCTGGTCAAGAACACGCTTTTCATGCGCGCGCTTGAATCTCAGGGATTCGGCAAAGCCGATTTCTTGGAAGGTACATCCCTGGTTGGATTCGCCTTCAGTGACGCCGCCGCTCTGGCAAAGATCTTCACCGATGCGACCAAAGGCTCTGAGACCGTCAAGGTGAAAGGTGGTTATTTAGGCAAAGATTTGATCGACAGCAAACAGATCAAAGCCCTGGCTGACCTGCCGCCGCTGCCTGTGATGCGCGCCACCCTGCTTGGAACCATTTCAGCCCCCGCCACCAAACTGGTGCGTACGCTGGCTGAACCTGCCCGCTCTCTCGCGGCTGTAATTAAGGCTTATTCAGATAAAGAAGCGGGTACCGCTGCCTGATACGCCAAAACCCCGGCAACCGTTGCCGGATAAATTAGATAAAACATTAGATTAAGGAGTAATAGAAATGGCTGATATGGAAAAATTGATCGAACAGTTGAGCAAACTCACTGTCCTCGAAGCTGCAGAACTTGTGAAAGCCCTTGAAGAGAAATGGGGCGTTTCCGCCGCCGCACCTGTTGCTATGGTTGCCGGTGTTGCTGGTGGTGCCGCTGCTGCCGAACCCGTGGAAGAAAAGACCGAGTTCGATGTCGTCCTCAAAGACGCCGGCCCCAAGAAGATCGAAGTCATCAAGGTCATCCGCACCCTCACCAACCTGGGTTTGGTCGAAGCCAAAACCATGTCCGAGACCGCGGGCGCTAAAGTTCTCTCCGCCGTGGGCAAAGAAGCTGCTCAAGACGCCAAGAAGAAACTCGAAGAAGCCGGTGGCGTGGTCGAACTCGCCTAGTCGCTTGACGAGACCTTTTGAATGTATAAAAAATACACCCGGCTTGCCTGGGTGTATTTTTTGTTCCTGGTCTCAATTCAAAACGAGATCTTTAAGGTCTTTTCTGAGCGTTAAGAAGATCTGTAAAGCCCACAAGATCAGCAAAACATGCAACGCGTCATTCTCGTTGAACCAGATACCATAATTTTGATACAGTGCACTCCCAAACCCGCCCAGCAGGAAGGCGAAATAGCCAAGGTTGACCAGCAAAAAGCTGATCCAAATGAAAACCAGGCGGCGGTTCAGGTGGTCTTTGTGCAGCAGGGTATGCCGTAGGTTTAAAATGAACATCAGCATAAAATTTCCTCCCATGAAAGCCATGAAACCCTCATAAGAAACCATGAATCGCACAGGCTCAATAGCCCCAATGAACATAAAGAGCGAAAACAAGACGCTGTCGATGATTGCGAACCATAAGGTGCGCCTTCTACCCGTTTGACCCAGGCTGGTATAGCCCGTGGCCGCAACCAAAAAATTGATACTGTAGGCGGTCAGCAGCATGTAGATCAGCTCGAAGGAACTGGTGAAACGGCAAATTTCAAATCCTTTGCATTTCAACTCATATCCAAACGCCTGATAGCTGGTTCCGGCGGTGATGGCGCCCAAACCCCAAAGGATCAACCCGATCCCCCAATACTTGCGTGAAAGTTGTTTGCCTGTGCTGATCAAAAAATACACCCCAAGCAAGAACATGAGAATCCCCAATAAGTAAACAAACAGGGTCGAGCTGGGTTGAATGAGCACATACTCGCGATTCCATAATGAAATGGAGCTGTGCGGCATGCTTGCCAGGAAGGCATCTGGAGTGACCGGAGGAATTGTGGCAAGTTGTTGGGCGTTGTTAAAAAACCAAACCAATGTGATAACCAGTGTCATTCCGAAGAGGATTGCGATCAAGGTAGATTTCCTTTCCATGGATAAATTCTAATACCGGCGGTAAAAAGTTCCGAGCCACGATCCGAAGCGGGCCATGAACAGCACAAAACGGAAGGAAAAGGCCATTGCGAATGAGAGCATGGCTGGCAGCATGAGATAGATACCCAGTTTAGGATCGACGAATGCGATCACCACGCTGCTGATCGAGATCAAGATCCCGGCTAAATAGAACACCACCCGGTGAGACAAAAAAAGGTGAACCAGGTAGATCTCCATGCGTTCTTTATCCAGTTTTTTGCGATTGAACATGTTTGATCCAGGTCACAGATAACCAATAAACCGTTTTTATTCCTGTTTTCTTTATACCGATTTGTGGCTAAAAATGCAACCTGGTTCATCAGCGATCAATCATGATCGAAGGCGATAAAAAACCACCTTATAGGAGGTACCTCGATCCGCTCTTCTTTAGGTAAAATCAAACCACTTGTATGCTCGGGCTGATCTGATCTAAGCTTTTTCAGTATGGTCAATTAATTGATATCATAATCGCAAGCGGGATGATGAACATGAACTCTTTCAATAAGCTCAAAAAAACTCCTTCTGGAATGTTCGGGCTGACCCTCATCCTGATGGGACAGGCCGTGTCCATTCTGGCGTCCAGCATGACGGGTTTTGCCCTGTCGATCTACGTGTTTCAACAGACCAGCAGTGCCACCTCGCTGGGATTGATGCAGACCGCTTTCACCTTGCCTTACCTCCTGATCATCCCGCTGGCGGGGGTCATGGTGGATCGCTACAATCGTAAGTTGATGATGATGATCAGCGACCTGGCGGCCGGGCTGGCCACCATCCTGATCCTCATCCTGCTCACTACGGGCAAGCTGCAGATCTGGCATTTCTATCTGTTGAACGGCATCATCGGGTTGGGCAACGCTTTCCAATGGCCGGCCTATTCCGCCGCCATTTCGACCATGGTTCCCAAAGAACAATACGGGCGCGCCAACGGCATGGTCTCCTTCGTCCAGGCCGGGCCAGGTGTGGTCGCCCCGCTGTTGGCTGGTGCGATCATGCCCTTCATCGGTCTCAAAGGCATCCTGCTGATCGACATCCTCACCTTTATCCTGGCGATCGGGATCTTGCTGTTTGTTTTGATCCCGCAGCCGGTCCGAACCGCGGACGGCGAAGCCGGCAAAGGCAATCTGATCCAGGAGGCGTCCTTCGGGTTCAAGTACATTTTTGCCCGTCCCAGCCTGTTGGCTTACGTGATCCTCTTGTTCCTGGCCAACTTGTTTTTGGGATTCGCCAACAGTATACAGGTGCCGCTGGTTCTATTGCGTTCCGATAACAGCAGCCTGATCCTGGGGGCGGTCGAGACGGCCGGCGCAGTTTCGTGGACGGTGGGTTCCATCGTCATGGGTGTGTGGGGCGGACCCAAACGGCGCATGGTTGGGGCGATCTTTGGCTGGATCGTGTTTTGTCTGTTTGGCAACTTGATCTTTGGCCTGGGCAGAGGGCTGACGGTTTGGATCCCCGCCATCCTGGTGGCTGGTTTTGGTTCCAACATCGGTATTGCCACCAGCCAGGCCATCCTTCAGGCTAAGGTTGCGCCGGATGTGCAGGGGCGTGTTTTCTCTGCCCGCAGGCTACTCACCTGGTTCCCCGATATCTTCACGCCTACTCTGGGCGGCCTGTTGGCTGACAGATTGGTTGAACCGGCCATGCGTTCCGATACCTGGCTGGCCAATCTGTTCGGCTGGATGGTAGGCAAAACGCCCGGTTCGGGCATGGCGCTCATCATGATCGGCTTCGGGCTCATGACGATGATCATCATGTTCAGCGGTTATCTCATTCCGCGCATTCGCAATATCGAAGACATCCTCCCCGATCACGACCAAATGGTCAAAGT
>CAZRHZ010000141.1:0-6366 GCA_964599995.1 uncultured Anaerolinea sp. | reverse complement strand
TATTGATATGGTTCGGTCCCAGATTGGAACCTTCAGGCGGCGGTGGGACATTATGGATATGACCATGTAGATTGATCCAACCATCTTCAAGAGGAATGATCGGACGATGTGAAAAAATCAGTTTCATGTGATTTTCTAATTCAACCAGTAATGAATTCTTTATCAGGGTCACGCTATGTGCTACACAAAAGGACTGGCTCAACCGATCGTGGTTTCCCTGGATTAAGAACAATCTGCCATTCAAAATGCCGGTCAACATCTCAAAATTGCTTTTGTTGCCTAACGCAAAATCACCCAGGTGCAGAACAATTTCGTCTGGGGAAACAAGATCATTCCAATTCTTGATAATCAATTCCTGCCAGTTATCGGGCCGGCTGCAATACCTTCCGATATTCTCGTGGAAAAAATGAGTATCAGATATTATCCAGGTATCGAGAGTGATTTCGAGGGTGTTGTCGGTAACCATCCTCTAATTATATTTGGAGATCTTCATTTTTCTCTACTGGATATTAACAGGGGAACGACCTGGCAGGATGTTCTTGGCAGGTCGTTCCCGTAGAGTCTTAAGGGGGAACAGGGTAACATCCCTCTCAAGCAAGTGAAGTAAGGACTTGATCAATACTATCAAACCAATATTTCTTGTATCCATCCGCCAGATATTGCCGGTCAGCAGTGTAGAGGAATACACTGACTGTGACTTCCATCCCTTGATGGTGAAATACCTTAGGCGCTCCATTCTCTTCGAATAATGTGCGGTATCCATCTATCTTGTGTTCGTATTCCGTACGGCCAGTACCTTTAGGATCGATGTACACGATGTGATATCGATTTCCCTTCTTGAGCCAGAAGATAAAATCAGGTTTGAAGTTGGCGATACGATTCTCAATCGGGTAATAATACGGGATGTTGATGTCATCAACCGTTTCATCAACGCGACTGAACAACCACCAATCGAAGTTCTTAAATCGGTGCTCCTTCTTACGCAGATATTCTTCTAAAGAGCGCAAGAAGCGCACTTCACTTTCCACGTGTATTACGCTGCGGATGTAATCGATCCGTTCATTTTCACTCAATAAGACCGGGATGTAGTAATGGTTGGCAATCCGTTTGATTTCCAGTTGGGCATTATTGGCAAAATAGGTGTCTGACTGCTGCTGACGCAAGCCATCAACTTCATTCTCATAGTCGTCAAATGAAAGCTGACCGGCTGTGTATTTGGCTCTCGCCTCCTGAATGAGTTGGACGGCTTGCAGTACCCTTTGAATTCTGCGTTCCAAATCCCCAATTTTTTCAATGGACACTTTAATATGTCTGAAATGGTTGATTTCGTTTTCCAATTCTTTGAATCCGGTCAGATCCTTGTTACGCAGGTTGAAATAATTGGATGACTGGCGGATGAGAACCGGTAGGTTGCGGTAAGGTCGGGCGTTATCCGTTCGGTAGGTTTCACCAGGGTTTTGCAGGCTGGCACGCAGGGCGGTAATCTGGACAGGTGGGACTTCGTGCAAGGCGAAGAATACCCGGTCGTCATCCACATAGTTCATATAGTTTTTCAACAAATCCAGATTGTCAGGCGTCAATGAGAACTTTGCCAGCTCTCGTTCTTTGTAAAGTAATGCGGTACTTTGAGCATAGGTCGGGATCAGCAGCAGTTTGCCCTGTGTTGCTTCTGTGTTGAGTTCGAGCGAGATTTCCACCTCGCCGGCTTGTTTTTCTTCCTGATCCAGGCCGCCAATCACCAGGTTGAGCGCTTCGCGATTGGTGCCAAAGATAAAAACGCTCTCCAGCGGTTGGATATCATTTTTTATCCTGTCAAGCACTTCATGATCTTCATCTGGAAGCGTATTGCTGGTGATCAATTCGCGCAGACGTTTACGTCGGTTTTTGAGCGGTTCGATACGCACGCCGCGTCCAACGGATTGCAGGATAAACTTCTTGGCTTCCGTGCCGGTGCCGATATTGATATAGGTGATGACGTTAGGGCGGTTGGAATCCCAACCTTCGTAAAAGCTGCGCGACCCAAGCAGGATGTTGATATCTGAATCAGACTTGTTCAACCGCTCAAAGTAACCCTCATCGGTGAAATGCTGATTCACTTCATACCCTGAGAGTTCCAGTTTTAACCAATCGGTAATATCCCCGATGCGGATTAAGGCAAACGGGTCGTCGCTTGTTTTGAGTTTGAAGGCCACTTCCTGGCGGTCTGAGGGGCGAGTCAGAACTTCAATCTCGCCAGCCGAGGTTGCGTTAAACACCTCGCGCAGCAAGTCCGCCTGAGTGGTTCCGCTAAGCAGACGATCATCCACCCGAATTGCGATGTCACTTTCAAATAGAAATTCAGGACGGTCGCGCAGTTCGCTTAACAGCTCTCGTTTGGCGCTTTCCCAGGTTTCTGCGTCAATTTCTCCTTTTCCAATGTGCACCAGTTCGCGGAAGAAGAGTTTCAGGTCGGCGTCTTCGGTGTTGACCGAGTTGACCAGAGTCATCATCAATGGCCGATGATACAGGTCGGCGCGCACCTGGCGCACCCTGGCTTCGATGCTGCGCGAATAGGTGAGCATGATTAAGGCTTTGAGGACGATCTTCTGCTTTTCTGCGTCGGTGTATTCATCCCCTTTTCTGAAGGCGCGCACTTCCTGTTTTAGGACGGCGATGTGTTTGCCATAGCCCTTGCGAATAAACTCGCTCAGGTTGAAGTTTGCCGCAGTGGTGATGATGTCGCGCGGGTCGGTGAAGGTGGCTGAAAAATTAAACAGAAACCCATTGCGCGATAGGATGGAATAGATGTGCTGGCGTTTGGAATCTTCCTTATCGCCTTTATGGGCTTCATCCAGCAGGATATACCAGTTTCCGTTGTTATCGTAGCTGCGGAAGTCGATAATCTTGTCTTTTTTCTCATCGCTCAGGTTATCTGACCGGTAGTAGAAAATATTCAGTTCCTGCCCGCGCAGCAGCGATGGGGATTGGTGTTTGACTTCGGCGTAGTCACGCAGTTCATGCAGCCGGATGAACAACCCCCCGCCGGCATTGAACTCCTCCACGTGGGTGCGTAATTGCTCCAACAGGTCGTCGCGGTGTGCTAAAACCAGGATGTCGTGAGCGGGGATTTCGCCGCGCTCCATCAGGTGGTGCAGCAGCTCGATCATTTTGACGATCACCAGCGTCTTACCGGAACCGGTCGCCATCCAGAAGCACATGCGGTTGATGAACTGCTCGTAGGGCATGCGGTCATCCGTCTGGCTGTAATAGGTTTCCAGCAGGGATGCGAGTTTACGCTTGGCAGCCGAGGAGCGGTCCAGTGGTAGATCGAGGTTTTCTTCCAATCCGAAGTCGCGGTACCAGGCCATATACGCCTGTTTACGTTCGTTTTCAGGCTGCCCGGGGGTCTGGTAATATTTCCACAAAGCCAGGAGCGCGTTTTGCAGGGCTTGCTGCTGATAATCCCACAGCACCTTGCCGCGCGAGAAGGTGGACAGGTCGAAGCCGGCCCAATTGGACGGCAGCGTGCCCTGAGGGAGGTTATCCAGCATGTTTTGAAGGAAAATGCGGACCATATTACTGCCACCAGACCAGGGGTTTGATCGTCTGCCAGTCGGGATCGGTCAGGCTCATGCGCTCGCCATCCTGGAACTCGACAAATTCGGTAGTGATGCGTTTGATCCACTTGCCGCGCCGCTGGGAAAGGGTCTCAGCCAGATCGATGTCGGTGTAGAGGCGTTCAAGGTGGAAATGAGCTTTGTTTTGGTCTTCTTCAATCTCGACGGAATCGAGCATCTTCAGGTCGCGCAGGAAGACATAGCTGTGATAGGGGTCTTCATAGGGGTTGTGGAACAGGTCGGCGTCAGCGTAATGGGCGCGGCGCAGTACGTCTTCGTACTGCTCCAGATCGTAATATTTGAAAAAATGGCTCATCCCCTGACCGTCGTTGGCTTTGCCTTCTTTCCATTTGTCACTGAAAGCCACTTTTTTGATACGCGGCAGAATGACAGTGTTGAAATGTTCACCCAACTCCACCAGGATGTACTTGCGTTTGCCACCATCGGCACGGTTCAGGTTCATCACGGCATGAGCAGTGGTGCCAGAGCCAGCAAAATAATCTAAAACGACGGAAGTTTTCATTGATATTGCATGAATTGAATCGGAAACTGCGTAAACTGATTTAGGATATAGATTTTCATCTGGAAATATTCCCATATCCGTTAATAGTCGTGTACCGTAATCGCCTGCAATATACAATGAATTATCCCAAACGGTTTTATATTGTTGAAAATCTCTTGCTTTAACGATTTGAATTTCGCCCACTTTTGTCTCAACAACTTTTAATAGTGACAATATACTTTCAACGCTATTACGAGCGTATCTCCACTTTCTTTCTACTTTCGATTTGTCGATTGGAAAAACTTCAATAATTCCATCTTTTCTCTTGATATTGCTCGAAACTGGATGAAAGTCTTCTGGACAAACTTCACCAAAACCAACAATCTCATTACCTTTGACATAAATCGGATAAAAACAATTCTTTGCTGTATCGCGGGTTGATTCGGTCCCCCATTTTCGCAAGCTAACATACTCCCATTCATCTGTAGGTATTGGATTACCATTAATCTCTCCTAGTGATGGGGGAAGACAAAAATAAGCAAAATCATGGTTATAGGAAAAGTAATCGCCTTGGATTCCCTTTTTATTGTGAATTACGGTGACGCAAGTTCTTGTATGATGAGGAAAGATTCCCGAAAGAAGATTGCCTAAAGTCTCCTGCTCATTTTCATCAATAGCAATTACATGGCTTCCGTCTACGGTGCAAAAATTCTTACTAACACCTAAACGATTTTCCATCATAGTTAACCACGATGAATGCTTATAAGTATTTACATATAAGATTTCCGTCGACTTCGAGTTATAAGGAGGATCAATATAGACTGACCTAATACGCTCTCTATATTTGGGTACCAGAGTACTGAGCGCTTGGTAATTCTCGCTGTGCACCAACCAGCCGTCCAGAGCAGAGTCCAGGTCATCAAATAGTGCCAGAATGTCCAGTTCCAGGTCAGAGAAGTACTTTGTATCGATGGGCAGGTACTGGTACTGTTTATGCAGGGGAGCGCCGGCCGCGTCTTTCTGGGTAAGCATCTCCAGCTTGAAATCCTCACCGATCATGCCCAGGTCGCGCCATTCCTGAACCTGTTACGGCAAGTTGGGGTGCGTCAGCAATTTCTCCAACATAGGGCTGCTGCCTAGTTTATCCAATGTCAATACATAGTGGCTGTTTCGCACAAACTTAGGCTTGTTCCAGATCTTGACCAGCTCGTCTTCAAACTGGCTGATGAAATCGATCACTTTGTAGGCGATCGCTTTTAAGACCTGCAGCTGCGCCAGGCGCGCTTCGCTCCACACATTCTGCCCGGCAAACAGGTATTGATAAAGCCACAAATCAAATTGCTCCTGCAAGAACGCGCGGGCATCCTTGTTGATAAAGAAATCCACCTCGCTCTGCTTTTCAAAAACGCGAAAAGCCTTGTTGAGTGTCTCGTCATCCAGTTTGCCATTGGCTTTCTTGATGTCCTTGAGGATGTCGTCCACCCTGGTGGTTTTCCCCTTTTCAGAGTAAGCCACGTCAAAGACCAGTGTGCCGTCTTCCGCTTGAACCTTGCGGAAAGCATAAACGACTTCGCGCTTCTCGTTGGATTTCTTGAGCGTCATTTTGGAAGCGTCGAAGAAGAACTTGACCCCATCCACTTCCACGTTCAGGCTGGTAAAGATGCGGTCCGTCTTGACATAATACAGCATGTGGGTTTTCCAGAACAGGATCACATCGCGGTCATCGGTGTAAACCTTCTCATACACGTTCTGGTGCAGTGCGGTATAACGGAAGTAGATCGAGCCGCTTTCGCTAAAGTAGCGCTGAAAGAAGGTGAACAGTTTATCAAACAATTCTTCGCGGAAATCCGGAAAGGGCTGCAGCGCAGCAGTGATATCCTTCTTTAATTGTGGGAAAACTCCCTGCTCATAATAGCGTGATTTGATGCGCATCAGGTTCACATAGCCCGAATCACCCTCTACCTTTGCGCCCACAAAAATATCGCGCAGGGCACCAAGGAATTGCTTTTCAAACTTGTTGGTTTGTGGCATAGAAAAGTCTCCAAGAGAAAATCGTAATCGAAGGTACTTACGGGTAAATCAACTATGATTGGTAATGGCGATTTTCAGGGTCGTGTTGTTCGCATTCTTGCTTTTTGATCCATTCCAACACTGTTTCTCTCCGAAACCGCCAGTGCTTTCCCACCTTAAAACCGGGTAACACTTTATCCTGGGCGAGCTTGTAGATGGTTGATTGCGGAATGCGTAGGTAATTTGAGACTTCTTCTG
>CAZRHZ010000140.1:0-6402 GCA_964599995.1 uncultured Anaerolinea sp. | reverse complement strand
ACCGCCAAATGGAGGATCTTCCTGACATCCTCCCACTGAAGTTTAACGAAATTTCCAAAGGTGCGGGTATTCTTATCAGTGCATTTATCAGCCATCTCATCAATGCGGTCAGCAGGGATGCCAAGCTCAGACAAGCGCGTGCCAAGCCCCATGAAGTGGAAGAAGTTCTCCATTCTCTCGATGCCTGCCAGCGCTACGGATTCGGGATCGAAAACGTTCATCTCCACATTCCATACCCGCACGGCCCACTGCACAAACCGGTTCACATCCTGGTGCAGCACGTACTTCATCCAGGCTGGAAAGACCACTGCCAGACCTGCGCCGTGAGCAATATCATAAATGCCGCTGATCTCGTGCTCGATGTCATGCGAAGCCCAATCCCCCACCCGCCCAGTATTCAAAAGGTTGTTGTGAGCGATCGTCCCTGTCCACATCAGTTCAGACCAGGCATCGTAGTCCTTGGGATTCTGTAACACCCGGGGAGCCTGGCTGATGAGGGTCTTCATGGCTCCTTCGATCAAGCGGTCCGTTAATTCCACGTGTTGGACATTGGTAAAATAACGTTCCATCAGATGAGCCATGATGTCTGTGACCCCGCACGCCACCTGGAATTTGGGAAGGGAGAACGCCAGCTCTGGATTGAGGATCGAAAAACGCGGATAGATGAGATCGGAATTTACCGCCCGTTTGAGCCAGCCTTCCTCGTTGGTGATCACCGTACCTGTGCTGGCCTCACTGCCGGCAGCCGGGATGGTCAACACGGTTCCAACGGGTAAGGCGTCCGTGGGGAACCCCTTGCCAAGGTAGAAATCCCAGACATCCCCCTCGATCACGGCGCCCATGGCGATGGCCTTGGCGGAATCGATCACGCTGCCGCCGCCAACCGCCAGGATCAAACCGAGTTTATTTTCTTTACACAGTCTGACGCCCTCATGCACCAGTGCCAGGCGTGGATTGGGTTTCACCCCAGCCAACTCGACCCATTGCACGCCTGCTTTTTTCAGGGAGGCGGTGACTCGATCATACAATCCTGAGGACTTAATGCTTCCTCCACCATAATGCAGCAGAATATGCTTGCTGTAGGCAGCGGTTTCTGCACCCACTTTTTCTTCACTGCCTTTTCCAAACACGATCCTGGTCGGGTTACAAAACTCAAAATTTTCCATAATTCTCCAACTCCTTCATTTGCTCTAACAATAATGATTGATCAGTTGAACACATCCAAGATTAATGGAATACCAATGTCTATCGTGACCATTGGTATTCTACTAAAAAAGGAAAGCGATAGCAATTAAGTTAATCAATCAGGCTTGTTTTCCATTGCTGTGGATCATCTTCTCGAGCATATCCGTGGTCAACGACTTCGGGCGTTCGAGCGGTTTGCCCAGCGCGCGCGACCAGGTGACATGCGTGCTGATGCCCAGGATGCGACTGAACCCGAATAACACGGTGTAAAAATCCGTTTCCGTCACGCCAAAATGATACTGCAGCGTGCCGTTGATGGCGTCCACGTTCGGCCACGGATTTTTGACCTTCTCGTTCTGTTTGAGGATGCCCGGCAGGATCTGATAAACCTTTTCCACCAACTGGAAGAGCGGATCATCCGGCAGATACTTGAGGGCAAATTCACGCTGCGCAGTAAAGCGCGGATCGGTGACACGCAAGACGGCGTGCCCGTAACCCGGGATCAAACGCCCACTGGCAATGAAATTGTTCAGGTACTCGGTTAATTGCTGCTCTGTGGGCAGTTTGCCCTTGAAATGAGACTGCACATCCAGCAGCCAGCGCAGGCACTCCTGGTTGGCCAGGCCGTGCAGCGGACCCGCCAGACCGTTCATCCCCGAAGCGCAGGAAAGGAAGATATCAGCGAGCGCTGAACCCACCAGGTTGCTGGCATGCGTGCTGACGTTGGCCCCCTCGTGGTCGGAATGCAGCACCACGAACAGACGCATCAGGTCCATGTAAGCCGGATCGTTCTTGCCGATCATCCAGGCAAAGTTGGCCGACCAATCCAGTTTGGGGTTGGGCTGCACAAAGATGCCGTTGCGATATTTGAGGTTGTAGATGTTGGCGATGATGGTCGGCAGCTTGGCGGTCAGGTTCAGGCTGTCTTCAAGGTAGTAGCCCCAGTAATCCTCTTTATCGATGCCGTAATAAAAACGGCGCGCGAAAACCGACTCGCTTTGCAACGCCATGATGGCCTGCGAGAAAAGGGTCATGGGATGGGTATAGGGTGGCATGGGCTGCAGCGATTTGAACACATGGTCCGGCACATTGCTGCGCACTTTCCATTCGATCTCCACCTGGTCGGCTTCCTGTTTGGTGGGGATCTCTCCCGTCATCAACAGATAATACAATCCGCCTGCCAGCGGGAACTCGCCGTTGTCTGCCTTGGGTAATTTTTCAAGCACTTCCGCCACAGTATACCCTCGCAGGCGCAGGCCTTCATACGCGTCCACGTGCGAGACGTCCGTCACGCCAATGGGCATACCGCGGATGCCGCCGTAAAGCTGCTCCACGGTGACATCAGCCACGGAGAATTTACCATTCTCCTTAATCAGTTGCTTCATGCGGTCGCGTTGTTCAGCGAGTTTTGAATTGATGCGGTGTTCGATATTCATGGCGTTTTCCTGTATTGCGAGTAGGTTGAGTGGGTGTTGTAGCCCATTTGTCTTGAAATATTCAACGCGGCAGCGACTGCTTCTTTGCCATATTGATAAATGACGTCTTGATTGAAGCGTTGGGAAGGCCCCGAGATGGTGAGCGCACCAATGACGGTTTGACTCGCCCCAAAGATGGGCGCTGCCACGCCCGAAGCATCCTGGATCCATTCTCCGTGGCTGAACGCGTACCCCTGCGCCTTGATCTTTTGCAGTTCTTCCCGTAGTTTCATCTGGTCTGTGATGGTGTGCTGCGTGAAGGGTTGAAACGGAACACTCCGAAAGATTTCTTCCTGTTTTTCCTCGCTGAGGAAAGCCAGCATCACCTTCCCGGCTGAGCCGGCGTAAAGCGGCAGGCGCAAGCCCAGACGCGCTACAATACGCACATTCTGCGGGGATTCAAGCCGCTCCACACACACGCGGTCCGCTCCATCCAGCACGTAAAGGCTGATGGTCTCTTTCGACATCTGCTGCAGTTCGGTCATGATCGGCATGGCGATGGCACGGATGTCGAGTGTGGCCAGGTAAACGCCACTCCAATTGAGTAATTTAATCCCCAGGCTGTACGTTTTACTTTCAGCGTTTTGCTGCAAGATGCCGCGCTCTTTCATCTCCACCAGCATGCGCCCCACCGTGCTGGTTGGCAGATCGGTCAGGCGCGCCAGTTCGCGCACGCCCAGGTCGGTGCGTTCCTGTGAAAAACAATCCAGGATGGCACACAAATGCGCGAGGACTCCTTTGTTGGATAAATCGTTTTGGTTCATAATTGTCCCATATAGTAAGACAGCGTCCCATTGGATATTGTATAATAGTGTACAAAAATCCATTGCGTTTGTCAATCACCAATTTCGAGGTTTCGCATGTCTCAACCCACTGACCCCAAAGCCCAGATCGTGCATGTTTCAAATGGCAGCATCGTGGTGCCTGACCAGCCAACCATTCCATTTATTGAGGGGGACGGCGTTGGTCCGGAGATCATGGCATCCGCCAGACGCGTGGTGGATGCGGCTATCGAGAAGGCCTACCAGGGCAAACGCGCCTTGAACTGGCTTGAAGTGTACGCCGGTGGAAAAGCGCTGGCGTTGACCGGCAGCGAACTGCCTGAAGAGACCCTTGAGGCCTTCAAACGCTTCCATATTGGGTTGAAAGGCCCGTTGAACACCCCGGTGGGAGAAGGCATCCGTTCGTTGAGCGTGGCGCTGCGCAAGGAACTCGACCTTTACGCCAACCTTCGCCCGGTGAAGTACTACTCGCCCGCCCCCTCTCCCCTTCGTCAACCCGAAAAAGTGGACATGGTGCTCTTTCGCGAGAACACCGAAGATGTCTACGCGGGCGTCGAATTCCCGAGCGGTTCGGCACAAGTGAAAGCCTTTCTGGATTTTCTCAAGGCCACCGCCCCTCTAGAATTCGACCGCATTCGTTTTCCAGATTCTACTGCGCTGGGATTCAAACCAGTCTCCCGCGAGGGATCTGAGCGCATCATCCGCACCGCGCTGGAATATGCTTTGAAAAATCATCGCAAATCGCTCACCCTGCTGCATAAAGGCAACATCATGAAATTCACCGAAGGCGCGTTCATGAAATGGGGTTACGCCCTGGCCGAGACGGAATTTGCAGAACAGATCTACAGCATGCGCAAACATCAACAGATTGCCGCTGAACAAGGCTCCACGGCTGCCAGCGCAGCCCTGCAGACTGCCAGGGAATCCGGAAAGTTGATCGTTAAAGACATGATCGTGGATGCCGCGTTTGAGCGCGCCATCGCCCACCCCGAAGACCTGGACGTGCTGGTCACGACGAACCTGAACGGTGATTATCTCTCTGACGCACTGGCAGCCCTGGTGGGCGGCCTGGGCATCGCGCCCGGTGCAAACATCAATTACATCAACGGGGACGCCATTTTTGAAGCGGTGCACGGCACCGCTCCCGAGATTGCCGGCAAGAACCAGGCGAATCCCTGCTCACTCATTCTCTCCTGCGTGTTGATGCTGCGCTACCTGGCCTGGGGAGAAGCGGCTGAACTTGTCGAAAACGCCTTGCGTCAAACCATCGCCAATCGCTGCGTGACCCCTGATTTTTACTGCCAGATGGAGAACGCCACCCAGTGTTCCACCTCAGAATTTACCTCCTTGATCATCGACAGGTTATAAGATGAACCCTTCCAATCCCTTCTCAACCGCTACGTTATCCATTAACAACCAAGACTATCATTTCTACCCTCTGGCCCAGCTGGATGGGAAAACGCCAGGCAGATTGGCGAACCTGCCCTACTGCATCCGTGTGTTGCTCGAGAACGCCTTGCGTCACTGCGATGAACAAGCCATCACGACCCAAAACGTGAACAACCTGGCCGGGTGGATCAAGGTTCCCGGAGACCACGGTCTGATCTCTTTCACCCCGGCGCGCATCCTGCTGCAGGACCTGACCGGTGTGCCCCTGGTCGTGGATCTGGCTTCATTGCGCTCCGCATCTGCCCGCAACGGCAAAGACCCGGCCGGGATCAACCCGCTCATCCCAGTGGACCTGGTGATCGATCACTCAATACAGATGGATTTCGCGGGATCAGGCGAAGCTTTCTCCAAAAACATGGAGCTTGAATATCAGCGCAACCGTGAACGTTACGAGTTCCTCAGATGGGCGCAGTCCTCGATCCGCAACTTCCGCGTCATCCCACCCGCCTCGGGGATCGTGCATCAGGTCAACCTCGAGAACCTGGCGCAGGTTGCCTTTACCTGCGAGAAGGACGGAAAAACGTGGGTCTATCCAGACAGCGTGTTTGGAACAGACTCCCACACTACCATGGTAAATGGCCTGGGAGTGCTGGGCTGGGGTGTGGGCGGCATCGAGGCGGCTGCCGCCATGCTTGGCAATCCGGTCGAAAACCTCATCCCTGACGTGATCGGGGTCAACGTGACCGGCCAGCTCAGAGAGGGCGTTTCACCGACGGACATCGTGTTGACCCTCACCCACCTGCTGCGCAAGCTGGGCGTGGTGAATAAGATGATCGAGTTCTTTGGCAGCGGACTGGAAAAACTGAGCGTTCCCGACCGCGCCATGCTCGCCAACATGGCACCCGAGTACGGCGCAACCGCGGCTTACTTCCCGGTCGACCGGGTTACCCTGGATTATTTGCGCCTGACCGGACGATCAGAGGAACAAGTCAAACTGGTGGAAGCCTATTTCAAAGCCCAGGGATTATTCCGCCATGCGGACAGCGCAGTGCCGGCCTACACCAGCAGCATCGACCTTGATCTGGACAAGATCGAAACCAGCCTGGCAGGCCCCAAAAGGCCGCAGGATTTGGTCCTATTGGAGAACGTCAGTAGAGAATTTACCGAAACGCTCACTGCGCCGATTTCTGAGCGCGGCTACGCCCTGCCAGCAGAATCTGTCAAACAGAAGGTCATCCTTCAACTGGCCGGAACTGACTCCGAATTGGAACATGGTTCTGTGGTGATCGCTTCGATCACCTCATGCACCAACACTTCAAACCCCTTTGCGTTGATCAGCGCCGGCCTGCTGGCCCAAAAAGCCGTGGCGTTTGGTTTACGTTCAAAGCCATTTGTAAAAACCAGTCTGGCGTCCGGTTCAAAGGCCGTGATGAGCTATTTGGAAAAAGCCGGGTTGGTCGAGCCTTTGGAAAAACTTGGATTCCATCTGGCCGGCTACGGATGCGCAACCTGCATTGGCAATTCGGGTCCGCTGGATGGGGCAGTTGGCAAAGCCATCGTGGAAAACAAGA
>CAZRHZ010000139.1:0-6497 GCA_964599995.1 uncultured Anaerolinea sp. | reverse complement strand
AGAGCCCAACCGGCAACGGCTCGAACCAAAAAGTGACCTCACGGATCAAATCGAAACCAAAAAAGCACTGCAGGCTTCCGAAGAGATCAACCGTGTGCTGCTGAACGCGATCCCCGATGCGGTTTTCCTGCTGGATAAGAATGGTACGATCGTTGCGGCGAACCATGAATTTGCCAAACGCTTCCATTTGCCAGAACCCAATCTTTCTGGGGCAAAGATCTATCAGATCATGCCGATCGAAGTCAGTCAATCTCGTCGGGAGAAATTTGACGAGGTCATTAAAACTGGCAAGCCTTCGTCCTTTGAAGATCACCGCGGTGATATCATCCTCAGCAATTTGATCTATCCGATCTTTGACCAGGAAGGTCGGGTAAACAGGGTTGCAGTCATTGCTCACGACATCACTGAACAAAGAAAGATCGAAGCCAAGATCCGCAAAAGCGAAGAAAAATATCGGTTGCTTACCGAAAACATGAAAGACGTGATCTGGACGATGGATCTTGACTCGCTTCGATACACGTACATCAGCCCTTCCGTTGAAAAACTGCGCGGATTTCGGGTCGAAGAAGTCATGGAACTCCCCGCGATTTCTGATAGTGATCCAGAAAGATTTGCCCAGATCGTTGCATCGATGAAACGGCAGGCCAGCGATTTTGCCGCGAACAATTCCCACACGGATTACCATGCGTATGAATGTGAACAATCCACCAAAAGCGGCGGAACCGTGTGGACGGAATCGGTCACCAATTGCTTCATCAACCCTGAGACGGGCAAGGTGGAAATCAAAGGAGTAACCCGGGATGTATCCTGGCGAAAAAAGGATGAGCTGGAAAAACAAGTCCTCTTTGAGATCATGCAGGGCTTGGCACTATGTGAAGATTTGCAGTCTTACCTGCAACTGATACACAAGTCACTGAACAAGATCATTGACGCTGAAAATATTTCGATCATGTATTTTCAACAAAGAACCGGGTTATTTGAGGAAATATATAGCGTTGATCAGTATGATCCACCCATGGCTCCGTCAAAATTGGAGAAAAGCCTCACCGCCCATGTTTTTTCAACCGCAAAACCATTGGTGATTGGGCGCAAAGAGTTCAACAAACTGCGCAAGGAGGGCATTGTTAAGCTGATTGGCAAAAACTCAGCTTCTTGGATGGGCGCTCCGTTGCGGGTTGGCAGTGAGGTATTCGGGGTTCTGGCTGTTCAGAATTATGAAAAAGAAGATAGTTATTCATCTCACGATTTGGAATTTCTTACCTCAGCTGCTTCTCAAGTGGCGATTGCGATCGAGAAGAAAAAAGCAGACGATGCTTTGCAAAAAAGCGAGGTGGTTTACCGCAACCTGATTCAAAACAGTCGCGATATTATCTTTACCACTGATCTTCAGGGACGGATCACTTTTGTCTCTCCTGCCTGGGAAAAACTTTTGGGTTATAAAAATGAAGAGACGATCGGGCATCATTTTTCTGATTATGTGGATCCAAAAGAAGTGGAAGACATCACCAATAGTTACACGAAGTTACTTGAAGGTGGGCAGCCGTTAGAACCTGTGCAATACCGAATTCGTCACAAAAATGGGCATTGGCTCTGGCACATCACCAGCGGATCTGTCATTCGAGATGATAACAATGAATTTTTTGGTTTTGAGGGAATAACACGAGACATCACCGAGCAAAAGATGGCAGAAGATTCACTGCGCCAGAGCGAAATTCGCTGGCAGTTTGCGCTCGAAGGAGCCGGTGATGGGGTTTGGGATTGGGACCTAAGCACGCATCGTATTTTTTATTCAAAACAGTGGAAAGCCTTGGTTGGCTGCAGTGAAGAAGAGATCGGGGATACCTTCGCTGAATGGGAGGACCGTGTACACCCCGATGACCTGGATCGATTTAAAAATCACCTATCGCAAATTAGAAATTCAAAGAAATCAACCTATACCTGCGAATACCGTATGCGCTGCCAGGACGATTCTTACAAGTGGATCTTGGATCGTGGCAAAGTAATGGATCGGGATAAAAACGGAAAACCCTTGCGCATGATCGGTACGCACGCCGATATTTCTGAGCGAAAAAAGGCAGAAGAGGAGATTACACAAAAATCAGATGACCTGCTGCTGATTAACCGCCTGAATACCGCGGTAAACGAGGGCAAAAGCCTTCAAGACAGCCTGAATCTGATGGGGAAGGAAGTAAAACGGATCTTCTCTGGTTTCGGGGTTGCTGTATACCTGCTGGATGAGGATAAAAAGCATCTTGTTTTGCAGGGTTATTCCATGCAGTCTGATGCGATCAAGAGGATCGAGGATATTCTGGGTTTCAAAATCCCGAAGGCAAGGGTCAGGCTGAGCCTGGAGGGGCTGTATCAAAAAATCCTGGAGAAAAAGGAATTTTCACTGGTCAAAGATCCAGATGTTCTGATGCAGTCGATGTATGAGTTCACAGACAATCCATTATGGAAAAAACTGGTCCCTGCGATCTTTAGAACGTTGAAACTGAATTCTGTCATCTATATTCCACTGATCTCCGAAGGGGTCAGCGTGGGCTTGATCGATGTTTCGAGCACAAAACCTTTTTCTGAAGAGCAAATTAGAAGATTTAAAATTGTTTCGACGGAAATTGCTTCAGTCATCCGGCGTAAACAAGCCGAAGAGAGCCTGAAGGAAAACGAGGCAAAATTCAGGCAGGTTATCGAACAATCCAAAAAAGTCTTTTATCGGCAGGATTATGCCACAGGAGCGATCGAATTTGTCAGCCCCAAGGCGCACTTGTTATTGGGGTACGACCAACAAGATTTTTATGATTTTTACACGCGCAATTTCTCCGGTCTGATCCATCCTGACGACATTGATCTGTTTCAAAAGAAACTTCCCCCAACCCTCGAAGCTCCAAAAACCTGGGAGGAACAATTCATTCAATATTATCGGGTTAAAAATGCTGCGGGCGAATACCGCTGGATTAAAGACTCCTATACCATCATTTTTGATAAAAACTCCAGGCCTCAATCGGTTATCGGTAATATTCAGGAAGCCACCGAAAAAAAGATTTCTGCGATCGTCGTTGAGAATCGAGATCAATTGATCCGGGAGTCCTCCAGTCTGTCATTTAATGAGTTGATCGATTCGATGATGTCAAGGATCAACCAGCTCACTAACAGCAGTCTTGTTTTCTGCAACTTTATCAGTATGGACATCAAAGATGTGGTTGTCACCTCTGAATCAGCGGAAAGAAATACGCATGAAGAGAGCAGCGAAAGTGACTTGCAACAATTCCAATGTTGGGATGAGTGTCTTAGACACAAACAACCTGTGGAGCATCACTCGATTTCAAAGATCATCCACCTGGGTGAAAAAGAGTATCAGATCAGTGAGGAATTGATCATTCCTGTGCTGAGAGGGGATGGTGTGGTCGCTGCTTTTTACCTGGGAAGGAATAAAGGCCCCTTTACCGAAATCGATCAGAGCATTGTGACTGACCTGACAGGTGTGGTTTGGGACCTGATCCAAAATAAATTTAATACCGAGGCATTGCGTGAAAGTGAGGATCGTTTCAGGCAGATCGTTGAGCAAGCCAATGACATATTCTACCGGCAGCATTTTTCAACTGGCAGGATGGAGTATGTATCCCCGAATATCCACGAATTGTTGGGGTATCGACCTGAAGAAATTTATTCTTTGTCGTTTGCAGAATTTACCGGGCTGATCCATCCAAACGAGCGTTTTAGTCTACCTGAATTTCCCAATGAATTGTTGAGCACTGAGGATCAGGGAACCGATTTCGTTGAACACGAGTTCCGCATGAGACATAAGAGTGGTTATTATCGGTGGGTGCAGGGCACTTACAAGCTGTTAAAAGACCAGAATGGCAACCCGACGTTGGTCATTGGCAACATACACGATATCACAGAACGAAAGCTGAACGAATGCCTGCTTACCACACGGTTAAAATTAATGCAGATGCTTCCAAAGCTTTCCACCTACGAACTCTTGGTGGAGATCCTGAATGAATTGGAACTTCTGACTGAAAGCAAGCTGAGCTTTTATCACTTCATTGATGATGAACAAAACATGATCCGCCTGGCTGCATGGTCGTCGAACACAACCGCAAGCTGCAACTCGGTAGGTTTCCCCTCCGAATACTCCTTGGATCAAGCAGGGGTGTGGGTGGATTGCGCGCGCGAGGGAACACCAATTATCCACAATGACTTGAGTTCGCTGCCCAAGAAACACGGTTTTCCCGATGGACACCCTGAACTGGTCCGCGAAATGACCGTTCCGGTCTATCGGGACGGAAAACTGGTGGCGATATTGGGGTTGGCCAACAAAGAAGAAGATTATTCTGACTATGACTTGCGGTTGGTCAAACAATTAGCAGATGTGTCATGGGACTTTATTCAAAATAAACAGATTGAGGAGGCGTTGAAGGAAAGCGAAATGATCTTTAATGCTTTCATGGAAAACAGCCCGATCTACATGTTCTTCAAGGATAAAGATATTCGCTTTAGACGACTCAGCCGTAATTATGAACAACTGCTTGGGTTTTCGTTGGATGAAATTCTCGGCAAGGGTATGCCTGAGATCTATCCGCCTGATATTGCTGCAAAGCTTATCAGTGAGGATGAGGAGATCTTGCAACAGGGGAAAGCCGTTGTGATCGAAGAGGATTTGAACGGCAGGCAGTTTACAACCATTAAGTTCCCGATCTTCAAGGAAGGTAAGCCTGAGTATTTGGCTGGCTTTTCGATCGATGTAACAGAAAAAAAGATCGCTGAAGAGAAATTGGCTGAAAGCGAAGAGATCTATCGTCTCATTTCAACGGCGGCGCTGGATTATCTTTATGTGTCGAAAGTTATGCCAGACGATACGTTACAGGTGGAATGGGTGGCGGGAGCTTTTGAAAGGATCACCGGGTATACTCTGGCAGAATTCCATGCCATTGGTGGCTGGCGAAAAATGATTCATCCTGATGATCTTGATCGTGACTCCCGCGATATGGCAAGGCTGAAGAAGAATGAAAAAAACAATTCAGAATTGCGATTGATCAATAAACAGGGAGAAGTCATTTGGGTCAGGATTGTCTCGCAACCGATCTGGAATCCAGAAAATAATTGCCTGGAGGGGATCCGCGGAGCTGTGCAGGATATTACCGAGAGGAAAAACGCAGAAGAGATCATCCGACAGAAGGCCGAGGAGTTTTCAGCCTTGTATGACACTGCCAAGGAATTCTCCATGCAGCGTGATTACCAGCTGGTTTTCAACATCATCGCCAATCGTGCACGAGAGATCTTCAAGAGCGGTAATGCTTGTGTTTACTTGTATGATGATGAAACCAAAGATATGGTGCTAAAGTTCCAGTCAGTCGAGCGCATTCCAATTGGAACCCGCATTCCGTTAGGCCAGGGAGTAGTAGGAAAAATTGCAGAAACACAGTCTGCAGTTAATCTGAATAAACACACCGGCTGGTCTGAAATTGTGGTCGATGATGACATTACTGCGGTGGCGTGTGTGCCAATGATCTTTGGTGGAAAACTGATTGGGGCACTTGGGATCTTGGAATACCATCCTAACGACCGGGTTTTTACCGAGGCGGATGTAAATTTCCTCTCGCTGTATGCCTCATTGGCAGCGGGGTCTGTGTATAGTGCCAAGCTCTTCGCTGAGATAAAAAATAATGCTCTTGATCTTGAGAGGCGGGTGGATAAACGCACCTTTGAACTTCAACAAAAAAATAAGGAACTAGAGACCTTCACTTATGCTGTATCCCACGATCTCAAAGCGCCGTTGCGCGGAATTTCGGGGTATTCCAATCTGCTCAAGGAGGAATATGGACAGTTCCTCGAGGGTGAAGGCAAACGCTACCTGGATAACCTCATGCAGGCGACCGAACGGATGAATGTGTTGATCGAAGATTTACTCACCTATTCGCGAACCGAACGACAGGCGATCAAAAAGTCAGCGATCGATCTCAACACGCTGTTGAATACGATCCTGGTTGAATATCAGGATGAGATTAAAAAGCAGAAAACTACCATCATCCGCAGGATTGAGTATGCTGATTTGGTCACAGATCAAGAAGCCATTCTTCAAGCACTGCGCAATCTGATTGATAACGCCATTAAATTTACCGGGGGTTGTGAAAGGCCAGAGATCACCATCAGCAGTGTGAAATTCGAAGACCGCTGCCGAATTTGTGTGCACGATAACGGGATCGGCTTTGATATGAAGTACCATGATAAGATTTTTGAGATCTTTCAACGCTTGCATCTTAATGAGACATACCCTGGAACCGGTGTGGGGCTGGCATTGGTGCGCAAAGCCATTGAGAGGCAGGGTGGAAGAGTGTGGGCAGAAAGCGCCCCGGGAGCAGGTTCAAGTTTCTATATCGAGATCCCTGTTTGACAAGAGGTGCATAGTAACAAGGAATAACGCGCCCAATCCTGTAGACCTGCAGCCGGGCAAACTCATCTGCACCACAGTTGGCCGAGCACCCGCCATTACGGTT
>CAZRHZ010000138.1:0-6531 GCA_964599995.1 uncultured Anaerolinea sp. | reverse complement strand
GAAGAATCCAGTTTCTGCACATAGTTGGTGGATAAACTGATCCACTCCGCTGCCGTGGTGCTGATGCGGCCGTAACCGTTCTGCTCTTCGTAGATGCTGTACTCGCCTGGAAAATCCGCCGTCCTGAGCCTGGAATACAACATGCCTGGCCCTGAGCGCACGAGAAGATTGTTGATCAAAACTTTTACTTTATACAGGGCGGTTTGAACAGGTTCTGGTTGAGGGGTGGGTTCAATGGGGGTTTGACCTGTAAAAAATGCCGTGAATTCAGCAGAGGTTCCCAGCCAGGCGTTCAGGTCGAGGAATTTGTACTGCATCCCCATCTGGAGGCCATCCGCGCTACCGTCGTCGTTGATGTCGCCATCCGAAGCGTATTGCCAGATCAGGCACTTGCCCGTCCAACCGGCCTTGGTCACCGCGGCCAGCACGGTCTGGATGGTCTGGGCTTCGTTGTACCATGCCACCCACAGCGGGCGGTTCCTGAACCAGCTGGAGAACCAGCTGACCATGCTTAAGGAACAGTAGATGCCATTGGTTCTTCCGTTTAGAGCATCCATCCGTTCAAGGAAAGCTTTGGCGATGGTCTGCGCTCTGTTTGCCACGGTGGCAATGGCAGGCGCATAAGAGGCGTTCCCGTTTTCCACATCCAGGAAAACCACACTTTCAGGGTCGTCTTTCAGCACGGCCCAAAGGTTGTCGGCCTGTTCTTTTCCCCAATCCGCGTCCGATTTGCCGTTCACGGCCGATCCCGCGTTGTGATTCGAGTAATAATCCATATACCAGTAGGGCATTCGTTTCACTTTGCCCTTGGCGTTCTTCCAGTTACTGAGGAAGCATTTGTCGATGGTTCGCCCGTAACCGGCCCGGATGCCAACAAAGTGGCAATTCACTTTCGTCCAATCGATCGTCCCGTTGAAAGAACTGACGTCGATCCCGCGCAGCGAAAAGGAAGAGAATTTCAAGCCCATATCATTTCTCCATTAATCCAAAGAACTCTATAGAAAGTTGTTGCAAGAATAACGCCAGGTTTTTTAAAAGAAGTGCCTCGGATTTTCTCCATAAACGGGTTGCGACAGACGAGAGAAAATCCTGTATGATAAAGAAAAACTCGAGGCAAAGCTGTGACCCATATTTCCAAACCCAATCCTGATGAATACGCGCCTTACGCGGCGGATTATATTAACCTGATCCCGGACGACGGAAAATTTTTGCAACACCTTGAGCAGCAGCTACAATTGGCGAAGGACCTGGTCTTGTCGATCCCTGCAGAGCAGTTGGGGGTGCCTTGCGCAGAAAATGAATGGACGGTGAAAGAGGTTCTGATCCACATCATGGATACCGAACGCGTCTTCTGCTACCGCGCGCTGCGATTTGGGCGCAACGATCCCACTCAGTTGTTTCCTGTGGATCAGGATCTATACGTCAAATATTCTGGCGCGAACGCACGTTCGATCGAAGAGATCCTGGCCGAATACGCTTCCATACGCCTGGCCAGCCTCACTTTGTTCTCAAGTTTCAGTGAAGAAGCCCTTCTGCGGCGTGGGTTAATGCGAGGGCACGATTTTAGCGTCAGAGGCCTGGCCTGGTTGATGGCCGGCCATGAACTGCATCACCTGAACAGCATTCAACAGAATTATTTGATCTCAAAACCCTGATCTTTGGATCGTTGTGGGAAAAATAAACAGTGTAAATATACAATCAAAAAACATCTATAGAGGGTCTATGAATTGGATTGATAAACTGCTCAAGCGCAAACCCAAAATTGGCATCGCCCTCAGCGGGGGAGCCACCCTTGGCGCAGCCCACATCGGGGTGCTGCAGGTCTTGGAACGTGAAGGCATCAAACCGGATCTTGTAACCGGCACCAGCGCGGGCGCTCTGGTGGGGGCTGTGTATTGTGCGGGTGTTCCATTAAACGAACTAGCCAGGATCTTTACCACCATGAAATGGCCGACCATCATTAAACCCGCTCTCACCAATCCGCTGGCTTTGTTCGACATGCAGCCGATAGACGAGGTGATCAAGAAGATCATCGGGGAGTGTGATTTCAAGGACCTGGATCTGCCATTCGCGGCCATCGGCTGCGACCTGATGACAGGGGAACGCGTGGTGCTCGACCGGGGACCGGTCGCCCCGGCCATCCGCGCCAGCGCCTCCGTGCCGGGCATCTTCACCCCCGTGGAGATCGATGGACGCATGCTGGTGGACGGCGGTGTGGTGGATAACCTGCCGGTTGAACAGTTGAAGGTCATGGGCGCGAATTTCACCATCGCCTCTGACGTCTCCAACCGCGGTGAATCGGCCAAGCGGCCAGCCAATATTTTCGAGGTGTTGCAGACCAGTTTCAACATCATGCAAGATCGCGGCGCGCTCGTGAAGAGCAATGAGTGCGATTGCTACATCCGGCCGGATGTGATCCAGTTTTCGTGTTGGGGGTTCGGCGATGGCGATCAGATCCTGGCCGAGGGCAGGATCGCCGCAGAACGAGCTCTGCCGAGTTTAAAACGGTTATTGAAATCGTAGGGAGCGGTTCTGAACCGCCCCCTACTCAATCTCGCCTATCGATAAATTCCAAGGATGTCTTCGATCACGGCGTAACCGGTGGCCAACCGCCCGGCCCCCGGGCCGATCACCGTCACCTCGCTCAGATATTCGGTGCTGAAATGGATGGCGTTGGTCGCGCCGCTCACTCCCGCCAGCGGATGGTTGACCGGTAAGCGTGTAGGTCTGACACTGGCGTGTAGTTTCCCCTCCACCTGTTCCAGGCTGCCGATCAACTTCCAGCGTTCCCCGGCGGCTTCGGCAGTTTGTATATCTGGCACTGACAACCCTGTGATCCCGGTGCGATCCACGTCTGTCATTGCGATCTGTTGATTCATTAGCAGGCTCGCCAGAATGACCACCTTGCCGGCCGCGTCGTAACCCTCCACGTCGCCGGTGGGGTCCGCTTCGGCGTACCCCAGCTTCTGCGCGTCTGCCAGCGCGTCTTTGTAGCTCATGCCGTTTTCCATCTGTGTGAGGATGTAATTCGTGGTGCCGTTCAAAATGCCCATTACGCGCTGGATGCGCGCCGCGGCCAGTTTCTCGCGCGCCAGCGCCAGGCAGGGTGTGCCGCTCATCACGGTGCCCTCTACACCGATCTGAACGCCGTTATCTTTTGCCAGTTTTTCAAGTTCTCCGTAATGCAGCGCTACCGGGCCTTTATTGGTGGTCACCACGTGTTTCTTTCGTTTGAGTGCTTCTGTGACGTGCTCTGTGGCGGGTAGGCCGGTCTTCAGGTCGGTGTAGCTCATTTCAACGATCACGTCCGTCTCGCTCTCGCGGATCATGCTCAGCGCGTCCCAATTTGGTTTCTCAGCAGGCAAGCCTTTTAGGGTTTGATCTTTCGCGACCTTCTCGAGCAGTGTGGCGGCATCCAACCCGGCCGGGTCGTGCAGGCAGCCCATGCGGGCGTCGCTGACGGCTGTGATTTTGAGGTCAAGCCCAGTAGATTTCAGCATCTCGTCGTGAGATTCCTTGAGGATTTGCGCCAATCCCTGGCCGACGTTCCCGAATCCGATCAATCCCAGACGAACTGTGGTTGTCATAGTCTGACTCCTGAAAAAAGGTTTTCCGGATTATCCCCCCAAGCGATGGATTACGCAAGCCTGCAGGGAGAGATGCTTTACACCATATTGAAAGGCGTATTTGATGGTCAAGATTGCTATAATCAATTCATACAACTCATTTCAGCACACATCGAAATAATGATCCGGGGATTTTGGGAAGGAGTTTATATGAAGTCAAAAAGAGTTTTCATCTGTATGTTGATTTGTGCACTGGCTTTTTCCAGCACGGCGTGTTTCATCACGGACCTGGTTTCGAACTTAACCGGTGGAGCCAATGACACCTCCCAGGCGGATGTTTCAAGGTCAGAGGCGGGTGGATTTGAATTTATCGCTCCAGCCGACTATCAAAATATCGATACCTTCGGGATCGTGCAGTTGATCGCTCCGGATGGCACTGAAGATAGCGGACCGGCATTTCTCTTGATGGGTGGGATGAATAGCACCGAAATGACCAATGAGGAGCTGCAGGCAAATCTTCTGAGTAATGAAACTGCAGTGGACTTCTCAAATCCGAAACCCATAACGGTGGATGGAATCGAAGGGTTCACCATCACAGTCAATGATTTTGGTGGCGCAGTACCTTTGGAAGGCCGATTGGTGGCTCTGATGGTAACCTCCTCTCAATCCTTCACCATGCTCGGCATGGCTCCAAAGGGGGAATGGAAATCGGTGAACAAGGATTTTGAAAAAGTGCTTAAGTCTATTCATTTCTTTGATCCCATCGTGGAGGATTATTCGATGGATGTACTAGAACCGACTGTGCAATGGACTGAAGTGCCTGCAATTACTGCTGAAACCACTCAAGAACCTGTGATTCCCAATCCTGATGGGTCTTTGAGCCAATGGGCGGTATACGCACAGGCCAGCACCCAATATTCTGAGGACTATTGGAGCGCCCTGCAGGCGGTCGGTGAACCGAACGTGGAAGCCTGCGGTGATGACACGCTGGCGTGGGCCTCTGAGACGGCCGTTGGAGAGGATTGGTTGGAAGTCACTTTCGCCACTCCGGTGGTTCCTTCTCAACTGACTATCGTGCAAACCTTCAATCCCTCTCAGGTAGTCAGCCTTGTCGGTATTGCTGAAGACGGCACCGAATATGATATTTGGAGCGGTCAGGCCGAGGTGGTGAACGAGTGCCCCTATTGGATGGTGATTGACATTCAGAACCAGGGACTGATATATATCAACAGGGTCCGTATCACCATCGACCATTCCGCGCTGAATCTGGGCTGGAACGAAATTGACGCGGTCCAGCTGGTGGGAACTCCGTAGAGGGTACCTAAAATCGTGAAACAACGAACTGCCCCAGCCTAGCGTTGGGGCAGTTTCTCTTATCTTCCGTATCCCTGACCGAAAAGGAATTTCTCCAGGTTGTCGATCAGCAGGTTCTTGTCCTCGATCACGTTTCGCACCACATCCCCGATGGAGATGAGGCCGACCAATTGATCAGCTTCGATCACGGGCAAATGCCGGATGTGTTTTTGGGTCATTAAGGCCATACACTCATCAATCGTCGAAGAGGGGGTGACAAAGAACAAGTCCCTGGTCATGTAAGTTTCCACGGGCATTTCCAGCATGAAGCACTTGTCTTTGGCGACCTGATGGACGAAATCTCGTTCTGAAAAGATGCCTACGGGTTTTCCGTTTTCAAGTACAAGAACCGCGCCGATATTTTTCTCAGCCATGATGGACAGGGTTTCAATGATGGTGGTTTCTTTGCTTACAGAGATCACGTTGTTGCCTTTTTCCTTGAGGATCATGTTCACGAGTATCATTTTTTCTCCTTGGCAATGATTAAATACCCATTGATTAAATTGAGTATATTGAAAAAAACGCCGACTTTCAATGCATTTAAGTGGTTTTTATGCGGATTTCTCTTGAGCCACTTGAAATTTCCCAAAATTGATCTATAATAATAAAAACGAACGTTCGTTTTTATTTGGAGGATTCTTGAAGGAACCTGTTGAACTTTCCAAAGGAGATCGCACCCGCCAGGCCATCATTGATGCGGCGCACCAGCTCTTTATCGACCAGGGCTACGCGGGCACGTCCATGCGCGAGATCGCCGAAAGATCCGGATTGGCTTTAGGCGGCATCTATAACCATTTTCCCAACAAAGAAGCCATCTTCGTTGCGGTGATCCTGAATCGCCATCCTTTCTTTCAGATCCTGCCGCTTTTGAAAGCCGCCTCCGGAGACACGATCGAAGAGTTCGTGCGCAACGCCGCCAGGAACATGGTGGAAGAATTAGGCCGCCGGCCGGATTTTGTCAAACTCCTGTTCGTCGAAGTGGTCGAGTTTGAAGGCCGCAATATCCCCTTGATCTTTGACACCATCTATCCCGAGGTGCTGCCTTTGGTCAAGCGATTTACCGACCGCAAAGGGGAACTGCGTAATATTCCTCCTCTCGTCCTCTTCAGGGCGTTCCTCGGTTTGTTCTTCTCGTATTACATGACCGAACTGGTGTTTGCCAAGACCCCCATGATCCTGCTGCAAAAGAATGCACTCGATTCGTTCGTCGAGATCTTCCTGCATGGCGTGATCGCGCCAAAGGAAAAACCATGAACTCTCGCCTGATTTCCATCATTCGCAAGGAATTCATTCAGATCGTGCGTGACAAACGCACACTGGCCATCATTCTCTTCATCCCCATCATGCAGCTCTTCCTTTTGGGATACGCGGCCACCAGCGACGTGCGCAACATCCCTCTGGCGGTCTACGACCAGTGTGCCTGCGCAGAATCACGCGACCTGCTCAACGCCTATCGCGCCGCGGACTATTTCAAGATCGCCTACTCGGTTGGCTCTGAAGAGGAGATCCGCTTGTTGATCGAGAGCGGCGAAGCCAGGGCGGCCATCATCATCCCGCCCGACTACAACGTGCGCCTGGCCAGGGGAGACGCCCAGGTGGCCTTCATCCTGGA
>CAZRHZ010000137.1:0-6730 GCA_964599995.1 uncultured Anaerolinea sp. | reverse complement strand
GTCATTATTCTGGCCATCATGATGGTCTTGTTTATTAGCGGATGGTGGCTCGCCAACAAGGGGTACCCAAGAATTGGAGGGTCCATCCCCTGTCTGTTGCTCTTCGCAACTGGCGCTTATGGGAATTATGTTGGAGGGATCGATGCGCCTGCCATGCTGCTGTATGGACTGGCGATCGTGCTGGCGGCCATCATTCTTGGACGGGCTCTGATGTTCGTTGTTCTGGGTTTAAGTCTGCTCAGTTATATTGGTCTTGGCCTGGCACACTACAATGGCCTGTTGATTACCGCGCGCAGCGCAGAAACCATGTTCATCAATCGGGTCAGCATCGTCACCGCCACTCTGACTGCCATTACGCTGGGAGTCTGGTTCCTCAAACATCAATATCAAAATTCGATCAACGAAAGCCGAAATGCTGAGGCAAACACACGCGCGCTGCTTGAAACGATCATCGACGGCGTTGTGTACTCTGATGGAAACGGTCTGGTGGTAGATCTGAACACCGCTGCCGTTCAGATGTTCAAACTGCCCTCCAAGGAAGTTGCGCTGGGCAGGAATATCGTCGAATTCATGCTGCCGGAAGACCGCAAAGCTGCTGATGAACTGCACGACAAGATCATCGCTAATTCCATCACGGGTTCGATGAAATGCACCGGCGTTCTGCCCACCGGTGAGACCATTTATGTCGAGATCAACACCGCGCTTTATCGCGATTCTTCTGGCAAACCCAACGGCTTTGTCAGCACGATCCGCGACATCACCCAACGCAAACTGGTGGAAGATGAACTATTGAAATACCGTGAACAGTTGGAAAACCTGGTGACCGAACGGACCGCGAAATTGAAAGAAGCCTACGACGAGCTGGAGAGCTTTTCTTACAGCATTTCGCACGACCTGCGCTCACCGCTGCGCAGCATTAATGGTTTTATCTCATTGATTTCAACAGACCCTGAAAATACACTGACCGATGAAAGCCGACGTTTTATCAAACAGATCATCGAAAGCTCAAACCGGATGGGCGAGTTGATCTCTGATCTACTGGCCTTCTCGCGTCTTATCCGGCAGCCGATCTCACGGGTTCAGGTGAATCCGGAGGATCTCGTGCGTGAAGTCAAAGAAGAACTATTGAACGGGGAGTATCACACCCTAAACTGTGAGATCCAGATTGACCCGCTGCCCGCCTGCCAGGCTGATCCCATCCTGCTGCGCCAGGTCTTCTTCAACCTGATGGAGAACGCATGCAAATATGCACAAAAACGCGAGAAAGCCTTGATCAAAGTTGGCGCGAAGGTTGACCAGGATGGTGGAACGGTCTATTTCATCAGTGATAACGGCATCGGTTTTGACATGCAATACGCTGAAAAACTCTTTGGCGTGTTCCAGCGCTTGCACAACGAAAAGGACTACCAGGGAACCGGCATCGGGTTGGCCACAGTCCAGCGCATCATCCGCAGGCATAACGGCCAAATTTGGGTTGAAAGCAAGAAGGATGAAGGTGCCACTTTCTACTTCACCGTTCCCAACCCGGATATAATAATCTCTTAACTCACCTCCCCGGAAACCCGTTGGGGGAAGAGAAACATCTATGGCTGAAAAAAATTATCATCACGGTGACTTAAAAAATGCCCTCATCCAGGCGGGGATCAAGATCCTCGCGGAAGACGGTATTAATGGGCTGAGCCTGCGCAAGGTGGCGCGTGAAGCCGGGGTGACGCATTCCGCTCCGTATGCGCATTTTACCGATAAACAAGCCTTGATCGCCGCCATTTCGACGGATGGGCACAAGAAGGTGTACGACCGCATCCACGCTGTGATCGAGAGATATCCAGAGGATTCACTGCGGCAGTTGATCGAAACCGCCTGGACTTATGTGCAGTTTGGCTTCGAGGAACCGGACCACTTCAAGATCGCCTTTAATTCCTCAGTCGAAGGAGAAAGGCAATACCCTGATCTGGTGGAAGCCACCAAACAGACTTTTAACGAGTTCAGACAGTTGATCCTGCGTTGTCAGGCAGCCAACCTGATCGCCGAAGGCGAGCCTGATCTGGTGGCGGTCACCCTGTGGGGGCTGGTGCATGGCTTTGTCAACCTGACGCAAGGCGGCATGGTTTCGCACACAGTTACTGACCGCTATTCGCGGCGCGCCATGCTCATCCTATCTCTCAACCAGGTGCTGAAAAAGCCGCTCACCATCGACCCGGCAGACGGAACTCTTTTAAAACAGGAAAAATGACGGAGCATAATGGATAGTTTAACTAAAGCACGGCAAACACAGCTTGCCAACATACAAACCAAGACCGGGAATACACTGGAACAAATCCGCGGCATGATCGCTGAAAGAGGATTGACCAAACACGGCGAAATTCGGAAATGGCTCATCGAAAAGTTCCAGCTGGGTTACGGTGATGCCGATATGCTGGTGCATTTTGCCCGCGAGACCGACGGTCAATCCGCTGCAGAGGCTGGCAACCTATCCATGGAAGATGTGCTGGCACAGTTATACAGCGGTACAAAAGAGAATTTACGCCCCCTGCATGACCAACTCGTACAGGAAATTGAGAAATTCGGTGAATTCAGCATGATCCCCAAGAAGGGATACATCAGCCTGCGCCGCAAGCGCCAATTTGCCATGCTCGGTCCTGGGTCTAAAAATCGTTTGGAGATCGGTTTGAACCTGAAAGGGTTTGAAGGCACCGATCGCCTGATCGCACAAACCAACAATTTGATGTGTCAATTCAAGGTTTTTATTACCAAATCTGAAGAAGTCGACCCTGAATTGATGCTTTGGATCAAATTGGCCTATCAGGCCAGTGCTTAACCCGCGACCAAAGGCAGCATGTACCAGAATCGAAGCCGCTCCGTCATCGAAGACCTCTCCATCCGTATAGGCGAACGGATGCTGACTGCTGTGTTAAAGGCGGAGATCGGCTCCAACCTCACGTCTCAAACGGAACGCGGCTTGACCCTCCCCCCACCCACCGCTGGGCACGAGTACACACTCTACGCCCACGTTCCCTTCTGTGAAAGCCTGTGCCCCTACTGCTCTTTCAACCGTTTTCTCTATGACAGCCAGAGAGCTGGGGGTTATTTTATGGCCTTACGCGAAGAGATGAAGCTTGTCGCGGCGATGGGCTATAACTTCAAAACCCTGTATATCGGCGGTGGTACACCCACCATCAACCTGCCTGAACTGATCGAAACCATCGACTTGGCCAGGCAACTTTTCGATATTCACGAGGTTTCGTGCGAGACCAACCCCAACCACCTGATCCCTGAGTATGTGGAGCCACTCAAGAGCCGCGTGCAGCGCCTGTCGGTGGGCGTGCAGAGTTTTGATAACGGACTGCTGCGCGAGATGAATCGCCTGGAGAAATTCGGCACAGGCGCAGAAATATTGGAACGCATCAATTACGCGGCGCCTTTCTTTGAATCACTGAACGTCGACATGATCTTCAATTTCCCCAACCAAACCACCCAGCTTCTTGAAAACGACCTTGAACTGATCTTGGGTTCGGCCGCGCAGCAAGTCACTTTTTACCCGTTGATGAGTTCCTCCGCGGTGGAGCATTCCATGTCGGTCAGTGTCGGCAAACCCACCCACCGGCGCGAATGGGAGTTCTTCAACCTGATCAACGACCGACTCTCTGCGCAGTTCAAGCAGCTTTCTGCCTGGACCTTCGTGCGCAAGGCAGCCGGCATGATCGACGAATACATCGTGGACAGCGATGAATATGTGGGCATTGGTTCAGGCGCGTTCAGCTATCTCCAAGGCGCGTTGTATGTCAATCACTTTTCGATCACGGAATTTATGCGCGTTATCGCTGCCGGAAAGACCGGGCTAAGCGCGTATAAACCCTACAGCCGGCATGCCCAACAGCGCTACTGGTTCATGATGAACCTTTTTGGCATGAATTTTGACCATCAGGTATTTCAACAGCGCTTTAACAGTCATATCTGGAGCAGCTTGTGGCTTGAGATGCTCTTCATGAACCTGATGGGAGCCTTCAGGCGTAAGGATCGCAACCTGCTCACCCGCCGCGGACAATACCTTTCGGTGGTGATGATGCGTGAATTCTTCGCAGGGGTCAACAACGTGCGCGACATTGCCCGCAGAAACCTCAGCCCCGCTGAGCTTGCCCAGGCGTTCCCGTCCAAACAGTAAAATCCAGTCATTCAAGAGCGTTTTACTCCAAATAGTGACATTTGTCATGCTTGCATTTTCTTATTACCAATTGTAATATATATGCATAAGCATATATATGGATATTTCCACAAGAATCAAAACAGAGGACCGATGGCAGATAACCTAAAGGAAGAAGTGGTACGGCTGCACGCTCAAGTTTGCAGCGGTTTGGCGGACCCAAACCGCATTTTGATCATTTATTCGCTCGCTGACGGTCCGCGCAATGTCAACGACATTGCCGCGAAAATGGAACTATCCCAGCCCACCGTGTCAAGGCATCTGAAAACCCTGCGCGATCGGGGCATCGTGCGCACGGAACGCGATGGACAAACCATTTATTATCACCTGGCAGACAAGCGTTACACACAGGCTCTCGACCTGCTGCGGGCTGCCCTGGCGGATCAACTCAAGGATCAAGCATTACTGGCAAGACAAGCCAACGAAATCATTATCGGGTAAAGGGAGATTGACAATGAAGACATTTTTAATTCTGGGTGCAGGCACGGGCGGTACGATGATGGCGAATAAACTCGCCAAAAAACTCGATCCACAAGAGTGGAAAATCGTGATGGTGGATAAGGATGAACAACATTATTACCAACCCGGTTTTCTCTTTTTGCCCTTTGGTTATTACCAGCCAGATAAAGTACAGCAACCCAAGCGAAAATTCATTCCATCTGGTGTTGAATTCATCACCTCTGATATCGAACTGATCGAACCAGAAAAGAACCAGGTTGTCTTGCAAAAAGAGAATCGTGTAATCCACTATGATCAACTGCTGATTGCAACTGGTACCGATATTCATCCGGAAGAGACTGAAGGTTTATCAGGAGCGGGCTGGCGGAATAATATTTTTGATTACTACACCTTTGAAGGCGCCATGGCGCTTAATCGCTACCTGAAGAATTTCAACGGCGGCCGGGTTGTGCTGAACATCGCTGAAATGCCGATCAAATGCCCGGTTGCTCCCCTCGAGTTCATGTATTTGGCAGATTATTACTTCACCCAACGAGGAATTCGCAACAAAGTTGACTTGGTCTTCACCACACCTCTTTCTGGTGCCTTCACCAAACCTGTATCCTCTAAATTATTGGGGGATGTGATGGAGAAAAAAGGCATTCATACCGAAGCTGATTTTGTGGTCATGGAGGTAGATTCAGGTAAAAATCTTCTGAAATCTTATGATGGAAGAGAGATCAATTACGATCTGCTGGTCAGCATTCCGACCAACATGGGAGCAGAGGTAATTGGCAGGTCAGGGATGGGAGACGATCTCAATTTTGTCCCCGTTGATAAATACACGCTGCAATCCAAAAAGCACAACAATGTTTGGGCGATTGGCGACGCCACAAATCTTCCCGCCTCAAAAGCTGGCTCAGTCGTCCATTATTCAGCAGAAACATTGATTGAGAACATCATGAGCGTAGTTCATGGTCATGAACCCGAAGCAAAGTTTGACGGTCACTCCACCTGCCACATCGTTTCTGGCTTTGGGAAGAGCCTTCTGATCGATTTTTGTTACGAAACCGAACCCCTACCCGGAATTTACCCCTTCCCGGTTGTTGGTCCTTTCCCATTACTAAAGGAGTCCACCTTCAACTATTGGGGAAAACTAGCCTTCAAATGGATCTACTGGAACATCATGCTGAAAGGGATCCCATTCCCGTTACCACCTGAATACTCAATTGCTGGAAAAAAGCAAATATCTTAATTTTAAAAAGAATAAGGAGATCAAAATGTCAATATTAGATAATGTGAAATTCGATGCAGATGGCTTCATGGAAGACCCCGAGGCCTGGACGACCGAGATCGCCGAGGCCATCGCCAAACGTGAGGGCGTCACCCTGACAGAGCGATCTTGGGTGGTGCTCAATTACGCGCGTGCTGAATTTAAAAAGACGGGCGATGCCCCCACGCTGCGCAACATCACCAAGAACAGCGGTGTTGACACCAAAGAACTTTACAGCCTTTTCCCGGGCGGACCCGGCAAGCTGGCCGCCAAGGTGGCCGGGCTGCACAAACCCACCGGTTGTATCTAGATAACTGGATCGAATATATATTTTCATACAAATATAAGGAGAAAAAAATGGTAGACAAGAAACCCGCACGCAAATTGGCAATCATTGCCTCCAAAGGTTCGCTTGACATGGCTTATCCTCCATTGATCCTGGCTAATGCCGCGCGTATGTCCGGCGTGGAAGTGGACGTGTTCTTCACCTTCTGGGGTTTGGACATCATCACGAAGAAAAAGATGAACAAGTTAAACGTGGCTGTGGTTGGCAACCCCAGCATGCACCCATGGTTCCATATCCCGACCCTGGTGGGTGTGCTGCCCTTCATGTCTGCTGCAGCATCCGCCATGATGCGCAGTGAGATCAACAAACTCGACTTCCCCCCCGTGGGCGAATTCGTGCAGTTGATCATGGATGCCGGCGCGAACCTTTACGGCTGCAAGATGTCGATGGACATGATGAAGCTGACCGAAAAGGACCTGGTGGATGGAGCCAAGGTGCTGGGCGCTATGGAATTTATCGAAATGTCAGATGG
>CAZRHZ010000136.1:0-6772 GCA_964599995.1 uncultured Anaerolinea sp. | reverse complement strand
CTTCCACCTGGCAAATCGTGGTCATCGCGGGTGTGGCCGGTGTATTCCAGGCTGGATTGGATCTTGTTTTCTTTGATGAGTTGATGAAAGTGGTGCCCATCGAGTACAGCGCGATCTTTGTAGCGCTGGCTCAAAGCATCCAATACCTGGCAGCCATCGCTTCACCTTTGATTGGATCGTGGATCGCGGATCAATTCAGCCTGTCCATCGGGTTATTTGTCGCCGCTGGGCTGCGATTCTTCGGTTTTCTGTTGTTCTTGTTCGGTAAAAAGCTCGTACGGCCGGTTGATCCCCATTTGGCCCGTCAATAATCTTGACTTTTCAACGGCCTCTTCGTAGAATGAACGTGTATCGAATCAAATCGTGGAAGAGACCGATCTTCGGCACCGAAGGGGCAAATTTTTTTCAGGAATGAGAAAAATGAAACTCTCAGGTAAAAGGACCCGTTTTGATAAACTCTGAAATGGTATCTATGACAGAGGGCGCACTTCTTACTGAATGCGTCCTTTTCTAATCTAAAATTCTGGAGGAGCCAAATGAACGTACCCGCAAACTTGAAATATACTAATTCTGACGAATGGTTATTAATCGAGGGCAAAGTCGCCACCCTGGGCATCACTGATTATGCCCAGGAACAGCTTTCTGACGTTGTTTTTGTGGAAATTACGGTTGAAAAAGGCGAATCGCTCAAAAAAAGTTCGCACGTGGCCACCATTGAATCAGTGAAAGCCGCCGCGGATGTGAACGTCCCTGTCTCTGGAAAAGTACTTGAAATTAACGAATCGCTGCCAAATACACCCGAGCTGGTGAACAGCGAACCTTTCGGAAAAGCCTGGATGATCAAATTTGAGATCACGAACGAAGCTGAACTCAGCAGCCTGATGGACGCCAAAGCTTACACGGATTACTGCGCGACACGAGGCCACTAATGTTTATTCCTCATACTCCGTCAGAAACGGAGGAAATGCTGAAGAGCATTGGGGTCAAGTCCATTGAGGACCTGTTCACCGATGTTCCCAAGAAAATGCGTTTTCCCAAGCTGAACCTGCCGGCCGGCGTGACCGAAATGGAAGCGGCCGCAGAGCTTGAGGATTACGCAAACTCCAATGAAACAGTCAAAGACCTTTTGAGCTTTTTGGGCGCCGGCGCATACCAACATTACATCCCGGCCGGTGTTGACAGCCTGCTACGGCGCAGCGAATTCTACACGGCTTATACGCCCTACCAACCCGAAATTTCGCAGGGCACCTTGCAGGCGGTCTTTGAATTTCAAACCCTCATCGCCAATCTGACCGGCATGGAAGTGAGCAACGCCTCGCATTACGACGGCGCTACAGCCACCGCCGAAGCCGGCGTGATGGCCTATCACCACTTCAGGGGCAAACGACCCGGCATGCTGCTGTCTGCCGGGGTTCATCCTCAGTACCGCGAAGTGCTGTGTTCCTACCTGTGCGGTTACGAGAACATTGACATTCAGACCATTGGCTCGGATCCTGACCTGCCCGCCAACCCGGATGAACTGGCCGCTCATTTGACCCCAGAAACCGCCCTGGTAGTCGTTCAATATCCCGATTTCTTTGGCCGCATCTATGACTTGACCAACCTGGCCAAAAAAGTCCACGAAGCGGGCGCTCTGCTGGCCGTCGTCAGCAACCCGATCGCGCTTGGACTATTAAAAACACCCGGTGAAATGGGCGCGGATATCGTGGTGGGCGAAGGCCAACCCCTCGGCATTCCGCTGTCTTACGGCGGACCCTACCTGGGCTTCTTCGCCACCAAAAAAGAGTTCGTGCGCAAGATTTCAGGCCGCCTGGTGGGAGAAACCCAGGATGCCAACGGCAAACGCGGCTACGTGCTGACGCTCACCGCACGGGAACAACACATCCGGCGCGACAAGGCCACCTCGAATATTTGCACCAACCAGGGGCTGTTGGCACTGGCTGCCACCATTTATCTGAGCCTGGTTGGTAAATCCGGCTTGAAACAGGTGGCAAACCTTTGTTATCAAAAAGCCCATTATGCGGCGGACGTGCTCAGCCACATTCCTAGCTTCGCGCTGGCGTCTTCAACACCTTTCTTCCATGAATTCGTGCTGAAATGCCCACGCCCCGCAGTTGAGATCAACGCTTTCCTTTTGGAACACGATATCATTGGTGGATACGAACTGGCTAAAGATTACCCGGCCTTGAAAGACCACCTGTTGATTTGTGTGACAGAGATGAAATCGAAGGACGACATCGATTACCTGGCTGCCGTTCTGAAGGAGGTCAGCCATGACTGAACCCACGATCTATGAGCTTTCCTCCGCCGGTCGCACTGGCGTCCAATTCCCCGAACCTGATGTGCCATTAACGGACCTGCCCAAATCCCTCCGGCGCGAGGATCTGCCTCTGCCCGAATTATCCGAATCGGACGTTATTCGTCACTTCACCCACCTTTCTGCGATGAACTACTGCGTGGATACCGGACTTTACCCGCTGGGTTCCTGCACCATGAAGTACAACCCCAAGGTGAACGAAGAAACTGCCCGCCTGCCTGGATTCGCTTTGACCCACCCCCTGCAACCTGAAGAGACCATCCAGGGCAACCTGGCCTTGATGTATGACTTGCAGGAATCTCTCAAGGAGATTGGTGGATTCGCCGCTGTTTCTTTGGAACCCTCCGCGGGCGCTCAAGGTGAATTCACCGGCGTCAGCATCATCCGCGCCTATCACCGCTTTAGAAATGACGCGAAACGCACCAAGATCCTGATCCCGGATTCTGCGCATGGCACCAACCCTGCCACCTCCTCTATGAGCGGGTTTGAGGTTGTGCCTCTGCCCTCCGATCGTGATGGCAATGTGGATCTGACTGTCTTGCGCCAGATCTGTGATGATACGGTCGCAGGCTTGATGCTCACCAACCCCAATACGCTCGGCCTTTTCGACCAGCATGTGCTTGAAGTGATCGAGATCGTGCACAAAGTCGGTGGTCTGGTCTATGGCGACGGCGCGAACCTCAACGCCCTGCTTGGCATCGTGCGCCCCGGCGATCTGGGGATCGACATCATGCACTTCAACCTGCACAAGACCTTCTCCACCCCGCACGGCGGAGGCGGACCTGGTTCTGGCCCAGTAGGCGTTGCAGCACATTTGGCGGACTTTTTACCCACACCAATCGTCGGTATTCTTGAAGAAGGCACCGATGATCTGCTGCCCCTGTATGGTTTCATCAAGCCCCCCCAAACCATTGGTCGCATGAAATCCTTCTTCGGACAGTTCGGCATGCTGGTGAGAGCCTACACCTACATCCGCATGCACGGCCCTGAAGGCCTGCGCAAGGTGGCTGAATATGCCGTGCTGAACGCCAATTATCTGCTGTCGAAGCTCGGCAATACCTACATTTTGCCATACAAACGAACTTGCATGCACGAGTTCGTGGTGGAAGGCATGTGGCCGGATGTTGCCGACGTGCACGCTCTGGATGTTGCCAAGCGACTGATGGATTACAACTTCCATCCGCCCACAAACTACTTCCCGCTGATCGTGCACGAAGCGCTGATGATCGAACCCACGGAAACGGAAAGCAAGCAGTCCATGGACGCCTTCGCCAAAGCGCTGGTTGCCATCGCCAAAGAAGCGCTAACCACCCCCGAGCTGCTCAAAGAAGCTCCGCACCATACCCCGGTTGGCCGGTTGGACGAAGTAAAAGCCGCCAAAGAACTGGTGTTGTGCTGTTGGCTGCCCGAAGATAAATAAACCTCGTAAGTTCAATTACCGCCATGCAACAAGCATGGCGGTAAAATTATGCCCATGACGAAAACCATAAACCTAACACCACGCAGCTTTTCAAGGCGCAAGCACTTTCCCGGTCGCGCGGGCAATCCTTTCGATCGACTCTTACACTCTCTGGATAAACTTGAGCGCATGCCGTCCATTCTTATGAACGTGCTGCTGATCGGACTGGCACTGCTTGGCAGCCTGCCTGCCATTCTGCAAACAAAAAAACTGCCACTGATGGCGGGTGTGCTGGCGCTGTGTTTTTTCATTGACTGGATCCTGATCTCTTTGCTGCCCGAAACCCGGCGTTCGTTTGGACCGGTCAAAGTGGTGGTGCTCATGCTGGCCTGCCTGCGTCTTCCTTTTGCCTTTCTGCCCTACCCCTGGAACCTGGGTTTTGAGGTGGCCGGCACCCTGCTGGTGATCTACGGTTTTTACATCGAACCTTTTTGGGTGGAAGTACGCTGCGAAAGGCTGGTTTCAGGTAAACTAAAGGCTGGCCAGGCATTGAGAGTATTACATCTGGGTGACCTTCACCTCGAACGCGCCACAAAACGTGAAAAATGGGTGCTCAAGAGAATCAAAGAATTGAACCCCGACCTGATCCTTTTTTCAGGCGATGCGCTCAACCTTTCCTATCTGACAGATCTGCGGTCCAAAGCTGATACCCTGGATTTTTTCAAAGGGTTATCTGCTCCATTTGGTGTTTACGGTGTGACTGGATCTTCTGCTGTGGATTCAAACGATTTTTTTACCAAACTCGCTGCTGAAACACCTCTCACCTGGCTGGATGATCAGGGTGTCAGCCTGGATCTACCCAACGGAAGAGTGAATGTGCTCGGATTGACCTGCACACATAATCCCGATAGTGATGAGCAAAAGCTTTCTGAATTGCTCAAACAATGTGAAGAAGAAGGCAGCCTCAACCTTTTGCTTTACCATTCTCCCGATCTGGCTCCCAATGCCAGCCGTTACCCGGTTGACCTGCAGTTAAGCGGTCACACGCACGGCGGACAGGTGCGTCTACCAATTTTCGGTGCTTTTTACACTGGGTCTCTCTACGGAAGGACCTTTGAAGCCGGGCGATACCAAGTGAATGGCATGCCGCTATATATCACACGCGGGCTGGGTATGGAAGGCGCGATCGCGCCACGTGTCAGGTTCTTCTGCCGGCCAGAAATTACCTTGTGGGAGATCACTGCCTAAACATTGGATTTCAATTCGTTATTCGGATATAATTAGTCTTATTTTGAAAATGGAGAGGTTTAATGGTAGATAAACGCCTTAACGCAGTGGTAATATCAAAAATCGAATTATCCCCCCGGGTCATGGTCTTGCGCGTTGCCGCCAAAGGTTGGGAGCTGCCCGAATTCATCCCCGGGCAATACGCAGTGCTGGGATTGCCTGGCTCTGCTCCACGTTGCAAGTGGTCTGAGCCTGAAATTGAACCCAATCCACCTGAGAAAATGATCCGCAACGCTTATTCGATCACCTCTTCATCGCGTAACCGTGAATACCTCGAATTCTATATCAGCATGGTCTCCAACGGATGCCTGACGCCTCGCCTCTTCGCGCTTAAGGTTGGCGACCCGCTCTGGCTCGGGTCCAAAGTGAGCGGAATCTTTACCCTTAACCAGGTGCCATCAGATAAACACATCGTGATGGTCGCCACCGGTACTGGTTTGGCCCCCTACATCAGCATGCTGACCTCTGAACTGCAGTGCAACACACCGCGTAAATTTGCGGTGCTGCACGGCGCCTATCACAGCTGGGACCTCGGCTACCGCTCCGAGCTGCAAACCATGCAGTTCTTGTGTCCAAATTTCCACTACATCGCCACCATCGACAAACCAGAGGATGAACCTGTGCCATGGACAGGCAAGGCCGGTTGGGTTCAGGAGATCTGGAAATCAGGTGCGGTAAAAGAAGCCTGGGGTGTGAAACCCACCCCAGAAAACACGCATGTGTTCCTGTGCGGTGTGTCGGGAATGGTCAATGCCATGTTGGAAGCGCTGAACGCGGAAGGGTTCGTCGAGCAAACCCGTGAACGACCCGGTCAGATCCATGTGGAAAGATATTCATAACTGTGGAATTGACAGAATCAAATTAGTGAAGAACAAACCATCCCGAACGAAAATTCGGGATGGTTTATATTTAAACACGAAAGATCAGTTTAATTTGTTCTCAATAAACGGGATCACTTGATCTAGAGCTTCCGCCAGCTTGCCCGCGTCCTTGCCCCCTGCCTGCGCCAGAACCGGACGTCCACCGCCGCTGCCGCCCATGATGCCGGCCACTGCTTTAACGATATCACCCGCGTTCAATCCGCGTTTGGTCAGGTCTTCAGTCACCGCGCAGATGATGGTGGGTTTCTCGTTGACCACTGAGCCCAAAGCCACCACTCCGGTTGGATATTTTTCGCGGAAGGCATCCGTCATCAGTCGCAGAGTATCGTTATCCGCGTCTTTTAGGATGCAAGCCAACACCGGCACGTTCTTGACCATTTTCGTCCCGCTAAGTTGTTTCGCAAACTCATTCCGCACCACCTGCTGCTTGACGTCATTCAATTCGTGTTTCAGGTCATCGTTGTTGTCCATCAAGGTGGTGATCTTTTCAGGCACTTCTTCCATGGTTGAGGTCAACAACCTGGCAGACTTGCGCAGGGTCTTATTCCGTTCCCGAATGATCTCATAGGCTTCTCGCCCGGTGACGGCTTCGATGCGGCGTACGCCGGCCGCTGCGCTGCCTTCGCTGAGGATCAGGAAAGTACCGATCTCACCCGTGTTCTCCACGTGAGTTCCACCGCACAATTCATAAGAGATGGCTTGGTCTGGATCAATGGTCACAGTCCGCACCACCTCGCCGTATTTTTCGCCGAACAACGCCATCGCGCCTTCCGCCATGGCTTCTTTCAAGCCTTTCGATTTGATCGAAAGTTCGTGTTCTTCGAGGATGGCTTGATTAACGCCTGCCTCGATCAATTCCAATTTTTCAGCCGGGATGGCTTCGTGATG
>CAZRHZ010000135.1:0-6802 GCA_964599995.1 uncultured Anaerolinea sp. | reverse complement strand
CGGTGAACGAAGCGGTGAAGGCCATGGAAGAGGGGACGAAGGAAGTGGAGACCGGTGTGCAAAACGCGAACCAGGCCGGAACTGCGCTGACGGATATTCTCACCGCTGCGCAGGCGGTGAAGGAACAGGCGATGCTGGCGGCTGAGGCGAGTGAGCAGATGAAACTGGCGTCAGAAGAATTGGTAACGGCAGTGGATTCAGTATCCGCGGTGGTGGAAGAGAACACAGCGTCCACAGAAGAAATGGCAGCCAACTCGGGAGAGATCACTTCTGCTATTGAGAACATCGCCAGTGTGAGTGAAGAGAACAGTGCCGCGGTGGAAGAAGTGAGCGCGGGCGCCGAAGAGATGAGCGCGCAGGTGGAGGAAGTGACCGCCTCGGCAGCATCGCTTTCAGAGATGGCGCAGGTCTTGAAAGACGTGGTGGCCCAATTTAAACTTGATAAAGACACTGCCGTTCAATCGACTGAACAGGCTGAGTAGAGGGAAAAATGGAAAAACAACTTGTCATCTTCGATCTGGGAAACGAACAATTCGGAATTGAAATTGCTTCTGTGGAAGGCATCGTCAAGATGCAGGAGATCACGAAAGTTCCATTCTCCCCCCCGTACATGGAAGGCATCACGAACCTGCGGGGAATGGTTCTGCCAGTCATTGACTTGAAGAAGCGCTTTGGACTGCCCGCAGAAACGGCAACCAAAGAGACACGCATTATTACAGTCAGTATGGATAAGGTCAAAATGGGAATGATCGTGACTGCCGTCAATGAGGTTTTGACCATTGATGACAGCGTGATCGAACTTCCTCAGGCGATGATCACGAACATCAATTCAGAATTCATCACTGGCGTGGCGAAAATTGAGAAACGTCTGGTCATCCTGCTCGACCTTTCGCGTATTCTGACTGCGGACGAAATGCTGGCGGCTGCCAAATTGATCGCAGACAAGAATTAGCCTGTTGTATTGTAAAAAGTACCGCTGGAAAACCGAAGCGGTACTTTTCGTTTTCAAGAAACAATCGGTATGCAAATACCATTTTATGTAATACTATTATGTACAGACAAGATCCACTTACTTTATAAGGAGAGTAATGACTACACCTACTGAAATTCCCCCTGTTTCATCCCCTGAAGTGACCAGCGATGATAAACTCTGGGTTGTACTCAGTTTCTTGCTCACTCCTCTGCTTTCGTTGATCACCCTTTTCATGGACGACAAGAAAAACCGTCCTTTCATTAAATATCACACGATTCCCATCCTGATCTTGGGCTGTCTTGAAATTGTCATTTCCAGCATTCTTGGGTTAATCATCCCGTATTATTTCCGTATCGGTGGAATACTGTGGATCATTAACATCATTCTCGCAGTAAAAGCCTATAACGGCACACAGGTTGACATTCCGGTAATCACTGAATTTTCCAAGACCCGCGGCTGGTCATAACCTGGAAAGTTATTTGAATAAAACAAGTTCCTCGAAATTTTGAGGAACTTGTTTTTTTGCAGGAGCAGATTCGGCTGTTATTCGTTGGAATACTTCATTTCAAAGAATGCGATGGGAGCTTCAGGGTTATATGCTCGTGATTTTTGCTTGAAGTCATAGGCCGGGATCCCGTTTGGAAAGTCGATCTCAAACTGATCCACTTTATCTTGGGTTAACGGCAGCAGTGGCAGTTTCACAATTGAGCGGCCTTTTGGATAAGGAAAACCGTTTAGTTCATCATAGAGAATACTCAACCCAAAACCCAACTGCAGCCAGTGACCCCCAATGTCGAATAATTGTTCTCCAGAACGGACGGCTTTCTGGCTGTTGCGGTCAAGATCCATCCCAACAAACAAGATGTCTTTCCCCGGAGTGCGTTTCGCATCCTTGGCTGCTTCAATGGCTCCCAGAACCATGTTGTCGCCTGCTCCCCACACGCCTTGAATATGCGGCGATTCGGCCAACATTGCCGCCATGGCCTGCTTGCCAAGTTCTACATCAAAATTGGCTTTCCTTGAATCCACCAGAACCGCCTCAGGATGATCCTTGATGGCGCGCAGCAGCCCCTTGTGCCTGAGGAAGGCCGATGCAGAACCTTCGGTGCCATCGAGTGCCGCAATGTATTTCTTGCCATCTTTTGCGAAAGGCAGATGGGCCAATAAATATTCACACATCTCATAGGCGCCGGTCTCATCGGCGGGACCAACAAAAGCCCGATAATTTGGGTAAATATGCGATTGCGGATGGAGTCCACTTACATACGAATCGATCAGCAGGATTGGAATGCCTGCTTCATGCGATCGGATTAACCCTTTTTGACCCAGCCCGAAATAAGGCACCCACAAGAGCCCATCCACTTTACTCGCGATCAGTTCATCCAGGAATTTTTCCATGGTGGCTTTATCGTACTGCGCATCACGCACGATCAGATGGATGCCTAACTCCTCTGCGGCTTTCGTTGCGAATTCGACCGCTGCCTTCCAGAACAAATTGGTTTTTGGAACCACGATCCCGATGGTGGGTTTGTCTTCCGGCTTTCGCGTTCGGGGTTTGGCCACACTGGTTTTGGTATCGTTCGTGCTGTTCGCCGCGGCCACGTTTTGCAAAAATGAAGCCATTTCTGCCAGGGTTTGTGCAGAGGCTGTGGCATCGATCGCCAGGCTGCTGATCTCATCCGTGATCTTTGCCACCTCGATCGCGGTGTTGTTATTCTCCATGCTGATCTCAGAGATTTTCCGCATTTCAACGCTGATATCGTTGGACTGGGCAGCCATCTCTTCTGTGGTGGCAGAATTTTCCTCCACGACCGCAGACACAGACTCCATGGCTTCGCTGAGTTCACTGCTTAATTCGATCTGTTGTTGCGTAAGATCCACCACGTCTTTTAAGCCTTTGTTCGCTATTTCGGAGGTTGAAATAATGCTTTCCAAAGCCAGGCCGGATTGTTCAGCCCAACCGACGCCATTTTCGACCTCTTGCACACCTTTGTCCATGGTGAGAATGGCCTCTTGCACACTGGATTGAATGGACAGCACCAATTCATTAACCTCTTGCGCGGCCAGAACGGAATTCTCAGCCAGTTTTCGCACTTCGCTGGCCACCACCGCAAAACCGCGCCCCATCTCTCCGGCGCGGGCCGCTTCGATGGCAGCATTCAAAGCGAGTAGATTGGTCTGGTCGGCGATGTCTTTGATCTTCCCCACGATCTCACCGATTTGCGATGATCGTGCGCCCATTTCACGTACTTTGGCCGCTGAATCACCAACTTTTTCTTTGATGCTCTTGATTGCGGCCACCGTCTCTTTGATGGTTTTTCCACCCTCATTGGCTGCCTTGGAGGCTTTTGCAGACGCCTCTGCAGCAATATTGGCTTGTTGGGTGATGGCTTCGATGGCCTGGTTGACTTTGCTGGTTGCGCTCGAGGCAGTTTGAACGGATTGGGCCTGGTTTTGGGCACCGCTGGCAATCCCGTCAATCGCGGAAGACATCATTTCCAATTGTTTGGCAACTTGCTGGATCGAAACAGATTCCTGGCTTGTCCCTTCCACGACCTGTGAAAAGGAATTGGAGATCTCGTGAGACTTTACTTCTGTCTGGTAGGTCAGGTTGTCCATATAACCTGAGGTTTGACCGAGGCTGTTCGCGATGTTTGAGACTCTCTGCGCCAGTTGGTTCAACGCCAGGTTGATCTGTGCTCCCTTCATCTCGATGGCATCAGCGATCTGTTTTTCTGCAGCAAGGTTGACTTCATTCACCCTGCGTTTGTTCATGATCTGCTGAGAGCGCCAGGTAAAATATCCGATCATCCCGGCTGCCAATAATGTAATGAGCGCAGCCATAAGGATGGCGGGTAGAGATGACGAAAAAAACAGAAAAGACAGGATGAATGATGAGACCGCGATGAGGGCTAAAACCAAATAATTCGCCAAGTGCTTAAATACCATGCTTTCCCTCCAAAAGGAATTATCAAACGATGTTTTAGCAAATCATACGAATAAGGAATATCGACTAGATAACACTATATAGAAAAGGGGAGGGCTTGAGAATAAAAAAGAGCTAAAAAATGAAACTCTGTTTCAAAGAATGCAAAAGGGTATTCAAAACCAGCCGAATACCCTTGCTTTATATCCTTTTATTGAGAAAAATAGCTAGCTTATTTTAACCAGTAAAAGAAACCTTCCAATTGGATCGCATAGACGCGGAATGGTTTGGGCCCTACCAGTGGTTCACCGTTGATGAAAATGGTGGGGGTGCCATAAAAATTCGTTTTCTTGATCTCAGTGAATATATTCTGAATGGCTTCTTCGGTTTTTGGATCAGCCGCGCAGTTTTCAATGGCATCTGCGTCTAATCCGAGGTCTTCCAAGATCTGGTGAGTGACGGCATCATCCTCAAGCAAAGCTTCATCTTCATTAAACAAGGCATCGTTCATTTGCCAGTATTTTTCTTGATCGGTATTGTAGACACAATAACCAATTCGGGAGAGGGTATCGGTTTTCATCTTGGTGGGGTATTCGCCAAAATAGAATTCGGGTTGGAACTCGTCCACCAGTTTCTTGATCTCCGGGTATACCTGACGCGTATATTCACAGGCATAGCAGCCAATGAAAACGATCTCTTTTTCATTTTCACGGTTCATGACCGGCCAGAGGCTGAGATCAACACCCTCAAGGGTCAGTCCACCACCGTTGGCCAAATTCGTTGGAACAGCGCAAGCTCCATCCGTGGCGGAAGAAGTCTGGTTATTCTCGCCGGTGGGATCAAAAATGCAGAACGCACTGCTGTTGACACCGTTGCAAGAGCCTGTGGTGTAAAACAAATATAACCCACGCAGCATAAAGATACTTGCAGCCAGCAGTACAACAAAGAAGGTCCATGAAAGGATTTCAAAGTTCTTGCTCAAGAAGCGCGTGGCGCGTTCAGAGCGGTTGATCATCTTTCCCAGGATCTTGGCTTTCATTTTCTCATCGAAGCCGGTCGTGCACGGTCTGAAGGTGATTCTATGAAAGACACAATCCAGGGCTTCTTTGGCGAGCCGGCGGTTGGCCGCGCTGAAAATTCCTAGAACGGAAAGCACAACGGCAGCGACGATACAAAACATAAGGTTATAACACCTTTCTTATTTTTTTAAGGTTTTCGACAAATAGTTCAGCTTCATGCGGGGTGTTATAGAAATAAGCAGAAGCTCTGACGGATCCCTTGATGTCCTTTTGATTGAACCACGAATGCACGCAGTGCTGGCCGGAGCGTACACAGATATTGGCCATCTGATCCAGCATAAGCGCAATTCGGTGAGAATCCACACCATCAATAAAGAAAGTGAAGATCCCTCCGCGTAATTTGGGATCAGCGGGGCCGATCACGTGCAACCCCTGTACATCTTTTGTGCCTTCGGTCATGATCTGGTTCAACAGCAATTCCTGCTTTTGGATTTCATCGAACCCTACATTTTGCAGATAGCGAACCGCCTCACCCAGACCAATGATCCCGGCATAATCCTGCAGCCCGGCTTCGAATTTCTCTGGCACGGGCAGGAACTCGCAACTATCATAAGTTGACGTGGCTACAGTATCGCCGCCCACCAGGAAAGGCTGCATTTTTTCCAGGATCTTATATTTTCCATAAAGCACACCAGTACCGGAAGGTCCAAGAATTTTGTGACCCGAGAAGGCCAGAAGATCCACATCCAATGCATGGACGTTAACCTTACGCTGCGAAATGGTTTGGGCTCCATCCAGCAGTACAAGCGCGCCTTTTTTGTGCGCGAGCTTGATGATCTGTTCAGCAGGCACCGTCGTTCCATCCAGGTTGGAGGTGTAGCCAAAAGACACCAATTTCACAGGTGAGGCAAGTTCCTTTTCGAAGGCCGCCATGTTGAATGAACCGTCCTCGAGCGGATGCAGGATTTTCAGTTGGATCCCGATTCTCTTGACCAACATTTGCCACGGGATGAGATTGGAATTGTGTTCCTTCCCGCCGATCAGAACCACATCTCCGGCTTTCAGATCCAGAGAATTGGCGACCAGATTGATCCCTTCGGTCGTGTTGCGGGTAAAGACTACTTCTTGCATTCGCGAAGCCCCAATAAAGCGGGCTACCTGTTGGCGGGCTTCCTCCACCAGGCGGGTCACCGTGGTGGCCAGTTGGTGGTTGCTTCGGCCGCTACAGGCGGGATAATCGCTGTAGTACTTGTTGACAGCATCAATGACCTGGCGTGGACGCAGGCTTTGACACGCTGAATCAAGATAGATCAACGGTTTTGCATTGTTCTGTGGGGTTAATATTGGGAAATCGAGTCGTAGATCGGTAAGATTCATGATGTCTCGAAGGAATCTAGTTATTTCAGCTTGGTCTATTATAAACCATCTGTTGGGTTCTTAAAAATGAGTGGAAACCCTGGCAGGGGATTTAAAAGAAAATTTCTGCAATTTTCATGTTATTTTAATGGACTAAACTTTCTTCGACCGTAGAATAGGTTCTGTTACTTGTAAGTGAATAAATTAAAATTGGGTACTTTTTTTATTTGCTCAATACGTGGGAAATTCAAAGAGCAAAGATCTGAGTGAATACTCGGAAACTAATATTACCTGTAGCAATTATTACGCAATATCGCCTTATCGGTTAAGTCACTCTTTGGTGTTATGTAGTTATCCTGCCTCTGGAGTATTTATGCTATGGCCAATTTATCATTTCTGGATCATGCGAAAAACCGCACTTATAATGCCTGGTTGCTATTTTTGACCGAATTTAGAACACGTCCGCAAGTCACCGCCCTTTAGAGCGTGTGAAAAGGCGGGTTTATCGTTTTCGGCTTTAGCCGAACT
>CAZRHZ010000134.1:0-6948 GCA_964599995.1 uncultured Anaerolinea sp. | reverse complement strand
CCATGGCACAATTGCGGAAAGACGAGGATGTTTTTCCCAACTTTTGCAAGTGCATGAAATTGGCAAACGTCCACACACCTACCGCAAGCAGTGCAGGTCTCGGTTTGAATATGTGGAATTTGAATGGTAGCGGGAGTACACTTGGAAAAAGTGGGTGTTAAAAACAAATGCCCATTAGGTGCTTCCACATCGCAATCAAAATACCGGACTCTCGCCAATCCGGCCAGGCTAAGCGCAAGACTGGTGGCAATGGTCGTTTTCCCCGTTCCGCCTTTTCCACTGGCGACAGCAATTTGCACAAAACCTCCTGTTCAGTCTCTTACTGAAATTTCGGCAGTTTATTGTTCTTATAATGATCGACGGCTTCTTGAACAGTATTGGTGTTTTCAATAAAAAGCCGCATCTCAATCTTTGCGGCCTGGAATGCTCTTGCGGCATGCGGGCCAAAATCACCACTTATTACAACTTCAGCTTTTTGATCAATGACACATTGAGCCGCAGCCACCCCGGCTCCGCTTGAATAGCTGACACCAGGGTTGGATAAAGCTTTCCATTCACACTTGTCGGTATCAAAAGCGATAAACCACGGTGCTCGACCGAACCTTTCATCTACCGGACTAGACAATTCAGCTTTTTGAGAAGAAATAACAATCAGCATACGACTGCTCCTAATTTGCTATTATTTTTGGGGAAAACATACTTGTGTTTGAACTTTCTTGAATTGGAATAAACCCTTCTGGCCAAATCGAATTTTTATCAAATGTCGAACTTGATATCATTACAATTTCAAGAACATCTCCACGTAAATTGGCTGTCTAGAGATTAGCCTGATCCGGGTTTACTCCTTCAAAATTTATTTGACACAACAGAGATCTTCTTGTATTCACACACCTGAAATCTGCAATTTAAAGATTCGCGTTCTTCAAATTTGCACTATGTAAAATGGTATTTATCAATTCAAATCCTTTACCCTGAGGATCTCCCTACAAACAAAAATCATGTAGTCTTGGCGTTTCCATGATTTCTTCAATTTCAAGCCTCGTAAGAGTACTGGAAATGAATCGCAGACGTTCAAATCAATATCCGAAAGGATTCATTGCCTACTTAATGTAAAAATTCGGTGTGATCAATAAGTTTGCCGTCAATAAACGCCTGAGCGGCAGCCTCAATGTCACTCAAATCTGTTACTATGGGTTGGATATTCAAGCGGCGCATGCTTTCGTAAGCACCCATTCCCATGCCGCCACATAGCAGGGCTTTGCAATCGGCAATCGTTTGGGCCATGCTTACATGTTTATCGTGAGATTGTGCATCCATGCCATGCCCTTTTCCGTGAGATTCTTCTGCATGAGCCTGTTCATGAAATTGATCGTGTCCCATTTTGTTGCGCATTTCACGGTTGACGATCTTCCCATCTTCAATGGTTAGAACTAAATAGTAAGGTGCTCGGCCAAAGTGTTGACTGATAGTTTTACCATCTTCGGTTATTGCTGCGATTTTCATTGAAATCTCCTTTTTCATCATATCAATTGAAAAATGCCGTCCGCCGAGCTCTTCCCGGTCGTCGGAGGGATATAAAACAAGCAAAAATTGAGTGGTTTCATCGCTGTCATTCATCCAACAATGTGGAAGGTGCGCCTCGAAAACCAGGCTGTCTCCTGGGTGGAGATTGAAGTGGTCCTTTTCCACCTGATAGTGAATGACTCCATTGAGGCAATAAACAAACTCGTAGCCGGTGTGAACGATCATTCGATCGCCGCTGCTTTTACCTGGTGTCAAGGTAATCACAAATGGTTGAACAACATGACCAGCCAAATCTTTGCCAAGATTTTGCATTTGGGTTTTCCCAAATACTGCTTGAGGCCTTTGGCCGGCGGTGGTAAAAACAATCTGCTTTACGACCGGTTCTGTCTCAAAAAATGCAGCAATAGGCACATTTAAGGCAAGAGCCAATTGTTGCAAAGTGCTTACCGAGGGAGAAGATTTACCATTCTCAATTAAGCTAAGAGTATTAATACTCAGCCCACTGTGGTCTGCTAGTTCGCGCAAAGAATATCCTCTTCTTATACGTAAATCCCTTAGTCTTTTTCCGACTAAAAGATCGGCAGAAAGAGAATCGCGATTCTCACTTTCAGTAGAGGCTGAAAAGTTCAATTTATTACTCCACAGTGAATTCAATCGGTGTAAAGTTATGGATATTATCTGAGATGGGGCAGCGTGCATCAACATCTCGCAGGAAGGCTTCCTTTTCTTCCTGGCTCATGTCTGCATCAATTTTTGTGTGTATTTTGATGCCTGTAAAACCAGCTCGCACATCTGTGCTTTTACCCATTAACACATCGGTATCGAGTTCGCCTTCAACATGAACTTCAATTTTGCGAACAGGCAACCTCCGCTGTTTGGCCACAATGTGACCAATTGTGACGATACAACCCGCCAATGAGATGAACAGGTATTCCAAAGGCGTGGGCCCCGCATCCGTTCCTCCACCGGCAACGGGTTGATCGACAATCGCAATATGCTGCCTGGATTTTGTTTCAATCTTAAAACCTTCCAACTGAATTGCATCTACGCTCACGATTTTTTGGGGCATTGTTGTTCTCTCCATAGTAATAAGTATTCATAATATTATAGTATGAAATTGATATTAAACAAGATTAGGCAACCAATATTTTAGTAACTCATTGATAATATTGAGAATAATCTAATTTAGTCTATTGACATTAATAGAATACCGTGCTAATCTATTAATACACAATCAAATTGGAGGTTTATTTTTATGCCAAGACATGGACGAGGATGGGCAATGGGGCATGGGCAAGGTGAAGAAAAGCGACACTCTTCCTTGATCGTATCGTTATTGGAACCTGCTTTATTATTTCTTGTAAAAAGAGAGCCAAATCATGGTTACTCGCTGCTTGTAGCGTTGGGAGAAATGGGCTTAAATACACTTCATCCAAGCGTCGTTTACCGAACTTTGCGGGAAATGGAAGATTTAGAATGGATTCAATCCGATTGGGAAACTGATCAAACGCAAGGACCTCCCAGGCGGACTTACCATTTGACCGGGCAAGGAGAAGAAGCTCTCCAATATTGGAAAAAAGAGTTATCAAGAACGAATGAAATTATCCTGGATTTGCTTGAAAAAGTTGCGTAACTTAGAAAGGATGCAAATATGCCTGCAAGAGATGGAACCGGCCCTTTGGGTCAAGGTTCGCGGACGGGCCGAGGTATGGGTAATTGTAGAACAACCAATCTTAACAACGGACGAACTTCAACAGCGCCAACTGTAACTAATAGTCCGTTTCATTGGGGCGGTCAGATTTGGGATTTTACATTTGGCCGTCTATTTGGCCGCCGGCGTACAAATCGTATCAATAGACGATAATTTATTACTATATTTAAGGAGAATTTCAATGCCTAGATTTGATGGAACTGGACCTTCTGGAACCGGACCGTTTGGGAGAGGTATGGGTCCATGCGGAGGTGGGCACGCGAGGGGAAGAGCAAACCGCTTTTCTTCCGGTGAATTTAATGGGAGATATTCTATAGGGAATCAACCAATAAATATTGATCAATTAGAACAACAAAAAAAGTATTTAGAAAATGAACTTTCGTTGATTGAACGTAAAATGTCAGAGATGAAAGAAGCGAAAGAAACGAAGGATTCTTGATTGTTTACCGCTTTACTTTTTTTGATCAAATAGTGCTAATGTGAACCGATAATCAACAGACGGGACAAAAAAAGTAACCTTAAGGTCAATCCCACTCGCTTTGCTTGGGGACGTTCCGAAGTTCGCGAGTAGAGATAGGAACTCACCTTTGCTGTGTGCTGGCGTGCCCTGAGGAGTTTTTCACACCGCGCTGCGTGCTAGCGTAACCCGGAGGTCGCATCGTACTCGACTGAGTACTGGTTCCCTGACCTAAAGCCGCTCCGTCCTGCACTGTCCCGGTATCTTTGCAGGGGTGTCTTTCGGGAGGGCAGGCTTCATACCCAAAACTGTGAACTCACCCCTAATTGGGCATGCACTTCGTCAATCTGCCCCCTGTGAATTGTCTATCTCCAAAACAATTAGACGCATGCGGACGAGTTATATAATATAACCATCGAATCCAATGTTTGATATGAAGAAGATGAGGTGCAGCGAATGAAAGGTGTGAATTTTGGCGGGTGGTTCAGTCAAATTGATAACATTGAAGAGAAAGACCCCAAAACCTTTCCGGGGATGATGGCGCACATCGATGGCTTTCTCAGCGAACAGGATTTCAAACAGGTGAAAGCCTGGGGTTTTGACCACGTTCGGCTGCCATTGGATTGGACCAACGCGTTTACCCAAGAGATCGAACCTCGTGAAGAAGTCCTCTCGCGATATGAGAATGCTGTAAAAGGGCTGACCAAAGCCGGGCTGAGAGTCATCGTGGATCTGCACCGCTGCCCAGGGCACAACTTTGAAGCGGCCATACACGGAGAACAATCTTTCTTTTCCAATGCTTCGCAGCGCAAAGACTGTCTTAAGATTTGGGCCATCCTCGCTGAACGCTTGGGATCTGTGGAAGGAATTCTCCTTGAGCCGTTGAACGAGCCCGTGGCTCCAAGCGCACAAATCTGGAATGCGGTGAAGGCGGAGATCGCTGCCGAGATTCGCCGATTTGCTCCAAAAGCCACCTTGTTGATCGGTTCCAACCGTTGGAATACCCCGGCCGAGTTCAAAGGCCTTATCCCCCTTGACGATGACAATGTCGTTTACAGCTTTCATTATTACCTGCCCATCATTTTTACTCACCAAAGGGCTCCGTGGATTCCCGAACCCGCTTTCCAGCAAAACTTCAGCTTTCCGGGCAGCTACCCGGTGGTCAAGGATAAAAGCAATCTGACCATCGAAAGTGGCTTGTGGAACAAACAAAGAATGCATGAATCGATGCAGCATGTGTTCAGTTTCAGAGAAAAATACCATGCCCGGGTGGCCTGCAACGAATTTGGAGTTTATATGGCCGGACCCGACCGCCAGAGCCAGATGAACTGGATGAAAGCCGTCCTTGAACTCTTCAAGGAAAACGAGATCGGATGGACCTATTGGACCTACAAAAACCTTGACTTTGGCTTGATCAGCCAGGGTGAACAGTTGTTTGAGCATCATGCTCCGTACGACAACCCTCAACGGACAGATCTTGATCTGGTGGAATTGATGAGGCAATTCTAAAAGACGACCAGATTTTTCACATCGACACTGGGAATTCTGGTTGGCACGGCGCGCCGTTTCCACGGAGATCAAGCAATTAAAACCTCCAAAAATCATCAATAGGTTACTTGTGGGGCACGGTTCACCCGTGCCCTAGTTATTCCTAATCCCTGCTCGCTGATTACTCCACATACGGATCAATGCTGCGCAGATGGATCTCTGGCCCATCGGCGGGGAGCTTCAGCAGGTTTTGCAGGCCCACCTTGAGCGCACCCTTGAGCATCACCCACATGGAGAAGATGTTATACAACTTGCCGGTTTTCCCGTCCGTGGCGCTCGAGGCGATCCAGGCGACTTTGCGGGCGGGGATCTCGGGGGCTTTCGCCCACATGCGCACGATGGTGCCAAAACTCTTCAGGCGTTCCTCCGAACCTTTCACCACGTCCACGTTGGTCAAGAGCTCGGTCAGCACCATGCCTGGATTGAACGCGAACACGCTTACCCCGCTGCCGCGGGTTTCCTCGGCCAGCGAGTGGGTAAAGGAACGCGACCAGGCCTTGCTTGAACCGTACGCGTTTTGCCAGGGCACGGGCCGGTTGTAGCCGTGGCCCAAAATGTTGATCAGTTTCCCTGATTTTTGTTTCAAGAAGGTGCGCATCGCGACCAGGGAGCCGAGATAGACGCCCAGGATGTTGGTATCCACCACGCGCTGAAAATCTTGCGGGGTCAATCCCAGGGTGGGGCCGTAGGGTCCGGCAGTTCCCGCGTTGTTCACCCACACGTCAATGCGCCCGTGCAGTTTCAACGCCAGGGCAGTCAGGGCTTCCACCTGTGCCTGGCTGACCACGTCCACCGCCATGCCGTCTGCGGTGGCGCCGGCGGCGCGTAATTGTGCAACCGCTTCATCCACGGACTTTTGCGAGCGCGAGGCGATCACCACGCGGGCTCCCTCACGCGCAAACTGTTTGACGATGGCCAATCCCAGGCCGCGCGAACCGCCCGTGATCACTGCGACTTTATTGGTGAGTGTGTTCATGAGTTCTCCTCTTTTTTTGAGTGAAAGAAATTTCTATAATAGTGGATGCTGGCTTGAAACAGCGCTCCGCCGATGGAAAGATAGACCACGGCCAGCCAGGGTTTTGGAATGGAGGAGTTCCTGAGCAGGATGCCGGTGGTCATCATCACGGCAATGATCAGGTATCCCGTCCACGCCTGGAAGGAAAACAGGCAGGGTTTCTCGACCGAAGCCTGGATGCGCTGGATGTTCTTGCGCGCCAGGTTGGAGAACATGAATCGATTTGCGGCGATGGAAATCCCGATCCCCGCCACGGCGATCAGGATCGAAAGGATCGTGAAATCCTTTACCAGCCAGGTGGCCGCGAAAGTGGAGAGCAAGACCCCGACGCCGCTCCACATGATGCCTGCCAACAACAGCAGCCAGCGCTGCGGCACGGCCGGTTTGGCTCTGTGGATCCATTTTGGGATTCTAACTCTTGATTCTGGTATTCCTTCAAACTCTGACATGTGTGCATTCTCCTTAATGTGTTTCTCAATACCGTTAATCGTGTTGGAAGCGGCGGTTTACGTATCAGGCCGAGACCGCGTCTGGGGTCAGCCCACTCTCATCGCGGTCGTGGGTTTTCCACATCGCCCGATAGGCTTCCCAGGCCACCACCAGGTAGGCGCAGGTCTTGGGGATCATGAGCATTCCCAGCAGGGGAACGCGCTGCGCGAAGAGGATGACCCGGCCAACTGGTCGAACATCCGG
>CAZRHZ010000133.1:0-6950 GCA_964599995.1 uncultured Anaerolinea sp. | reverse complement strand
ACTCAGTCCTTTATTTCTACTTAACTATTGTCCAATTAATGGGGTGCACCACATGACGTGCCCTCATTAGATCAAACATACAACAACTCCAAAAACTGGCCAACCCTTACGGCTCACGATTCACGGTTCCCGGTTCTCTGTTTTTTTCTGTTAGAATCAACCTTGTGACACGCAAAACGAAACTCATTCTGATCATCTGCCTGCCCCTGCTGGGCATCCTGGCCGGCTACATCCTCATGGCGCGCGAGGTGAGCCTGACCGTGAACGGCGAAACGCGACCGATCACCACGCGGGCGCTCACGGTGCGCGGCGCGCTGCGCTCCGCGGGGTACGAATTGACCGACCTGGATCGCGTGGAGCCTCCGGCTTCCTCCTGGCTGTCGAACGTGGGCAGCATTACCCTGATCCGCTCACGCGCGGTGCGCGTTTATAACGACGCCACGCGCGAGCTTTTCGAGCTTCACACCTCCTCTCTGCTGCCGCTCGAGATGCTGGCCGCGACCGGCATCATCCCCTCCGCGGGGGACGAGGTGCGCGTCAACGGCCTGACGGTTCCGCTGGATCAACCCCTGCCTGAAGCGGGCGCGCTGACCCTGCAGTACATCCCGGCCGCCTGGTTCGACCTCAACAAGGACGGCGACAACGCCACCTTCAGCACCACCGCCGCCAGCCTGGGGCTGGCCCTCTGGCAGCAGGGCGTGCGCGTACACGGCGGGGATCAAATGAACCAATCCTTCAGCGCCGCGCTGGACCCCTCCAGCCCTGTGCTGGTGAAAAGCGCCGTGCCCCTCATCATTACCGCCGACGGGCGCGACATCCGCACCTACATCACCGCCCCCACGGTGGGCGAGGCCCTGGCGCTGGCGGGCGTGAGCCTGCAAGACCTCGATTACAGCCGTCCCTCCGAGGATGAACCCCTCCCCGCGGATGGGCGTATCTTCGTGGTGCGCGTCCGCGAGGTGGTGCTTACCGACCAGAACGCCATCCCCTACAGCACCTCCTCGGTCACAGACGAGACGCTGGCCCTGGATGAATCCAGGGTCATCACCCCAGGCGAGTTTGGGCTGGAGGAAACCCGCGTGCGCGTGCGCTATGAAGACGGCGTGGAGGTTTCGCGCGTCACCGAGGCCAGCGTGATGGTCAAGGAACCGATCGACGAGGTGGTGGCTTACGGCTCCAGTGTGGACGTGAAGACCATCGACACGCCCTACGGCACGCTGCAGTACTACCGCGCCATGGACGTGACCGTCACCTCTTATTCGCCCTGCAATTCGGGCACCGGCACCTGCTACCCTTACGCCAAGTCGGGCGCGCTGGTCACCCACGGCGTGCTGGCCGTGCACTCCGACTGGTACTACCAACTGCAGGGCAGCAGCATCTACATCCCCGGCTACGGCATTGGCACGGTGGAAGACACCGGCTCCTATCCCTACAATCACAACTGGATCGACCTGGGCTATTCCGACGAGGAATACCCCTCCGCGCCGCTCAAATATAAAGGCTCGATCACGGTTTACTTCCTCATGCCCATCCCCTCGGGAGGAGTACCCATTCTGCCATGAAAATAAACGCGCTGGACGTGAGGGGTTTGTTAAAAAAACACGGCCTTGACCCGCATAAGGGGCTCGGCCAGAACTTTCTGGTTGACCAAAATACGCTGGTCAGCATTGTGGATTACGCCGAGCTGAAACCGGACGAAACCGTTCTGGAGATCGGCGCCGGGCTGGGCAGCTTGACGCGCCTGCTGGCGAGATCCGCGCGGCGCGTGGTGGCCGTGGAGATCGACCGCCACCTGGTGCCCATTTTGCGCGAGGTGATGGGCTCGTTCACCAACTGCGAGATCGTCGAGGGCGACATCCTCGAGCTGAACCCGACCACTTTGATGGGGGGGAGCGGCTACTGCGTGGTGGCCAACATCCCTTATTTCATCACTTCGGCCATCATCCGCCACCTGCTGGCGGGCGAGGTGAAACCCTCGCGCCTGGTGCTCACCATGCAGCAGGAGGTCGCGGGGCGCATTTGCGCGGGGCCCGGCGACCTTTCGCTGCTGGCTTTGAGCGTGCAGGTGTTCGGCCAGCCGCGCATCGGCGTGAGCATCCCGGCCGCGGCCTTCTACCCACCGCCCAAGGTCGATTCAGCCACCCTGCGCGTGGACCTCTATGACCAGCCGCTCATCCCCGCCCGGCAGCTCGATCAGTTCTTCACCCTGGCGAAGATCGGCTTCTCGCAGAAACGCAAGATGCTGCGCAACACCCTATCCGCTGGTCTGCACTGTACCAGCCCGCAAGCCGAAGAGCTATTGAAGTCCGCGGGCATCGATCCTACGCGCCGCGCGCAGACCCTCGACCTGATCGAGTGGAAGACCCTGGTGGGCGAGTATGAGGCGTGGAAGGGGAAATTGGAAAAGTGAGAGTAAATCATAGACCCCAGGGGACTTGGAGTCCCCTGGGGTCTGAAGTCTGATCCGGTTTTACCGTTTGACGTGCTTGTATCTCGCCCGCAGCGCCCAGACGCGCAGGGCGGCCTCGACCTGAATGGCGAAGTTCATCTTGGATTGGCCGTAAATGCGTTCATTGAAGTGGATGGGGCTTTCAAGCACTTTAAAGCCGTGCCTCAGCGCGGCATAGATCATCTCGACCTGAAAGATGTAGCCATTGGAGCGGATCTCGTCGAGGGGGATGGTCTCAAGCACCTGGCGTTTCCACAGGCGGTAACCGCCGGTGGCGTCTTTGATGGGCAGGCCCAGAATGATGCGGGCGTACTCGTTGCCGAAGCGCGACAGGAACTTGCGCCAGAACGGCCACTTCTCATCCAGGCTGCCACCGGGGATGTAGCGCGACCCGGCCACCACGTCGGTCTGCGGCAGCAGTCTGGCGAATTCAACCAGCTTTTCGGGCGGGTGTGAAAAATCGGCGTCCATCTGGGCGATGGCGTCCACATCCGTGGCGAGCAGCTGCTTGAAGCCTGAGATGTAAGCAGTGCCCAGTCCGAGCTTTCCACTGCGGTGCATTACGCTCACCCGGTCGGGATATTGCTTGACCAACTCGTCGGCGATCTGTCCGGTGCCATCCGGGCTGTTGTCGTCGATCACCAGCAGGCGCAGGTCTTCGAGAGGCAGGGCCATCAACTGGGCTGTGATCTTGGGCAGGTTCTCTTTTTCGTTGTAGGTGGGGATGATGACCGCAATTTTCATAAAAACTCCAAATTTCTTACCGGTATTTGGCTCATTCCGCGGCCGCGTCTTGATCGAGGATCTTCAGCAGGTCTTCCGCGGCGTAGCGCATGTCAAGGAACAGGATGCCCATCTTGGCCTGCGGCTTGATCAGCGCGGTCAGCACGGCCTGGTCGCCCACGGCCAGCAAAACGACGTGCCTGTCTTCTCCTTTGATGTGCACCTGCTCGAGGGCGCCTAGCCGGGTCTCTTTGCCCATCTGCTCTCCGAGCGACAAGATGGAGGCGGACATGGCTGAGATGCGTTCCTCGCTCATCTCGGGCGGCAACGCGGAGGCCACGATCAGCCCGTCCAGGCTGATGAGGGCGGCGGCTTCCACGTCTGGTGAGGAGCGTTGAAGCACATGCATTCGATCGACAAGGGATTGCTGATGTGGATGGGCCAAAGGAGAACCTGTCAAAAAGTGGAATGAACCCTTACCGGCAACTCTATCATAGCCGTAGGGGGGTGTCAAGAAACATGCGGAGCATCGGGGTCATCCGGTTTGGGTTGAAAGGCCGGCAGCTGCGCCACCACGATGGCGATCAGGATGATCGCGCAGCCCGCCGCCTGGATGAGGTTCATCTGCTCTTTGAGCAGCAGCGCGCCGAAAATGGCCGCAAAAACGGATTCCAGGCTGAGGATCAGCGCAGCATCCGCGGCGGGGGCCTTGCGCTGCCCGACCGCCTGCAGGGTGAACCCGATCACCGTGGAGCCCAACCCCGCGTAAACGATCGCCAGCCACGAATCTTGCATGGCCGCCAGGGTGGGGGGATCGCTGAAAAACGAACAAACGAGATGCAGCAGTCCGCACAACAGGAACTGGCCGACAGAAAAGACGAAGACATCCAGCTTTTTGACCGCGAAGCCGATCACGATGACGTGGAACGCCCAGATGAGCGAACCGGCCAGCACGATCAGGTTGCCGGTCGAGGGGGTCAAAGCTTCACCACCCGTGCTCAAAAGGTACGTGCCGCCCAGGGCAGCCAGGGCCGCGATCCACACCACGGGGCGGGTGCGGTGCTTCCAGATCAGGCTCATCAGCAGGGGCACCAGCACAACGTAGACGCCGGTGATGAACCCCGCCGTCCCGGCCGAGGTGGTGGTGATACCCGCCTGCTGCAGCAGACTTGCCACGAACAAAATGACTCCCGCCGGCAGGATCCAGAGGAGATTCCCCGGCTTGGAGCGTAAGCGCTTGAGCACAAAGGGCAGCATCACCAGCCCGCCCAGCAGGAAGCGCAGGCTGTTAAAAGCGAAAAAGCCAAGGTTGAACGAAGCCGAGCGTTGGGCGACGAAACCTAGTCCCCACACGACGGCGGCCAGCAGCAGAAGCAGATCAGAGCGGATTCTTTCAGTGGATCTCATGAGGATTCTGCGTTTCACTTTCTACGATAAAAAAAGCCCGGCTGAATGCCGGGCTCGGGTCGGTCATTCACTACCTGTTGTGTTTGAAGTTCTTGCTTCCGTGGCTGAGCTGCCACTGCTTGACGATGCTGTTCAAGTCCATCAAGAATTTGGCGCGCTGCCAGTCATCTGTGAACTTCTCCTTTGGCAGGTCGGCCAGGGTTTTATGCACCAGATCGGCGTTTTCTTCGGTCATCCCGTTCGCGTTAAGCAGATCCACCAGCTTCTTTTTTTCTTCCTCAGTAAAAGGAGTCTTTTGTACAAAAAGGATCAATTTGTGAACTTCTGAAAAATCCTTGCCAGACATTTTCCACCTCCTGTCAATCACCGGATCAATGGAGCGTACTTCTATTGTAGCCTGATTTGCTGAAAAATTCATCAGGTTTCGCGAAATCGTGCAACTTAACCGTCTTCTGTGCGTAAATGATGATAGATATCAATCAAGGAGCATTGAATGGATAACCAAACGAAAAAATTGTATCGTTCACGTACGCAGCGTCAGATCGGCGGCGTGTGCGGCGGCTTGGGAGAATATTTTAACGTTGACCCCACCCTCATCCGCATCGCGTTTGTGGCTGGATTCTTTCTGACAGGCACCCTGGCTTTTTGGGGATACCTGGCAATGTGGATCGTTGTACCTGAATCACCAACATTATAGGAGTAAAAATGGAAGAAAACACGAAAAGACTGTATCGCTCGCGCACCGACCGGCAAATCTCCGGCGTGTGCGGAGGCCTGGCTGATTATTTCAAGATCGACCCCACGCTGGTCAGGCTGCTTTTTGTACTTGGACTGTTGTTTGTGGGCGGCACTCTCTGGGCTTACATCATCTTGATGATCGTCATCCCAGAAGAACCCGTCTAGAATCAGTCAGATCACACAAGCATTCAAACATACCAAGCCATCCGCGGTTGTCCGCGGATGGCTTGGTGGTCTAGATCGACTGGTTAAGCAGAAAGATCGCGGCCATCGCCGCACCCGCCAGCAGATAAGGCGACGCATGGTGAAGGATGGTCCAAAGTTTGGAGGGGGATTTCAAAGCCGTCAACAGGGCACCGCTCAAGAAAAGCAAGATCACGCCGAGTGCGGCCAGGGCGAGCATCAAAATCACCAGCGGCTGAACGATCGAGATTTTGATCAGGCGGAGGATGACGATTACCGAAAATAGCACGCCTGCCAACGCGATCAGTTTATGCGTTGTGACGAAGACACTGCGATAGGGTTTTCCGAGCGCGCTAACGGTAAACCCGAAAGCGAGGGTGGCAACAAACAAAACAAGCGGAAGAGCGAAGTTGGAGAATTCCATATCCCTAATCCCTGCGATCGAACGAAGATTGATACCATCATAAAGAAAAAGTGATTAAAAAGTCAACCATAAAAACAGGATGGGCTGTCGACAAACAGAGGACAGTCCATCCTGGAATTTTCTGTTAAGCGGGTCAAATGAGATCAGACACCACGGCCACCTGAAAGGCAGCCTATAAGGATATTGGGTTAAAAGTTCATTTTGTTCATCAGTTTGCTCCTAACTATTCAATATGAGCTGATCCCATATTACATTTTTTAGGTCAGGCAGTGGTTTATTGTGGGTATAGAAAGTAACTAGCATTTATTTAGCAGTGCCAGTTGCTTGGTCGACAAGAGAAAGCTTGTGCGCAGAGGGGATTTAAGTGTTTGCCAATGATTTTTAGGAGAGCGATTCAACCACTTGAACCAGCAATCTCTTGAGCCTGATCAAGTCATCAGGAGTGAGGTTGGTCGTAAGCAATTCTTTTGCCAAGCTTTGCGGAATTAAAGCAGCCTGCTCTTGCAATTGCCTGCCTTTATCAGTAAGGGCAATGATTACCTTGCGCTCGTCTTCTTGAGAACGATGCCGGGTGATCAGTCCCTGGGATTCCAGGCGTTTGAGTAGGGGAGTGATGGTGTTGGTGTTCAAAATAAGTTTTTCTGCAATCTCGTTAACCGTGCGCGGATCAGACTCCCACAAGACCATGAGAGCGACGTATTGCGGATAGGTTATTCCCAGCTTGTCCAGGTAGGGTTGATACTCGCGTGTAATCAGACGTGAGGCGGCGTATACGGGGAAACATAGCTGGTTTTCAAGTTTTAGTTGTTCGTAAGCCATAAATTCCTCTTTATTTGCCAACACCTGGACGATGTGGCGCAGAGAATCGTTTGAAGTTTCATTTTAAATGTTTTTCAAGGTAGCGGTCAATGCTCTCGGGCTTCGTGAGGGGGGAGAACCTCTTGAGGGGTTTACCATTGGCATCGATGAGAAATTTGGTGAAATTCCATTTGATCTCGTTACTACCAAATCCCGATAATTCACTTT
>CAZRHZ010000132.1:0-6956 GCA_964599995.1 uncultured Anaerolinea sp. | reverse complement strand
ACTGAGCGGAAAAAGGCGGAAGAAGAGATCAAAAAGAGTGCCAGAGAGTTTGAAGCCCTTTATGACACTGCCAAAGATTTCTCGATGCATCGTGATCCCATTGTGATCTTGCGGACCATCTCTGATCGGGCCTGTTCGTTGTTTGATGTTTCGAATGCTTTTGTTTACTTCTATGACCCAGATGCAAAAGAACTTGAACTTAAGTTCACGCGGAATTCCAAGGAGCCTATTGGCATGCGCTTGAAATTGGGAGAGGGCATTTCTGGGACTGTGGCTGAAAGATTAACACCGATTATTGTGGATGATTATCACACCTGGCCGAATCGCTTGAACATCATGGAAGGTGAGAATTTTGGGGCCACCATGTGTGTGCCCATGCTTTACGGTGGTCAATTGATGGGTGTTCTTGGTGTGCAGGAATTGAATTCAAGCAAGCACAGGTTCACTGAAAGCGATGCTCATTTTCTCTCGCTCTTCGCCTCGCAGGCAGCGGGTGCGGTCTATAGTGCTGCCCTATTCGAACAATTACGCAACAATGCGGCTGACCTTGAAAAACGCGTTAATGAACGCACGCTTGAATTACAAGCCAAGAACAAAGAATTGGAAACCTTCACTTATACGGTCTCTCATGACCTCAAGGCTCCTCTACGTGGCATTTCGGGTTACTCGAGTCTGCTGATGGAGGATTACTCAGAGCGTCTGGACGAGGAGGGGAAGAGATACTTGCAGAATCTGGTCAATTCAACTGAACGAATGAATCAATTGATCGAGGATCTGCTGGTGTACTCGCGGATCGAACGCAGAGAGATCAAACGCACTGCTGTGAATATCAATTCGTTGATTGACAAGATTATCGTGGAATATCTACCAGAAATGAAAACTCGGAACTTGGAGTTCAAAAAAGAAATAGAATATGATACATTATTCACAGACATTGAAGCCATCACCCAAGCCTTAAGGAACCTTATTGATAATGCTGTTAAATTTACAAAAGATCGAGAAGCACCGCAGATTGTGATCCGCTGTAACAAGATGGCAGACCATTATTTGATCTCAGTTGAGGATAACGGGATTGGTTTCGACATGAAGTATTACGATAAAATATTTGAGATCTTTCAACGTTTACATTTGGCTGAAGATTTTCCGGGCACTGGTGTCGGGTTGGCAGTGGTTCGCAAGGCGATCGAGAGGCTTAATGGAAAAATCTGGGCGGTCAGTGAACCGGGGGTTGGATCCACATTCTTTATGGAATTACCATTATGATCCATGATAATGAATCTGTTTCGATTTTGCTAGTTGAAGACAATCAGGTGGATATTGACCTGACCATGATGGCTTTTTCACGCACGAATTTTACAAGACCAGTTCAGATTGCCCGTGATGGCGCAGAGACATTGGAGATCATCGAGAATTGGGAGACCGGTGCCCCAAAGCCTAATTTGATCCTGCTGGACATTAATATCCCCAAAGTGAGTGGGTTGGAAGTGCTGAGGGTGTTAAAGAGTTCCACGAAGACCAATCATATCCCGGTCGTGATGTTAACTTCCTCCACCAATGACGCGGATTTACGTATGGCATACAATTATGGGGCGAATTCATACATCATCAAACCAGTTGATTTTGAGGAGTTTAAAGAACTGACGACGATCTTATGTGATTATTGGTTGAAATTGAATGTAAAGCCGGAGGATGACAGATGAAAATTCTTTATGTCGAAGACAATCCGCTGGATGCTGATCTGGTTCGCATCACATTAAAAAAATGCGGTGATGAATTTGAACTGGTTTGGGCGAATAGCGTTGAAGAAGGTCTGCGGAACATCAGGGAGGATTCACCCAGCAGATTTGATATTGTATTAAGTGACATGCATCTAACTGATGGCAGTGGACTCACCATTTTATCTGAGATTCGTAAGGCAGGATTGCCCGTGGCAGTCATTATGCTGACGGGGCAGGGGGATGAGGATACTGCCATTGCTTCGTTAAAAACAGGCGCAACGGATTACATTGTTAAACGCCAAAATTACCTCAAAGAGTTGCCCAACACCTTGCGTAACGCGTTCAAAACTTATCAAGAGTCCGTTGAGGATGAACACCAAAATATCAATGTGGTCTATGGCGAACACAACACCACGGATATTGACCTGACCAGGCGCTTTTTCAAGACTCACGCTCCTCAAATTGAGATGGAGATTGTTTCAAATTCTGAGGAACTGCTCAAACTTCTTTCCGCTGAAAACGCTAGAGAGGTCTATGACGCCATCATGATCGACTATCACCTGCCTGGGCCTGGTGTCATTGAAGTGGTCAAAAAGATCCGCGCCACTGACATCAAAGCGCCGATTATTGTGATCACCGGCCTGGGGAGTGAAGAAACCGCAGTCGAGGTGCTCAAACTACGCAACACTGATTACGTGATCAAAACCAGCGGCTATTTGATGCGTCTGCCCGTTATCCTCGAAAACGCGCATCACCTCGTCATGCTCCAAAAAGAGCAGGAAGCCCTGCGCAAGAGTGAAAAACGTTTTCGACTGCTGGCAGACAACGCCGCAGATGTGATCTTTCGTATTAAAGTAACCTCTCCGACTGATATTGAATATATCAGCCCGGCTGTGGTGAAGATCACTGGCTATTCTCTCGACGAACTATATAGTGATCCGGTGCTCCTACTTAAAAAATCTTTGGAAACGTCAGACCCCAGCGCTTTCTTGAAGTGGGCATCAAAACCGGGTAGTCCAACGGTCAATTTACCATTCGAGCGCAAGGACGGCAAGAAGATCTGGCTGGAATTGCGCTGCATCATGATTAATGATGCTCAGGGCCAACCAGAGTATATTGAGGGCATTGGTCGTGACATTACCCAGCGCATTGAAGCCGACCAGCAATTGCGTGAACAAATGGAACGCATCAACGCCCTTCACCAGATCGACAAGGCCATTACATCATCATTCGATCTGCGTGTCACCTACCAGGTCTTGCTTGATCAGCTTCGCCAGGTGCTGCACGTGGATGCCGCCGCAGTCCTTCAGTTTGAACCGGAATTGATCCAATATCAGTACCTAACAGGCCTTGGATTCAAGACAGCAGAATCCACATTGCGCTCGGCGCTCAGGCATTCGCCGCTTCCCTCTGAAGCGATCGCTTCAAAGAAAACCACGCAAATGAGTCTCAATACCGGGCAGATCTTTTCACCTTCTCTTGCAGAACTGTTGGGCGTCGAGAGATTTGTAAAATATATTTCCACGCCCATGATTATCAAGGGGCAGATCAAGGGTGTGCTCGAGGTCTACAACAAATCTGAATTTGAACCCAGCCACGAGTGGATCAGTTTCCTCGAGGCACTCGCGCAGCAGGCCACCATCGCACTGGATAATTCTCAAAATTTCTCAGAGCTTCAAAAATCACAGGCAGTGCTGCTCCAGGCTTACGACGACACGCTCATGGGGTGGGCGAATTTCCTTGACCTGCGTGATAAGGAAACGGAAGGCCATACGGTACGCGTATTGGAACGCACCATGAAAGCCGCGCAGCGTTTGGGTGTGCGCGATGAGGATAAAGAACACCTGCGCCGCGGTGTTCTGCTTCACGATATCGGTAAGGTCGGCGTGCCCGATCACATTTTGAACAAGCCTGGCCCTCTTACCGACGAGGAATGGGTCATCATGAAAAAGCATCCCGATTATGCCTATCAGATGCTATCTCCCATCGGGTTTTTGAAACCAGCGTTGGATGTGCCTTATTGCCATCATGAAAAATGGGACGGCACAGGCTATCCGCGCGGGCTTAAGGGCAAAGAGATCCCGTTCACGGCACGCATCTTTACTGTGTTTGACGTTTATGATGCCATCACCAGCGACCGCATCTATAGTAAAGCCCGCACCAAAGAGGAAGCGTTAACCTACCTGCGCGAGAACGTGGGCATCATCTTTGACCCTGACATCATCGATGTCTGCATCGATGTGATCAAAGAAAAATAGAACGCAAGTGATGACATATAAAAGAGGTTGCCCTGCTCAGGCAACCTCTTGTGTTGATAGGGGTCAGAATACTTCGGTCCTTATTTGTTCTTCTTGGCATTTCGTAGTTGAATGATTCCTTGTACCAGTTGCAGCAGCCCGAAGCCGATGATGGCAACGTTCAGGATCGTCATGCTGTTGTCGATGGTTTGGCCTTGTTTGACCGACATGTAATAGAACACCGCGCCTAGAATGGCGAACAAACCTCCGGAGATGATTTGCTTGATCCCGCCATCTTTGGTGGGTTCCATGTACAAGCGGAGTTTTGCTTCACTGCGGATGTATCCCACTGTGCCGTCATTATCCAGTACTTTGATCCAACTCTTTGCTTCACCCTTCTCATAGCCAACTGCCGTCACAACATCATTCTTTTCATAGGTCTTCAAAGAGCGGGCTTCATCGTTAGGAGCGTCGAAAAGGACGACTCCTGGGGTCATCATCTGCACTTTCTTGATCTGGAAAATGTGCGTTCCACCGGGGATGAATCCGGTTTGTCCGGTGGGCAAGGTCACTTCCACCCAAACCTCTTTGTTCTTCCTTGAAACTTTGCCAAGCTCGAACTCATCTCCCTTTTTCAAGGTGGCGATGGATAGCGTCTGATCGCTGGCTTCAGCATAGATTTTTGCGCTTTCGTCAACCAGAATACCTTTCATGGGTTCCTCATTCTTCCGGAAATTTTATCGGCTTTTGTCCGTGAAAGGCATTGACCCTTTGCTCACGGCCTTTTCTTAATTTTACCCTCAAGCCGTGCGAATGACAAATATTCTTTACGCCCAGGCGAACAGCCGGTAATAACCAGCCAGCGAGTTCCTGCGGGTCGAAAAACAGGTGGCATTGTACTCCGGGTTGGAACCCGTTTGCACATACAAATTGACCGTATCACAGCTTAAAGGGGACTGTGATACGGTTCCATTCTGGATCACGTTGACTGGCACCCACTCACTGGTTCCCGCAGAATCCATGGCATGATACAGGGCGATCATGCGGGGACAGTGCCCCAGACCATGCGCTTTGGTGTACAAGGTGTTGTAGGTGCAGGCGAACCAGCCTGAATCGTAATCTGCAATGGGCAGCGAGGGTGCGGTCAGGTAACACACAATGGACGCAATCGAAGAGCCGTTCCAATACACTTCACCGATCAACCTTGTTCCGGTCACCTCTGTGGGCGAGGTGTTGGTACTGAGAGTGAAGCTGCTCGATTCAACCGAACGCACGGCAAAGATGTACCAGGTGGCTGCTGAACCGCTGATCAAGCCCGATGGCAGGTCCACGTTGCCAGTGGACTGCAGCATGCAGCCGTCGATCATCAGGGTGGGGGGATTGGAGGATGTGTATGGCACTCTCACGCGGTTGGCGGACAGATATTGCAGTTTCACCCCCGCCGCGTAACGTTTGAGGAAAGTCCCCAGGTTCACCACGTCCGCTTCGTTCTGACCCAGGTTGAGCGCGTCTTGGCGCAGGTGATTATAGTGATCCGCTGCGGTGGGTTGCCCGGCGGAGACTGTCGAAGACAAGGGATAGGTCATTTTTTACCTCCAGTAACTCGTTTCCCAGGTTAATGTGCCATCCCAAACCGAGAGGTTCAAAATGGCGGGGTCGACCGGTGGCCAGTAGATGCCGATGTTGTTAAACTGGCACTTGACCAGTGAATAACCTGGCAAGTGGCGTTCGTCGGCTGTCCAGCCCACCGCGCCCAGCGAGAGCAGGGTTCCGGCGGGTGAAGTGATGCTCACCGACTCGCGTTTGGACAGGAACTGGCAAAGTTTGGCGTAATCTTCAGCGCGCGTTTGGGTGCGCAGCTTTCCATCTGGGTTGACCGCCCGGTCAGCCAGCAGCACGTCGAAATGCAGCCACAGGCGGGTTGTGCCACCCGAATCCACCTCGCGTGTTATCTGCACCCCGCCGCTCTTGATGCTTTGGTCCTCCGCCAGCAGGAACCCGTATTCCGCTCCATTGGCGATCTCGGGGTGTGACAACAAAATGTGGCAGTCCTTTCCGATCTCGGGGCTCATGCCTGTTATCCTTCCCGATCCCAGCGGTCAAGCTCGAACCCCTGTGGGTAGCCACATTCGTCAGCATTCTTGATGCCATTCAGCGCCGCGGAGGATTGTTCCAGCCACAGGCGGCCTTGCTCCCCCAGCCGCGTGGATTCACCTGGTCGTGCGCCGTATGCTTCTGAAAGCGCTGCCGCACGCAGCAGGCAGGCATAACCCGCCGTGCCAAATTCCAGCGCGGCTGCTGCGCCATCGGGCAGGGTGGTGGTTGTCGCTTCCTCCAACTCCTGCAGCGTGTTTCGCGCGGCGCAGCGCACCTTCAGCGTCTGCCCGGCTTGTGGATAGTTGACCCCGCTGAAATGCAGATTCAGCGAACCGTTTTCCAGCGTATACGAAAACTCTGCTTTGAGCGGTTCTTCGCGCTCGCTTGGGGTTGTCGTTCGCACCGCAAGATCCATCAGGTACAGGCAGTTTTGCATACCGCTCAAGCTTTGATCCCGGCCAGACGTTGTGATCTCCAACTCGCTCGTCAGCACTTGAGGCAGTCTCTCATCCAGGTTGCGCATGGCCAGGCGCGCAGCGCTTTCCAGCGTTTCATCGCTGTAGCGATTTACACCGGCGTCATCCAGAATGAGCCGCACGCGGTTTTTGAGGTTTTCGAGGGTCATCATGTTTACGCTCCTCCAGGTGTTTGAGCGAATCGGGCAGCACGATCATTTCTGACAGGCCATCGCGGTTTTTTCCCACTGGTCGGGCGTTGAGCCGTTTGCTGCGCAGATTGGGTTCGTGCAGCCTTTGCATCGGAGAATCCCCTGCCGGTTTTTTCGTGTTCCCACCCGACTGGTTCAACTCCTTGCGCGCCCGGCTGACTTCCAGCGCGGTGAACCATAGCTTGCGTCCATCCACTGCGATCACCACCATGCCCCCGTCCGGCAGGCGGCGCAGCG
>CAZRHZ010000131.1:0-7006 GCA_964599995.1 uncultured Anaerolinea sp. | reverse complement strand
GAGGTTCCCTTTATTGGTTGTTGGTGATGGGCACGAAACCGAGATTGGCCACGATCTGCTGGGCTTCAGCCGAAAGGATCCAGTCCAGATAATCTTGGATCGCACCGTTTGGAACGTCCTGGGTGTAAATGTAGAGGTCTCGCGAGATCATATACGAGCCGTCTGCCACGCTTGCCACGGAAGGCAGAACGTAAACGTCCGGTTCCTCCACGGAGGCAAGCGCAACCATCTTGACGTCTTCTGTGATGTAACCGAGACCGTCGTAGCCGATGGCGTTGGGGTTCTCGCTGACCTCGGAGATGATGCCCTCCGAAGAAGGCAGCAGCAGGGTGTCGGCTGAAAAGATGGTTTTATCTTCGCTGTTACCCAGGCGTACCACGGCTTCCAGAAAGAAAACGTGGGTGCCCGAGTTGGTCTCGCGTGAGAGCTTGACAATGGGGCGGTCTTCACCACCCACCTCGCTCCAGTTGGTGATCTCGCCGCGATAGATGGCAGAAAGTTGCTCCAGCGTGAGCTGATCCACCGGATTTTCAGGGTTGACGATTACCGCGATGGCGTCGCGCGCGATGACATACTCCTGCGGATTCAAACCGGCTTCCTGGGCGGCAGCGAGCTCTTCCGCCTTGACCTGCCTCGAAGCGTTGGCGATGTCAACCGACTTGTTGATCAACGCGGTCAGGCCGGTGCCCGAACCGCCGCCGGTCACTGAAATACGCACTTCGGGATGAAGCGCTTGATAAGCTTCAGCCCAGGCCAGCGCCAGGTTCACGATGGTGTCGGAACCCTTGTTTTCAATGTATTCTGATTGACTGGAAGAGGTGTCGGTGGACGATGAATTTTGACCGTTGGTCGAACCGCAGGCTGAAAGACAGAGGAGTAATAACGTACATAACACTAAAGCCAACTTTTGCCGCATGTTACCAATTATAACGGCGAATAATCAAACTTTGTGCACAAAATGTGCATGATTGTGCATTTAAGCAGCAGATTGATGGAAATATTAAGAAAAATCCAGTGCCAAAGGGCATGAGGTATAATGAACCGGTTATATTCAAACAAGAGGTAAACAAGCATGGATTTCGGAACAGTTCACCAGGTAGATATCGACGAACAAATGCGGACGGCTTATCTCGATTACGCCATGAGCGTGATCGTGGCGCGCGCCCTGCCAGATGCCCGCGACGGCTTAAAACCCGTCCACCGACGCATCCTTTACGCCATGTATGACATGGGCATCCGCTCCAACTCTGCCTTCAAAAAGTCCGCTCGTATTGTTGGCGAAGTGCTCGGCAAGTATCACCCGCACGGTGACGTTTCGATCTACGACTCCATGGCACGTATGGCACAGGACTTCTCCATGCGCTACCTGCTGGTGGATGGGCAGGGTAACTTTGGCTCGATCGACGGCGATCCCCCCGCCGCCATGAGGTACACTGAAGCCCGCCTGCACGCTGCGGCCGAGGAAATGCTGCTTGACATTGACAAGAATACCGTGGATTTCACGGACAATTTTGACGCTTCCCTCAAAGAACCGCTCATCCTCCCCTCCAAGCTGCCCAACCTGCTGCTCAATGGATCTTCCGGCATCGCGGTGGGCATGGCCACCAGCATTCCACCCCACAACCTGAAGGAACTGGCGGGAGCGATCAGCTACATGATCGATCAGTACGATACCATTGATGAAGTGTCGGTGGACGACCTGATGAAATTCGTCAAAGGGCCCGATTTTCCCACCGGCGGCATGATCGTTGGACACGACAGCATTCAGCAAGCTTACAGCACCGGGCGCGGACGCTTGGTGGTGCGTGGCATGGCGCACATCGAAGAGATCAAGGGCAACCGCCACCGCATCGTGATCACCGAGATCCCTTACCAGGTCAACAAGACCAGTCTGATCGAACGCATCGCAGAACTGGCGCGCGAAGGCAAACTGGATGCCATCTCCGACCTGCGCGACGAATCCGACCGGCGCGGTATGAGCATTGTCATTGAACTGCGCCGCGGCGCGCAGCCCAAGCAGGTGTTGAACCAGTTATATAAATACACCGCGCTGCAATCCACCTTCAGCGTGCATATTCTGGCATTGGTGGGCGCGCAGCCGAAATTACTCTCACTGAAACGCGCACTGCAGATCTACATCGAACATCGGCAGGAGGTTATCACCCGCCGTTCGCAGTTTGAGCTTGAAAAAGCCCGCAACCGCGCCCATATTTTGGAAGGGCTGCTGATCGCTCTCGCCAATCTGGACGACGTGATCAAGACCATCCGCGAATCGAAAGACACGGAAGTGGCCAAGGAACGCCTGATGACGCGTTTCAAGCTGAGCGAGATCCAGGCGCAGGCAATTTTGGATATGCAATTGCGCAGGCTTTCAGCGTTGGAGCGGCAGAAGATCGAAGACGAACACCGTGAAATTCTGGCACGCATCGAGTACCTGCTGGATCTGCTGGCTCACCCGGCCAAGATCCTGTCCGTCATCAAGGACGATCTGAACGAACTGGCCGAGAAATTCGGTGACGAGCGCCGCACCCGCATCACAGTTGAAGCGCACGAAGAGTTGAAAGAAGAAGACCTGGTGGCAGACGAGTCAGTGCTGATTACCTTCACACAGCGCGGTTACATCAAGCGCGTGGCGGCCAATCTCTACCGTACCCAGGGGCGCGGTGGACGGGGTGTGTCAGGTCAGACCGTGCGCGACGAGGACGAGGTTGTTTTGTTGGTGCCAGCGCGCACCCTGCACACCATCCTGTTCTTCTCTGACAAGGGCAAGGTGTATTCCGAGAAAGCCTACCAGATCCCTGACGCCAACCGCACCGATAAAGGTATCCCCATCGTCAATATTTTGTCGATGGAGCCGTCAGAACGCATCACGGCTGCTGTTTCTGTACCGAACTTTGAGAACGGCTCCTTTTTCACCATGGCCACCGCTTCAGGCCGCATCAAACGCGTGGCGCTGGGCGAATTTTCCAGCGTGCGGCCATCCGGCCTGATCGCGATCAACCTGGAAGGGAACGATAAGTTGGGCTGGGTGAAATTGACCTCGGGCAAGGACGACTTGATCATGGTCACCCGCCGCGGGCATGCTTTACGCATCAAAGAAAGCAGCATCCGCAGCATGGGTCGGCAGGCAGCCGGTGTGACAGGCATCAGCCTGAAGGATGGCGATCAACTGGCCTCGATGGACGTGATCGAACCGGGCGGCAAGCTGCTGGTGATCACTGAAAAGGGTTTTGGCAAATGCACGAAGCTCGAGGAATACCCGGTCAAGGGCAGAGCAACCGGCGGCGTGGCGACCATCGACATCAAGAACCTCGAGAAGATCGGCGAGATCGCCGACGCCCGCGTGGTTCAAGACGATGATGATGTGACCATGATCTCTTCTGCAGGGGTCATGCTGCGCCTGAAGGTCAAGGTCATTTCGGTCAGCGGACGCTCCACCCGCGGCTTCAAAGTGATGGATCTCAGCAAGGATTCGGTGGTGGCTTCGGTGGCGCGTATGTCCGCCAAGTACCTGCTCAAAGACGAGCCGGCCGACAAATTAGAAACACCTCAGAGCTTCGTTCAACAGGCGGAAGAACCGCCCGCTGAAAGTGAAGAGGAAGTTCCCCTCGAAGAAGAGAGTTCTTCAGAGGACAACGGAGAAGAATAAAATGAAGCCGGTAAAGAAAATTTCTTTACCGGCTTTTTTCTTCTAAATGGGTGGGTAGATCTTTTGGAACACGATCAGGATGAATATGCCCAAGATAGCGACCATCAGGAAGACAAAGAAGGCGACCACAAAGCGTTGACCGGCGGTCATGCCCAAAAAAGGTTTCTTGTCGGGTTTTCCGGCGTTCTCGAAGACCGTGTCATCGAGGGGTTCTTCCTCGGTGTATCCTTGTTCGGCTGAATTTCGCAGATCATCAAGCATGAGTTCCTCCAGTGGTCCCAGAAGCGGTCAGGGGGCGTAAATGAACGTCACCCACCTCAAATGCCGCTTCCTGATGATTATCAAGTAACAAAACCAGGTGTCCCTGATCATTAATTCCTTTTTCAATACCAATTATAGATTGTTTTTCAGATTGCACAATCATTACCGGTTCACCAATGAACGCAAGATGAGATTGCCAGTAGGTGAAGAATTCTGGAGTTCCCAACCGTGGACGCCACAAACGAATCTGCTCGAGAACCTGTTGCAGTAAAAGAGTCCGGTCGATTTTCTGGCCCAATTCTGTTTCGAGGCAGGTTGCCGGGAACTGCAGGTTGTCCGCTGGAGGAACCGAGCCTGGCGCGACGTTGATGCCGATGCCGAGCACCAGCGCGCTGGCTGTTTCATTGGTCCAAACCGCTTCCACCAGAATGCCGCAGCATTTCTTGCGCCGGATCAATAGGTCATTGGGCCACTTGATCTCAGCTTCCAGGGCGAAATGTTTTTGTAAAGCCGAATGTACAGCCAGTCCGCACAGGGGAGCAAACAACGAGAGAACGGGTAATTCCGAAGCCAAAGGCTTGAGGATCAGACTAAAAGCAAGAGAAGAACCTGCAGCGGTTATCCAGCGCCGGTTGAAACGCCCCTTGCCACGGGTTTGCTCATCCGCGATCACCAATGACCATTCAGACGCGACCTTATCTACCCAGGCAAGTGCCTCATCATTGGTGGATCCGATGCTGGGATAATAACGATATTTCGTGATCCCCGCATTAGCCAGCGCATTTTCCAGATCGGTATCTTGCATGGCATGATTGTAACTTGGAAAAATAAAAAACGGGCAGGTTGATCCTGCCCGTTTTTTTGAACTGCTGTTTATTTCGCGACCACTTTAATGGTCTTGGGTTTGGCTTCTTCCGCTTTCGGGACGCGCAAGGTGAGAATGCCGTCTTTCAAGTGGGCTTCGATCTTTTCTGAATTGATCGGGTCGTTGAATTCAATGGAGCGGCTGAACTTGCCGACCGGGAGCTCTGCCAGGTGAACCTGAAAGCCTTCAGTGGATTTTTCAGGGTACTGGCCTTCGACGGTCAAGACACCGCTGTTGAACTGGATGCTGACGTCTTCTGATGCCATGCCGGGTACGAATGCGGTGATGGTGTATTCATCTTCGTTGGAGCGCAAATCCATGGGGATCGAGAAGGTGGGTTCACAGTCACACGCTTCTTCAAACTCGCGGCGCAGCATTCTGCGGCGGGCTTCTAAAACTGAAGATGGGGTTGCTAGGTAGAAATTCATTTTATCCTCCGATAAAGTATCTAGTAATAAGATGTTATTAGTCCTTATTCTAAGATCCCTTCATATGTGAACGATTAACAAATTGTTATAAAAATATTAAAATCCTACGGCCAAAGTTAAGAGTTTTGTTAATGTAAGGGATTTCCCTTTTCATTGGAAACGTTTATGGTATTATCTTTGCGTGGAGACAAGCATGGACGAAAAGATCACGATCATTGAAGGTCCCCCGCCTGTGTTCGAGAGTATCGATGACGGTTGGGCGATGGGATTGAACGAAAGCCCTTCAGTATATTACACAGCCTTGACGCGCTTGCGAACCTATAATGGTCCCGCGTTGGTGGAACGCTGCCACCGTATGTGGAATCAGAAAATGCCCATTTACCTACATTATCGCAATGAAATGGGGCTGGAAGAAAAGGTGCCCATACTGGCCGCACGATCCAGTGAGACCAATGACGGCCAGGTGCTCTACCTGTGGATCAGACGAACGGATGCCGACCTGGAAGCTGAGTTTGACGAACCCGACGAACTGGATGAATAGAGAAGAATAAAAAACCGGAGAGAAATCTCTGGTTTATTTATTACTTTTCTTAATTTTGTCCTTAAATAGATAAACACCTGGGTGAGGGGGGCACCCAAGTGTTTATCTGTCATTAGTATAATCGAACCCCATCTGGCTATCAAGACACTTAAGTTAAGAGTTTTCTAACCTTTTTGTGGGGTATCACTTGTTACGTTTTTGTAAAGCAATACCCAATTAAGTATTTTTCTAAGGAAATATAACTTGAAAGTACCTACGAAAGTTGCGCCCTGAACGCAAGCGAATGGGGCGGAAGGGACTCGAATTCACCCCCCCCCGATGGGTACTCACAACCTAATGGTTTATTTAATAATTGGAAGTTCCCCGGGAGGGACTCGAATCTATACCCTCGATGGGTACTCACAACCTAGTTTTTTTATCATTTATTGGAAGTGCCCCGGGAGGGACTCGAACTCTCAACCTAAGCGTTAGGAGTGCTTTGCTCTATCCTATTGAGCTACCGAGGCAACGAACCCATTATAGCATCCCGCTTTCAGCCCTTCAAGGGTGCGGTTTTAGAGTGAATTGCGGATGGCGAGCACCTGATCGGCGTAGCGGTAACCCACGTCGTATGGGCCATAAGATTTGAGCGCTTCACGGATGTCACCGTGGCGGTTGATCAACCCAGCCAGCAGGCGCACGCCAAAGTCCACGTTGAAGGCGGGGTCCAGCAGTTCAGCGATGGTCGGCCGGGAGGCGAAACACGGTCCGTTGATGCATTGGAATTGGGCGGCGATGCCATCGCTGGGCATGACCTGCATCAGCCCCACTGCGCCGGAGGTGGACATGACTTCAGGCTGGCCGCCGCTTTCCTGCAACATGACCGAGGCGATCAGCAGGGGGTCGACGCTATATTCCGCGGCGCTGGTTTCGATCAGCGCGCACCAGGGCTGCACCTTGGCAGGGTAGCGGTCATAATACTGACAGGACCCGTTCTCAACCTGGTTTTCCTGCGTAATGGCAGGTAGTGCCTCGGTGGCGGCTTCAGCCACAGTCACCGGGCTCACCAGCCGGCTGAGAAGAACGAGGACGAAGATGCCGAGGGCGATCCCAGGTAGAATGGCTTTTTGTGTGCTGGTCATCATGATCTCCTTGTTGAACGTGAGATCATGATAGCACAATTGTTCTATAAATACAATAACAAAAACGGGCAATTCATGAATTGCCCGTTCGAAAAAATCCTTTTACCTTTCCATGCTGACGACTTGATGCTCCCATTTGTG
>CAZRHZ010000130.1:0-7109 GCA_964599995.1 uncultured Anaerolinea sp. | reverse complement strand
TGCGCCAATCCCCATAAGAGTCCGTGGATCAGAGTAGCTTTACGCGGACTGGTCAATTTGAGAAGAATAGGCAGAAAATAACCACGCCAGCCAATCTCTTCGCCAAGTGCGAAGAGGTGAACGGGAAAAACCAACGGAGAAATTACGATGAACGCCAACCCGATCAATACCACAGTACGGGGAGTGAACAGAAGCGAATCGGGTGCACCGTACTGCCCATATTGGGCCACCAGGTTGCGAGCAGTCAGATCCAAGTCTTGTGGGAAAAGCCAAAAGTACAGCAGCCCACCAAGAAAGATGGCAATACCTGGCAAGAATGCAGAGAACAGGTAGGTTTTCCAACTCTTGCGAAAGTTTGGTTTAAGATGCCAGGGTGATTTATCTTTGGTGATGGCACGAGTCAGGATTGTTGCAACCACGGGCAGCACACTAAATAGCGCCCAAAGTCCGTTGAAAAACGTCGGGGAAATCAAAGTTGCAAACCAGCACAAGGCTAATATCCCAAACAGGATTGAAATGAAAAGAATAGCGCGTTTTTTTAAGAGACCTGTTTCCATCCTAATTCTCCTCTCCTAACTCTTTCCATACCGGGTCACGCAAGATCAATAAAACCAGGATCAATCCAAGGACGATCCCAGGGAAACCCGCACCGAATGAGAAAATGTTATTGGTCGGAAGGTAAACGGCCATGAAAAAGAAACTCAAGGTCTGGTTATTCAACGCGTGCAGGTAGGCTGCTGTCCATACACCCTTTGACTTGAACACACTGTAGGCGAAGAAAACAGCAAAGATGATCCCAAGAGCCACCATGGCCAACGAGCCCAGGATAGGCTGACCGGGGAAGTTGTATCCCATCCAGATGATCGGCCAATGCCAGACACCCCAGATCACACCCAGCAGCAAAACGCCGCGGACCTTTCCCAGTTTGATCAATTCCGTTTGCAGGTATCCGCGCCAACCGTATTCTTCGCCAAAAGCAATGATCAATCCAAGGAAGGGGCCAATCACAATCGTGTTGAGCGCCATGATCGGCAATAATGCTGCGGTCGGAAGATTCGCGGCGGCCATTTGCGGAAAAGCGGTAACAAGATCTACAACCTGTCCCATTTTGAAGACATAATTTAGCAAAGTCTGAAGCCCGTAATAAGCAACAATCCCAATTCCATAGAACAACCAAACGCGGGCTTTTCCACCTCCCATTCCAGCTCCGGCAAAGGAATCTTTGCCACCAATCAACCATAAAACAACAATCAAGATCAATCCCAACACACTCGGAGCGAGCAGGAGCGAACTGACCATTGCGGTTTGTTCCGGCCAGATCAATACTACAATCGCACCAATCAAATACAGCGCGGTTAGCAACATGAAGTAGTAAACGAACCAGCGCGAAGTTCGCCGATTAGTTCGAAAAAAGATGGGGCTTTCTTTGAAAAAGAATGCCCCCAGAAGCATGGCAGAAAAAGCCGGTAATAGCATTTGGAATTGCAACATCATGGTGGTGGCAGGGTTATCCAACCCCCCATTCAGGTATAAAACCAGGTCCACGATCCAGGATAATCCAAAGGTCAATCCAAGGAACCAAACGACGTGCGGCCAGTTAGGTTTCAAAGCAGAGACAAGCGGTGATTTCATTTGTGTTTGCATTTTTTTCTCCATTTCTTTTAATTTGAACTTATCGCTCTATCCATTACTTGATATTTTTGAATAATTCACTCATTGAGGATTCTCCTATGTGCTTTGCCGGGCTTTCTCAGATAATGTGGACATCAGCTTGCCCATTGGCACCCGCAAGTGGAAACTCATTTGCAGCTGGAGATTATTAATAAAACCAGCAGCCAACATGGGATTCGTCTTTCCGACCAGTTTGGCCAACTTGCGTCCAACCTCGTGTGGATCGGCCATCATTTCGAGTGGAACACCAAAACCCGCGGCAGAATTGGTGCGCGTCAGTGGCGGGTGCATAACATTGAAAAAGATGTTGCTCGGAGCGTATTCCAACGCCAGAGTTCGAGTCAAAGCTTCGATCGCACCTTTGGTGGAGGTGTACCCGGTCATTCCGGGCATCCCCGTAAAACCAACTCCTGAGCTGAGATTGTGAATTACGCCCCGGCCCTGTTTTTTCATGACCGGTAGTACTGCACGGATCAGATTCAGAGTACCAAAATAGTTCACTTCAAATTCGCGACGGATATCACTCAACGCGCGTTCTTCAAAGGGGGTAAATAATGCCAGGCAGGCATTATTAATCAGGATATCCACACCACCCCAATAATCTATGATAGCGCTCACTGCTTTTCTGACTTGTGTTGGTTTGGTAATATCACAAGCGGTTTTAAGCAGGTTCGGGTTTTGAGGCAGATTCTCCAAGGCAAGATCCAGAACGGCGACCTGGTCATCCATATCCAACAAGGACTGCGTCATCGCCAGACCAATACCGTTGTTTCCACCAGTGATGAGGATTTTTCGTTTCATATCATTCATCCGATCGCGCTGATTGAATCTTGCGGGAACCAAATTTTTGAGTCACCAAGATCACAACCACCATCAAAGCCAGGAAGGTTGTTATGAAAGCAAATGTCTGAACGGAGTATGGAACAAGCAGGCTAAGCGTCACGTTATATGAAAAATGGATCAAAATGGCAGCCAAAACACTGTTCTGGTTGGCGTTGTGAGCCAGAGTCATCAATATGGTCAGCAGGAAGACGTTCATCGAAAACAACCAGAACATGCTGCCAAAAAGTCCCCAACCAAATTGGGTGGTACCTGGTAAAAAGAACAACGGTAAATGCCAGATCCACCAGACCAGGAACAACACCAAAGTCGAGATCGCCGCGGACCATTTTTTCTGTAAAGCCTCAAGCAAAATTCCACGCCAACCCAGTTCTTCTGCAAGCGGACCGCCAACCATCATCATGAGTATGAAAATCAGGATCTCAGAAGGCCGGGTTTTCAAGAGATTGAGGTAATCCATGCGGGGTGAACTTCCACCCAGCAATGTGTTGAGCCAGACACCCAACAACATGGATGCCGGTACTGCGATCAGCGTTATGATCCACCAGATCAGTTTTATTCTTCGCGGACTGAAAACGCGAGACCAAAACTCACGCCGCTGGTCAGTGTTGAAGTTGCGCAAAACGAAGAAGACAGCCACCAAGGAGGGTCCACAACCACCCAGGATATAGAAAAGGATGGCTGGGAATTCCTTGCTGGATTGTCCGCTTAGAATAGCGACTCCCTGAAAAATCCAGGTGAATAAAAAGGTTGCCAGTATGAATTTGGTGGAGGATATTTTTTTCAAAACGAACCTTCTTTCTATCATTTTATTTTCACTAGTAGCACAAAATTACACTTTAGAATTTTTCAACCTAAGACTTCGATCTCTGCGATTTATTTATCAGCAAGAGAAGTCGATCCAGCCAACACATCTACGAGAAGGACCTCAAGCGCTTTTTCAGGTTCTTCAAACAAGGGTGAGTGCGCAGATTTTTCAAAGGTATAGAATCCCTTTAGAGGGGCTTGAATTTGTTCATAATACGTTTTGGCCAATGGGTAAGCACAGGTGTAGTCGTACTGTCCGTGAAAAAAGTAGATTGGAATATCCAATTTGGTTACTTGTTGAGTCAAATCGGTCGTGAGCATCGTCTGCCATAATCCAAAATCGTTAGTACGGGAATAGATCTTGCCACGCCACAGGTTGATCTTTTCACTCACTGTGTACCCTCTGAATGCCAAGGAAGGTAAGAAGATGCCTGTAATTACCGACTTCATCTCGTGTGTGGTGCCAATGCCAGCTTCATGCATATAAACGTCACGCAGTGCTTCATAGTTCGTTGAAAGAGGAACCGTAATGGCAGGAGGGGCGGCTTCCAATTTACTGACCATACTCGAATTGCCTATTTCATTGAAATACGTCAAAGCGTATTGATAAGCCAATTGCTCAGATAGGAGCTGGTTTGAAATCTGCCCCATGCCGATGTAGGCGTAATACAACTCAGGCGCCTGCGCTGCAGCCTGAATCCCGATGAAACTGCCCCAAGAATGACCCAGCAGGTAGATTTTCTCCTGGTCAAAGCGTTTGAGCAGGTAGCGGGTCACTTCCAGAGTATCAGCGATATATTGCTCTACTGTCATCGTCCCGGACGGAATATCAGAATTATAGGAAAGACCCGCTCCGCGCTGATCCCACCAGACCACTGTAAAATAGTCTTCGAGTCCAGTTGGATAACGTTGGGTCAGCCAATACTCCGGCATGCCTGGACCTCCATGCACAAAAAGCAGTACAGGATTCTCGATATTTTTGCTTTGGATGACCATGCCTTGGTCCACCCCATTGATCTCCACATAGACTTTTTCAGAGATGCCGCCATCAAGTAGTTTTCCATTTTCGCCAAGCAATGGTAGTGGTTTTCCGGGGCTCAAGATCAATAAAGTACCTGTCGATATAAGGATGGCGGCCAAAAGAACTGAAAGTGTTGTCAACATAATTCGCCCGGCTTTTTGTGAAAATGATGGGGGTAAGTTTTTCATTTCTGACCTTCGACAGAATTGGATTGTTGTTTGAGGAAACGGATGTATGTCACAGATACAATGAGGCCGATGAGAGACATCCCGATAAAGAGCGGAATTGCAGCAGGTGAGGTGGCAGGATCGTGTAAGTGTCCGAAATATTGATCCACGGCAATACTTAAGGTTTCAATGGTCATCATTACCAAAAGCATCCCCGTCAGGGTGTACCCCCAGGTTTGTTTTCTCCAAAGCCATACCGCACCGAGAAATCCTGATGGAAGTAGAAAGCCCACATCCAATATGTGTACTGGACTAGTCAACATGATCGTCCCGGATAGAAATTCTGGAGTAGTGTTGGAAAACAAAGCTGGAACGATTTGTCTCAACCAACTCAGTAAAAAAAGCAATGCAATGGCGGTCAGGTAACCAGCGAACCATCGGACCGGTGTTGTTTCGATAAATTGTGTACGAATCAATTCAACATCAATTTGCAAAAGCAAGATCACCAACGACCAACCAGATAATGAGAGGGTTGCCACGTAAAATAGAAAAAGCGGATTGAATGCTATTGCGAAGGTGAAGATCACTGCATTGTAAAAAAGATAGATCAGTGTCCCTGCCCAAACCAATTGGGCACGTAGGGAACCACGTAGTGCAAAGACCATCGAGATGACCAAGACGGGCAGCGCAGCGAATAAAATCACAACATCAGTCCCACGGGCATTTCCTGCAGTCATGGCTGGATCTCTAAAAACCTGTGGATGAAATACACCTATCGCCGATTGGATCAGAGTCAGCAACGCCAGTAAACCGGACATTTTACAAAGCTTTGATATTGTGGATTTTGAGCAAAGAAACACCGTAGTCGAAAACATCAAAACCTCCAAAATCAATACATCACCGGTAAGAACATTATTGCCACAGACATATCCATCAAAGCATGCATCACTGCCATATAAGGCATCAATCGAGGACGGGCACGCATGACAATGGCAACCAGGATCGCGAACGGCAAGAACATCACCAATCGATAGACAATAAAGCGACCATCCAGCAAGAAAGGTGCAAAAATGTGCTGCACCGAGAGCCAGAAGCTTGCCAATCCAACCGCCATCCACGGACGCAATCCTCCAGCGTCAAGTCGCGGCATGGTATATAACATATAGGTTGGAATTTCGATCAAACCCTGCAAGAGGGGGAAAAACACAACACTTGAGATCGCTGCCCAAGCGGGAAGTGGGCGCACAAGCATATCAAGTGCAACCTGTGGATCACCAAAAAGCCACCTGGCACAGAAGATATTTGGCAGATAACCAAGCAATCCGCCGATGATTAAAAATCCAAGCATGAAGAGTAAATCGCCTTTTATTGACTTGCGATCAATGCGGAAAACCGCCCAAAAGCTGCTTCCTTCCTGTTTGAAAAAACAGACCAACAACCCAAGGCATACCAGATCGGTTAGAATGATAGCCAAAGGCCACCATGCGGCCGAGGTATTCCATGCCTCTGAAGAACCTTTGAAGAGAAATATCAGAGCGAACAGGGCCTGGAATAAAAGAAAGAGTAGTGAGCGAATCACTAACATCAAGAGAGGTTTGCGAAGTTTACTGAATTTCATCATCTTTTTCCGCGACCTCATTAAAAGACACCGACACCAGATCCATGTTGAGGTTTCGGATCTTATTCAGCACACTGTGTAGGGCGGTTGAATCGTTAAGAACACCTGTCAGCAGTGTGGACCCATCTTCTGTCGGGGAAATGTTCATACCGTCAAACCATTCTTTCCAGGTTTCGTCCAATAGGTGAGCGATTACGATCGAATACAAGCGTGGCATATCTTTCCTTTCGTTCTGTGTTTTCAGTTTATCTGAAGCAAAACAAAACCACCCTACACATTCATGTAGGGTGGTTTGTAAAAACGATGTAGTTTTTTACTTAATCAAACCCAGTTCACGACCACGCGCCACCGCGGCTGTGCGATTATCAACACCAAGCTTACCAAATATGTTTTTTGTGTGATAGCGAACAGTATTGAGGCTAACCACCAATCGGTTAGCAATCTCTTGGTTCTTCATACCCTCTGCCATCAAACCTAATACTTCCACCTCTCGTTCAGATAACAATTCGGGCGAATCAGGTATCGGTTCGGTGTGTGCTAAAGGAGGAAAAGCATCCAACAATTTTTGCACATATTCGGGTTGAATTCCTTGTTGTCGGGCTTCAAGCAACACGCTTCGAGCCTCTTCACCTGTGGAAAGATAAATCTGAATGGCACCAAAAATCGCCTGAGAAGATTTGGAGAGTAACTTCTGCATGATCTGCATGGCAACATCTTTCTGGTGGTTCGTGGAAAAGATGATAGCCTGAGTGAGCCAGGTGCGATATAACACCCAATTCATACCAGTGTTTTGAGCGGCTTGTGCCATCCGGTCTAATACGCGTAAGCCCAGGATATGTTTTCCTTGAGCAGCCAAAACCCGTGCGTAAATAAAATACTCATTGACTTTCCAACTCATAAGATCAGTGTCGCTCTTGTTCGCCAAAACACAATCAACATCGTCGGAAAATCCCAATTGCTCCATGCGTTTGACCGCAGAATCAAT